>NZ_CP029145.1:314224-628449 GCF_003149515.1 Hymenobacter nivis
CAGCCACGCGGCGGGGGTGGCAGCGGCCTGAGCGGCGGCGGCCAGCTTTTCGGCCACGTGGTAGAAGTCGAGGATGTGCGTGGCGTGGGGGTAGCTTTTTTGCAGCCAGTGGTGAATCCACGGGGCTCCGTCCGTCACAAAGACCTGTTGGGCGTGCGTACCGGGCGGCAGCACCTGCTCGAAGCGCCGGGTGAAGGGGGCAAAGGGGCCGCGCTGGGCCACGTACGGCGACGGCCCCACCAGGCCAGCCGCTGAGCCAGCCGCTGGCGGGATGGCTTGGAACGCGCGCCCGACTTTGACTTCCTGCCAGCCCGCATCGGTGAAGATCATCGAGCCGTCGACCATGCCGTAGACGGGCCCCTGCCCGGCGCTCACCGCCGGGCAGGGGGCATCCAGCGCCGCGGCGGGCAGGGCCTGGGCCGCGGCCTGGGTGCGGCGGTAGACCTGGCTGGTGCTCACGCGAATGCCCAGCAGGGATTCGACCAGCGGCGGCACGGCCGCGAACACGTGCCCGGCCCCGAGCAGCACCAACTTGGCCTGCAAATAGGGGCTGGTGCGCGCACCCAGCACCGGGGCGCTGAACGGATTGGTTTTGGCGATGGCTACGCGCCCAAACCGAGTCTGGACGCTGTTTTTTTGCTTGTTGGCCGGCACCGGCCCCAGCGTCTGTTCCAGCACGGAGCGCCCCAAGGCGGTTCACAACTGGTCAAACTGCTCTTCCAGCGTGTAGAAGTCCGGCTCCTGGCCGATACGGCGCAACTCCTCGTACTGGGCGGCGGCTAACGCCAAGTAGGCTTCTTTGGTCATGGCCAGGGAAATAAGGAAGTACCCAAGTTACAACCTGCCGCGTAGTTTTGAATTACACCCGATATTATTTTAGCTTAAGCTAAGCTTACTTTGCCGCTGTTGAGAACTTGCGCAAGCGGATGCGCAACGACTACTCGGAGGTAATACTTCTGATTAGATGGCGGCTCCTGGCAATGGAACCTGCTGTTATAGTACAGCAGCAGTAGCAACCGGGTGGCTGCCGCGCAGTCCGTACCACAGAATGTAGGCGTAGCACAGCGCAGGTAGCACCAGGGCCCAGCGTAGGCCCGGACCGTCGGCTACGGCCCCGAATAGTAGCGGCACCACGGCCCCGCCCACAATGGCGGTGCAGAGCAGCCCGGAGGCCTCCTCAGTGTGCCGGCCCAGCCCAGCCACGGCCAGCGTGAAAATGGTTGAGAACATCAACGAATTCATCAGGCCCACGGCCAGCAGGCTCCACATGGCCAGCGCCCCGGTGCTGCTTACGGATATGAGTATTAGAACTATCGCACCCACGGCATTAAAGGCCAGCAGCTTGCCCGGAGAGAACTTATTGAGCAGGTAGGCCCCGGCGAAGCGGCCCACCATGGCCGCGCCCCAGTAGAAAGCCACTTTTTCGCCGGCTGCCTGCGGGGCCAGCCCCAGCACGCTAGGTAGCGCGAAGTAGCTGACCAGATGCGAGCCAATGGCTACTTCGGCCCCCACGTAGGCAAAGATGCCGAGGATGCCCAGGACTAGATGCCGGTAGTGCCAGGCCTGACTACGACTGGCAGCCGAAGTTTCGTCTTCGGCGGGCACGATTTGCGGCAGGTGCACCCGGCTCAGCAGTAGGCTGATGAGTAGCAGCGCCCCACCAATGGCCAGGTAGGGCAGCTGCAAGGCGCGGATATCGATGCTGGCCGCTGTGGTGGCATTATCAAGCTTGGGTAGCCGGCTCAGCAAAAACACACTACCCAGTAGCGGCCCCAACGTGGTGCCTACCGAATTGAAGGCCTGCGTGAGTGTGAGGCGCGACGAAGCCGATTGTGGTGGCCCGAGAATGGCCACGTAAGGGTTGGCGGCTACTTGCAGCAGCGTGATGCCCGAGGCCAGTACGAACAGTGCCCCTAGAAACAGGCCGTATGACCGCTGCTCGGCCGCCGGGTAGAACACGAAGGCCCCTAGCGCCGCCACCACGAAGCCCAGGAGCATCCCGCGCTTATAGCCCACCCGCGCTACCAACTTGCCCGCCGGGATGCTCATTAGGAAATACGCCCCAAAAAAGCACAGGTTAATGAGGTTGGCCTGGGTGTAGGTGAGCTGAAAAATAGCCTTCAGGTATGGAATCAGAATGTCGTTGAGGCTTGTGATAAAGCCCCACAGAAAGAACAGCGTAGTCACGGCGCTCAGGGCCGAAGTATAGCGTGGGGTAGGGGTGCCGTCGAGGAGCGTACTGGCCCCAGCGGCGGGCGAAACAGCGGAAAATGCCATGAGTAGGAAGGGGAATATCAAGGATTAAGATCCCAAGGTACCCAAATCTATAGATGCCGGTACTGAAATGTAGATCTTTAGGTTTTTGGTACGTGACTTTGATAAAATAATACCAGTTTTATTGGTCGACTTGCCCCGATCTTCGCTGGGATTTTTTACCTCTCCCTTTCCATCGTCATGGCTGCCCATTTCCGTCTGTCGCTTCTGTTGCTGCTAGCGTGCCTGACGGGCCACGTAGCGCGGGCTACTGTGCGCCTACCGGCGCTTGTGGGCTCCCACATGGTATTGAAGCGCGACCAGCCGCTGCGCCTGTGGGGCTGGGCCGGGCCGAGCGAGGCCGTACGTCTCACGTTTCGGGGCCGTAGCTATGCGGCGTCGGTCCCGGATGCCGGTGGGCGCTGGCAGGCCACGTTGCCAGCTATGCCCGCCGGCGGACCCTATATTCTCACGGTTGTCGGACAAAATACCATCGTTCTGAATGACGTTTTGGTAGGCGACGTCTGGCTGGCGGCCGGGCAGTCCAATATGCAGCTTCAGGTGAAGGATAGCAACCCGCGCGGCTACCAGCCCGTGCAGGATGCCGACCAGGAAATCGCTGCTGCTAATTACCCCGCCATTCGCCTGTTTACTGTGCGCCAATCAGCGGCCTCGCGCCCGGCCGCTGACGCGGCAGGCTCGGGCTGGCAGGTATGCAGCCCGGCCACGGTGGCCGGTTTTTCGGCAGTGGCCTACTTTTTCGGGCGGGAAATTCACCAGCGCTACCAGGTGCCCGTGGGCCTACTGGTGAGCAGTTGGGGCGGCACGCCCGCCGAGGCCTGGGTGAGTGCGGAGGGCCTGCGGGCTCTCCCCGAATTCGGGCCCCGAATTACCGGGTTTTCCCGGCGCGATTCCATCCGCCGCGATGACCACTGGCAACCCACGGCCCTATACAACAGCATGATTGCGCCGTTGCGGCCGGTGGCCCTCAAAGGCATCATCTGGTATCAGGGCGAATCCAACGCAAACCGGGCTGAGCAGTACTGCACCCTCTTCCCGGCCCTGATTGCGGACTGGCGGGCGCAGTGGGGTACGCCGCTGCCCTTCCTGTTCGTGCAGTTGGCCAACTACCAGGCAGCTAAGGCTGAGCCCGCCGAATCGGAGTGGGCCGAGCTACGCGAAGCTCAGGCCGGGGCGCTGGCGCTGCCCGGCACTGGCATGGCCACCGCCATTGACGTGGGCGATGCCGCCGATATTCATCCTCATAACAAGCAGGCAGTGGGCTACCGCTTAGCGCTGGTAGCCCGCCGCGTGGCATACGGCGAGAAGAAGCTCGTAACCAGCGGTCCCACCTACGCGGATATGGCCGTGACCGGCGCATCGGTTCGACTAATATTTACCAGCGTAGGGGGGCTGGTGGCTAAAAATGGCCTGCCGTTACAAGGCTTCGCGGTGGCCGGTGCCGACCGGGTATTTTATTGGGCCACGGCTCGCCTCGCTGGCGATAAAGTACTGGTGGAAAGTCCGCAGGTGCCCGCCCCGGTAGCCGTGCGTTACGACTGGGCCGATAACCCCGCCGGCAACCTGACCAATAAGGAGGACCTGCCGGCCGTGCCGTTCCGAACGGATACGTGGCCGGGCCTGACGGCTGGCCGAAAGTAAGCGAGTCAATATAAAAGTCTATCAACCAAATGCTTACTCTTGCTCAATGTCGGTGAAAAAGCTCCTCTGGGTTGTGCTGCTGGCGGCATGCATTAGCCAGCCGGCTGAAAGCCGTGCTATTCTCAAAACCAGGTTTTTCGCGGCCGATGATGCCCGCATTCAGTTCGCGGGCCGTATCGACTTCGCCGATGCGAAAAGGCCACGCTTCTGGGCGGCGGGCGTGTACCTCACGGTGCGCTTTCAGGGGCCGTCGTGCGAAGTGGATATGGCCGATGAAGTAAAGGATGGGACCAGCCATAACTACCTGGAAATCGTACTGGACGGCGTACGCGCGCGGCAGCAGCTGATCGGCAAAGCTAACACGCTGGTAGTGGCGAAGGGCCTGGGCAAGGGCCCACACATCCTCGTGATTTGCAAGGACACGGAAGCCCTGATTGGCTACCTCGAATTTACGGGTCTGCGCTGCGCCAACCTACTGCCGCCGCTGCCGCGGCCGGCCCGCCGCATCGAGTTTATCGGCAATTCCATTACCTCCGCGATGGGGGCCGACATGGCGGCCATTCCCTGCCACACCGGGCTATGGTACGACCAGCACAATGCCTACATGGGCTACGGACCGCGCACCGCCCGCGCTCTAAATACCGAGTGGCAGCTCACCTCCGAATCCGGTATCGGCCTGATGCACAGCTGCTGCGACAAGACTAACCTAATGCCGCAGGAGTTTGGCACCTTGGATTTGCGCATTGGCAAGCAGCCCTGGAATTTCAGTCGCTACCAGCCCGACGTAGTCACTATTTGTCTGGGGCAGAACGACGGTGTGCAGGACTCGGTGCAGTTTTGCGGCGCGTATCTGGATTTCCTGAAAACCCTGCGCACTGATTACCCCCGCGCCCGCCTCATGTGCCTGACCAGCCCGATGGCTGATGACCGCCTCACGGCCGTGCTACGCCGCTACCTGAGCGGCGTGGTAGCAGCCGCGAAGGCCGGCGGGGAGGCCAATGTCAGTTCGTTCTTCTTTGCCCGCCGGTATACCGGCGGCTGCGACGCGCGCCCCAGCCTGGCTGAGCAAGGGCTGATTGCCGACGAGCTAACGGCTTATTTGAAAACGACGCTGCACTGGTGAGTTGTTTGGTCTATCTTTTTTAACTACCAGAATCAGAACGTCATGCTGAGCGCAGTCGAAGTATCTCTACCGCAGGAGTAACCAAACCGCTGCAACGAAGCAGTAGAGATGCTCCGACTGCGCTCAGTATGACGTTCTTAATTCTGGCAATCAAATAAATAGCTATGTCCCAATTCTGCCCGTGGTTCCTCGCCCTGCTGCTGCTCACCGCAACTGTAGCCCCGGCCCAGCAATTGGAGCCGGCCGATTTGGTGAACCCGCTGGTGGGCACCGACTCGAAGCCGAGCTACTCGAACGGCAATACCTACCCCGCTATTACGCGGCCCTGGGGCATGAACTGCTGGATGCCCCAAACTGGCAAAATGGGCGACGGCTGGGCCTACCAGTACGGGGCCGACCGCATTCGGGGCTTCAAGCAAACCCACCAGCCCTCGCCCTGGATGAACGACTACGGGCAGTTTGCGCTGATGCCCGGCACCGGAAAAATCAAGCTGAATGAGGATGAGCGGGCCAGCTGGTTTTCGCACAAAAGCGAGGAGGCGCGGCCTTACTACTACCGCGTGTACCTGGCCGATTTCGACGTGACTACCGAACTGGCTCCCACCGAGCGAGCGGCGCGCTTCCGTTTCACCTTCCCCCAAACCGACAGTGCCTACGTGGTGCTCGACGCACTCGACAAGGGTTCTTATGTGAAAATTCTGCCGGCCGAGGGCAAAATCATTGGCTACACCATGAAGAACAACGGCGGCGTACCGGTCAACTTCAAGAACTATTTCGTGGTGGTGTTCGACCAGCCATTTACCGCCAGCAATGTGTACGACGACGGCAAGGAGGCAGCCGGCGTGCAGGAGCTGGCCGCCGGGCACGCCGGGGCGGCCGTCACGTTTCGCACCCGCCGGGGCGAGGCGGTACAGGCCCGCGTGGCCTCGTCGTTCATCAGCCCAGAGCAGGCCGAGCGCAACTTGCTGGAGATTAGCACGGCAGACTTTGAAACCGTGAAGCAGCAGGGCCGCGCGGCTTGGAATGCAGCCCTGGGCCGGATCGAAATCACAGGGGGCAGCGAGGCCCAGCAGCGCACGTTTTATTCATGCCTGTACCGCTCGCTGCTGTTTCCGCGCAGGTTTTACGAGCTGGACGCGGCCGGGCAGCCGGTGCACTACAGCCCCTACAATGGCCAGACAGTGCCCGGTTTTATGTATACTGACACTGGGTTCTGGGACACGTTTCGGGCGCAGTTTCCGCTGCTCGCGCTGCTTTATCCCACCGAAAACGCCCAAATGCAGGCCGGCTTGGCCAACGCCTACCGCGAAGGCGGCTGGCTGCCCGAATGGGCCAGCCCCGGCTACCGAAACGTGATGGTGGGCAATAATTCGGCCGCCGTGGTGGCCGATGCCTACCTCAAAGGCCTGAGCGGGGCCGATGCCAACACGCTCTACGAAGCCCTGCTGCACGGGGCCAATAATGTCGGCCCGCTCACGGCCGTGGGCCGCGCCGGGGTGGACTTCTACAACAAGCTGGGCTACGTGCCTGCCGATGTGAAGCTGAACGAAAGCGCTGCCCGCACCCTCGAATACGCCTACGACGACTTCGCTATCTACCAGATGGGCAAGCAGCTGGGCCGACCAAAAAAAGAAACCGACCTCTACGCCCGACGCAGCCAGAACTACCGCAAGCTCTTCGACAAGCAGGTGGGCCTGATGCGCGGGCGCAACCAGGATGGCTCCTGGCACTCACCCTATAACCCCTTTAAGTGGGGCGGCGACTTCACCGAGGGCAACGCCTGGCACTACACCTGGTCGGTGTTTCACGATGTGCAGGGCCTGATGAACCTGATGGGCGGCCCCGCCCGGTTTACAGCCACGCTGGACTCAGTTTTCACCCTGCCGCCGGTGTTCGATGCCTCCTATTACGGTGAGGTCATCCACGAAATCAAGGAGATGCAGGTGGCCGATATGGGGCAGTACGCCCACGGCAACCAACCGGCCCAGCACATCCCCTACCTCTACGCCTACGCCGGCCAGCCCTGGAAAACTCAGTACTGGGTGCGCGAAGTCCTCAACCGCCTTTATCTGCCTACGCCCGACGGCTACTGCGGTGACGAAGACAACGGCCAGACCTCGGCTTGGTACGTGTTTTCGGCCCTGGGCTTCTACCCCGTGTGCCCCGCCACCGACCAGTACGTGCTGGGTGCGCCACTCTTCCCCAAAGCCGTGCTGCACCTCGAAAACGGCCATGATGTGGTGCTGAACGCGCCCACCAACAGCGCCGCAAACCGCTACCTAAATAAGTTGACCCTGAACGGGCAGCCCGACGGCCGCAACTGGCTCAGCTACCCGGAGCTGCTGAAGGGCGCGACGCTGGATTTCGAGATGAGCGCCACGCCGAACAAAGCCCGTGGCAACAGCGCAGCGGATGCGCCTTTTTCAATGTCGAAGCCGGGAAAGCACTAAAACGAACAAGGTGATTGGCTCAATGTCAATATAAAAACATCAGCTTATGACTTTCAAGCCGTTATTCTTCACCCTGACGTTGGCCGCCGCTGCCCTGGCGCCCGCCCAAGGCCAGACGCTGCGCCCGCCAGCCTACCCGCTCATCACCCACAGCCCGTATTTCAGCGTGTGGTCGTTCAACGATGACCTCGCCGCCGGCTCCACCCGGCACTGGACCGGCGAGCCGCAGGCGCTGGAAGGCGTGGTGCGCGTCGATGGCAAAGCTTACCAATTTCTGGGCCGGCCCGCGCCGCGCTACCGCACCGTCATTCCCACGGCGGCCGAAGCGCCCTACTCGGCCCGTTATACTTTCACGGCCCCGGCCTCGGGCTGGGAAGACCCGAACTTTGCGCCCTCCACCGGCTGGCAAACCGGCCCCGCGCCCTTTACCAACTACAAGGAGAAACCCGGTACCCGCTGGCTTACCCGCAACCTATGGGTGCGCCGCACCCTCACTCTTACCGAGCCGCTGCCCACCGGCGAGCTGGTGCTGCTGCTGCTGCACGACGACGATGCCGAGGTGTATCTCAACGGTACCCTACTCCTCAAGCAAAGCGGGGCCAATGGCCTGTACGACAAGTTTCCGCTGGCCGCCACGGCCCGCGCCGCCCTGCGGCCGGGTAAGAACCTGCTGGCCATGCACTGCGCCAATCCCTACGGCGGGGCCGACCTCGATGCCGGTATGGCCGAGATAACGCCCCCGGTTGCCCCGCTGCTGCCTGCCCGCCAGACGGCCGCCACCGTTACGGCTACCCAAACGGCCTATGCATTTGAGGCCGGCCCGGTGCGCTTCACGGCTACGTTCTGCTCGCCGCTGCTGCTCGATGAGCTGGAAACCCTGGCCCGGCCCGTGAGCTACGTGAGCTTCCGGGCGTCGGCGGCCGATGGCAAAACCCATCAGGTGCAGGTATTTATGTCGGCGAGCGGGGCGCTGGCCACTAATACGCCAGTGCAGACGGTGACCACGCAGGCCGGCCGGGCGGGTACCATGGCCTGGCAGGCCGTGGGCACCACCGACCAAAAACTCCTGGGCCGGTCCGGCGACAACGTGCGCATCGATTGGGGCCACGCCTACCTGGCCGCGCCCGGCGGGGCCGCTCTCGCTACCGGCGTGCCCGCCGACCTCAAAACCGCGTTTGCCCGCACCGGTACCCTGCCCGTTACGGCTAAACTCCTCAGCGGTCCGGCCCAGCGCGTGGCCCTGGCCGCCGTACTGAACCTGGGTGCGGTGAGCAGCAGCGCCACCGAAAAGCACCTGCTGCTGGGCTACGACGAGGAATTCGCCGTGCAGTATTTCGGCCAGAACCTGCGGCCCTGGTGGCGCCGCGACCCCGACATGACCATGCCCAAGCTGCTCCAGGCCGCTGAGGCCGACTACACCCGCGTGCGCCAGAAGTGCGCGGCCTTCGACAAAACCCTTTATGACGATGCCCAGGCGGCCGGCGGCAAGGAATACGCCGACCTCTGCCAGCTGGCTTACCGCCAGGCCATTTCCGCCCATTCCATCGCGGCTAGCCCGAAAGGAGAAGTGCTGTTCATGTCGAAGGAGAATTTTTCTAACGGCTCCATTGGCACCGTGGACGTGACCTACCCCTCGGAGCCACTGTTTTTGCTGTATAACAACGAGCTGGCTAAGGGAATGCTGCGCTTTATTTTCGAATATAGCGAGTCGGGCCGCTGGACGAAAGACTTCCCGGCCCACGACGTGGGCACCTTCCCGCTGGCCAATGGCCAGACCTACGGCGAAGACATGCCGGTGGAAGAAGCCGGCAACATGCTCATCCTCACCGCCGCTGTCGTGAAGATGGACGGCAACACCGACTTCGCCCGCGCTCACTGGCCGGTACTTACCAAGTGGGTGGGCTTCTTGAAGCGCGACGGCCTGGACCCGGCCAACCAGCTCTGCACTGATGACTTTGCCGGCCACCTGGCCCGCAACGCCAACCTCTCGCTCAAGGCCATCATGGGCATTGCCTGCTACGGCCAGATGGCTCGGCAGCTCGGCGACACCAAAACCGCCGACGAATACACCGCCCTGGCCCGCGACTACGCCCAGCGCTGGATGCAAATGGCCAAGGACGGCGACCACTACGCCCTGACCTTCGACAAAACTCCTGGCTCGTGGAGCCAGAAATACAACCTGGTCTGGGACCAGCTACTGGGCCTGAACATCTTCCCCAAAGAGGTAGCGCAGCAGGAAATTGCTTTCTACCTCCAGCACCAGCAGCGCTACGGCCTGCCGCTCGACAGCCGCAAAACGTACACTAAATCGGATTGGACTCTTTGGACCGCCACGCTAGCTGAGCGCGAGGCCGACTTCCAGGCCTTGGTGCATCCCATCTGGCTGTTTGCTAACGAAACGCCCACCCGCGTGCCCCTCACCGACTGGCACGAAACCACCGATGCCCGCCAAGTCGGCTTCCAGGCCCGCTCGGTAGTAGGTGGGTACTTCATCAAAATGCTAGCGAAAAAGATGCTGGTGAAGTAGATGAGTATATGGAAAAGGTGGTCATGCTGAGCTTGTCGAAGTATCCCTACCGCTTCGTTGCACGAGCCAGACGAAGCGGTAGGGATGCTTCGACAAGCTCAGCATGACCGTCTAAATAGCCTGAATAATTCTGTCATTCCACCCAAGTACCCTTAATCCCACGCTTTCACCAAGGAAACTTATGAAAAAGCTTTTCCCCGCCGCCCTGCTGTCCGTGGGCATCCTGGCCGCCACCGTTACTCAGGCCCAAAAGGCCTCGACGGCATATCAAACCCAAGGCCAGACCGTCCGCATCAAGACCAAAGCGGCCGACTTGCAAATCCAGGTGTTCAGCCCGAATACCGTGCGTGTCCTGCGGTTTCCGGTGGGTAGTAAGGCCACTAAAACCAGTTTATCGGTGAACAAAGCGCCGGACAAAACCCCGTTTGAAACGGCTGAAGCGGGCGGGGTAATTACCGTGAAAACGGCCCTGCTGACGGTTAGTCTGAACCGACAAACCGGCCTCGTCAGCTTCGCCACCCGGGGCGGAAAATCTCTATTGCAGGAAGGGGCGCAGGATTCCCTGTTTGTCCCGACGACCGACAATGGCCAGCCGGCCTACCGCGTGCAACAGCGATTCAAGCTGAGTGCGCCGGAGGGGATTTATGGCCTGGGGCAATTCCAGGACGGTATTATGAACTGGCGCAACCACGCAGTGAAGCTGCGGCAGCTCAACCAGTATGTGGCCAACCCCTTCCTGGTATCGACGGCAGGCTACGGCATTTTGTGGGATAACTACTCGGCCACGGTATTCCGCGACAACGCGGCGGGGGCCTCGTTTTCAGCGGCTCTCGGCGATTGCAGCGACTATTATTTCGTGTACGGCCAGACCATGGATGGCACCGTGGCCGGCTACCGCACCCTCACCGGTGCGGCCCCCATGTTCGGCAAATGGGTGTTTGGCTTCTGGCAGAGCCGGGAGCGCTATAAGAGCCAGGACGAGCTGCTGGATGTGGTGAAAAAATACCGCGCCCTGCGCGTGCCGCTCGATAACATTGTGCAGGACTGGCAGTACTGGGGCACCGACAACCACTACTGGAACTCGACCGAGTTTGGCAATCCCAACTTCCCGCATCCTCAGGCGATGGTCGATGCCGTGCACGCCCTGAACGCCCACCTCATGATTTCAGTCTGGCCTTCGTTTGGCGATAAAACGGCCATTTTTAAGGATTTGAACCAGGCTGGTCTGCTCTACGATTTCAAGAACTGGCCCACTGACGGCGGCGTGCGCGTGTACGATGCCTTCAGCCCCAAGGCCCGCGATATTCTCTGGGGCTACATGGATAAAAACCTGTTTTCATTAGGCATGGATGCCTGGTGGCTGGATGCGTCGGAGCCGGAACAGTTCGACCGGGAGGGCAAGATGGATTCGACCCAGACCGCCCTGGGCACCTACCGGCGGGTGCGCAACGCCTTCCCGCTACAACACAACAAGGGCGTGTTTGAGCACCAGCGGGCGGCTTCAAGCGCAAAGCGGGTGTTCATTCTGACGCGCTCGGCCTTCGCGGGGCAGCAGCGCTATGGCGCGGCCACCTGGTCGGGCGACATTCAGGGTAGCTGGGAGGTATTGCGCAAGCAGATTTCAGGCGGCCTGAACTTCAGCCTGGCCGGCATCCCGTACTGGACCACGGACATCGGCGGCTTCTTTACCGGCAAAACCTACCCGCTGGGCGTGGCCGACCCCGCGTTTCAGGAGCTGTACGTACGCTGGTTCCAGTTTGGGGCCTTTTCGCCGCTGTTCCGCTCGCACGGTACCGACACGCCCCGCGAGATTTACCAGTTCGGCAACAAGGGCGACTGGGCTTTCGATGCGCAGGTCAAATTCATAGACCTGCGCTACCGACTGCTACCCTATATTTACTCGCTTTCCTCGAAAGTCACGCGCCAGGGTTACACCCTCATGCGCGGCCTACCGATGGATTTTAACGCCGACCCCAAGGTTTTCAGTATCGACAACCAGTTCATGTTTGGTCCCTCGGTGCTGGTGAGCCCGGTTACCACCGCCCAATACAGCACGAAAGGCGCCGACGCCACCCAAAAAGGCAGCACCGATTTCAGCACCATCAAAAGCCAGTCGTTGTACCTGCCGCAAAGCGCCGGCTGGTACGATTTCTGGACCGGCGAAAAGCTCACTGGCGGCCAAACTATCAGCCGCCCCACACCCATCGACGTAATGCCGCTGCACATCCGGGCCGGGGCCATTCTGCCGCTGGGCCCGGTAGTGCAATACGCTGCCGAGAAATTCACCGCCCCCTTGGAACTGCGCGTGTACCCCGGTGCCAATGCCGAATTCACGCTTTACGAGGACGAAAACGACTCTTACAACTACGAAAAAGGCGCTTTTGCTACCATCCCGCTGCGTTGGAACGAGAAAACCCAGCAGCTCAGCATCGGTAAGCGCACGGGCACCTTCCCCGGCATGGCCGCTACCCGTTCTTTCCATGTGGTGTTCGTGAAAGGCACGCACGGCGCGGGCCTAGGTACTACCATCAAGGCCGACCGTGTGGTGCAGTATAATGGCAGTGCGTTGACCGTGAGTAAGTAGCGCCGATTTTTAGTCCGCGAGTGAGTGGGGCGAAAACCAGTTCACTTGTGGACTGTAAGTCCGCGCTACGGCGCTTCCGCGTAGCTGGGCGGCGCAGCTGATGCTGCCGTACCCCAGCTTTTGTTCGGCGTGGGGCCCATCTCGAAATCCAGCGTGCCGCCCTCGTGCTGGGCGGGCCAGTCGGGCTAGAGACGGGTGTGCGGCTGGCCGTTCACCCGCAAGCTTTGGATGTAGGGCGCGCCGGACGTGGCCCCTTTGCCGTTGATGATGAGTAGCTTGCCGTTGGGCCGGCGCAGAGCCACTTTCTCAAATAGTGGGCCGGTGGGGGTGAAGCCGCTTTCGCCCGGCACGAAGGGGTAGAGGCCGAGGGCCGAAAATACGTAGAGCGCCGACATGGCCCCGCCGTCGTCGTCGCCGGGCAGGCCGTCGGGCGTGTTGTTGAAGTAGTCGTGGGCAATGCGGCGGGTGTGGAACTGCGCTTTCCAGGGTGCTTGCAAGTAGTTGTAGGCGCACACCGCGCCTAAGCAGGGCTCGTTGCCGAGCCAGTAGCGCGGCTGCTCGGGGGCCCAGCCGGTGGCAATGGTGGTCAGAAACCGGTCGAGGCGCTTTTCCACGGCGGCGCGGCCCCCGGCCAGGCCCACCAGCCGGGGGAAGCTGTGCGGCACGCTCCAGAAATACTGCGTGGCATTGCCCTCGTTGTAGCCCTTAGTGGTGGTGCTGTCGAAGGATGCGGAGAAGCTGCCGTCGGCATTTTTGCTCTGCAGAAACCCGGTTTGGGGGTTGAATAAGCTGAACACGTTCTGCGACCGGTGCCGGTAGAAGGCCGCGCCGGGCGCGTCGCCGGCCGCCTGGCAGAGTTGGGCGATGCTGTAGTCATCGACGCCGTATTCCAGCGTCATGGAGGTACCCAGGCCATTTTTATCGACTGGCACGTAGCCCAGGCGCTGGTATTCGTCGAGGTTTAGCCAGCCGTGCCGGCCCTGGCAGCCAATGTACTGGGTCGATACCTTTTTCATCATCGCCACCATCGCCGGCAGGTCGAAATCCGTCGCGCCCATCGCATAAAGGTTGGCGATGAAGGGAAAAGGAGAGTAGCCGTTTATCACGCCGTACTCGCGGTTGTTCATGCTCCAGTTGGGAAACGCGCCGCCTTGCTGGGCATCGAACAGTAGCGAGCGGGCCATATCGGACGCCTCGTGCGGGGCCAGCAGCGCCTGCAAGTGGGCGGTGGTGCGGTAGGTATCCCAGAGCGAGAAGTTGACGTACTTGCTGTGGCCCTTTTCGATGCGGTGGGTCTGGAAATCGAAGCCCTAGTACTCGCCGTTCATGTCCTCGAACACGTTGGGCTGCAACAGGTTGTGGTAGATGGTAATGTAGAACGTGGCGCGCTCATCGGGGATGCCGCCGGCCTGCACCGTGAGCTGGCCCAGGCGCTGCGCCTACTCGGCCTGGGCCTGGCGCATCACCTGCTTCAACTTCCAGCCCGGAATCTCGGTGCGCAGGTTCAGCCGGGCATTTGCTGCGCTCACGAACGAAATGGCCGTTCGCATGCGCACCGGGCTGCCTTTGGTGGGGCCAAAGGTGAGGTAGGCCCCAAAATCCTTGCCCGAAACGGTGTCCGCGTCCGGTCGTTTCAGCGCGTCTTTCCACA
This sequence comes from Hymenobacter nivis, assembly GCF_003149515.1. Lineage (NCBI taxonomy): Bacteria > Pseudomonadati > Bacteroidota > Cytophagia > Cytophagales > Hymenobacteraceae > Hymenobacter > Hymenobacter nivis. Next base: position 328,475 of record NZ_CP029145.1, read on the forward strand.
CGCCATGCGCGGTAATCGGCGTATCAAACTCCACCACAAAATACACCGTGTAGGGCAGGTAGGCCGGGTCGCGCCAGCAGAAGCCGCCGGTGGTTATCTGCCCGCTGAGCGTGCGGCGGGCGGCGTCAATCCGCACCCGGCCGGCGCTGATGCCGTTGGCGCTGTTGGTGGGCTCGAACACGAAGCTGGACGGCCCACCGCCGGCAAATTGCAGTTCGCCCAGCGCCGCCCGGGTCCGCGCTGCAAACCGGGCCGTTACGTGCTGCGCCGGCAGGGCCACCTCGTAGAAGCCCGGTTCGGCCCGTTCCTGGGCGTGCGAAAACGTGCTCACGTACGCCTCGCGTGCCCCACCGGCGAAGCGTCCAGCGTCCCGCTCACCGGCATAAACAGCAAATCCTGCATGGCGTGGCAGCCCACGCCGCTGAAGTGCGTGAGGCCGAAGCCCCGGATTTTCGTTCCGGCGTACTTGTAGCCGGGCCGCGCCACCGCATCATCGTAGTCTTTGAACGTGGTGTTGGGGCTGACGGAAACCATGCCGAACGGGGCCTGTGCGCCGGGATAGGTATTTCCCTCCCGGCCCGTGCCGATGAAGGGGTTGACGCAGGCGATGGGGGCTTGCTGTGCTACGCTGGCTAAACCAGGAAAAAGTAGCGTGGCCAGGGTAAGAAGCGCTTGGCAGTAGTTTCGACGCATCAGCTTGGTAAATAGGGTCGGCAGGACTTGATTTTCTGGCAGGGATGACCTTATTCTCTGCAAAATGCCGCGCCTGCTGCCGGACTAAATAAAAATGCGAGTGCCTGAGAAATTCTGCCGAAACTCCTTGGGCGTACAGTTTTTCTTCTTTTTGAAGATGCGATTGAAATTGGACAGATTGTTGAAACCGCATTTGTAAGCCACTTCGGCCACTTTGTGGGTGGTATCGATGAGCAAGCGGGTGGCGTGGCCGAGGCGGATTTCGTTCAGGCTGTCGATAAACGTGCTGCCGCTGCGCTTTTTAATAAAGCGGCTGAACGAAACCTCCGGCATATTAGCAATTTTGGCTACTTCGGCCAGCGTGATCTGTCGGCCGTAGTTGGCATTCAGGTACTCAAACACCTTCTCGACGCGGCGGCTGTTGTAGTTGAACTTCTCGTTGTTGAATGTAGAGTCGGAGAGGACGCGCAAGTTGCGTGAGGTTGAGAGGTCGTGCAGGATGGATAGCAACTCCAGCACCGAATCGAAGCCCGTTTTTTGCTCCAGCGACAAGAGGCGACCGCGCAGGCGCTCCGTGGTTTCGCGGGAGAACAGGATGCCGCGCTGCGCATTGTCAAACATTTTGCGGATAAAGCTGAGCTGATTGCGCCGCAGAAACCGGTCCTCCAGCAAGTCCCGATGAAATTGGATGGTGACTTCCCGTATTTCCTTGCTCTCGCACTGATGCGTGAACCAAGCGTGGCTTAGGTTGGGCCCCACCAGCACCAGTTCTAAATTCTCAATCGTTTCGATATGGTCGCCGACGATGCGCTTAGCTCCTGGGGCATTGATAATCAGGTTCAACTCATATTCCTCGTGGTAATGCAGGGGAAAATTGAATTCTTTCTTAGAGCGCGAAAAGAGCGTGAAGCAGTCGCTTTGGGTTAGCGGGGTAATTTCCCGCATCAGGTTCTGTTGCATTGTGAAGAATAGAGGGAATATGGCGAAAGTTACGCTTTTTTGCTAAAAAAGTATTGCTTGGGCGCCGGTAAATTATAGTACTTGAAATAACTTGCATATCACTGAGAACGAGTTTTCGCTTGCATAAATGGCTTTCCCGCTAAATTAATACAAAAAAAAGTTAAGATAACATTACTATTTGGCATACGTGTCGGGTACTTTTGGGTGTCAGATTCCCATCTAAAAAGCCCAGGCAGTATGAGTCTAACTATATTCCCAGTCAGACTGAGCCGAGCGGTGCTCTGCCTAAGTTGGTCGGCCTGTGGAGCCGTGGCCTTGCCGCTGGCAGGCGGGCTGCTGTTGCCAACGCGTACCCTGGCCCAGGCCAGCCAAATCATAACGCCGATAAACGAGATTTCGGCCAGCCCCGCCATTGTGCAAAACCCAGGGTATTAAGGCCGGAGTTGGGCCGGGCCACGACATCGCCGCTCGGCCCAGCTAAGTATCTCAAAGGATTCTTGGGCCGCCATGCGCTTGGTTGCTGGTGGGACAATACCCAGGCCCGGGCGGCCCCTGAACTCCTTTAAATGTGCTCATTCTAATTCTGTCAACGGCTTGTCGTCGGCACTTCTATCTGGTAGGGCTCGCCGCTTCACCGATGCCTATTGCTCTTATGAAACACTTCCTTTTGTTTTTATTTTTCCTGCTTGCGCTGCCCGGCTTTTCCCAGTCGGGCTTCGTGCGGCGGCAGGGCACCGGCTTCACCCTCCAGGGCAAGCCCTACCGCTACATCGGGGTCAACTATTGGTACGGGGGCTTGCTGGCTACCCAGGGTAAGGCTGGCAAAGCGCGACTAATCAAAGAGCTGGATTTTTTGAAGAAGCAGGGTGTTACCAACCTGCGCGTGATGGTGGGAGCCGAGGGCCTGAACCACGGCTACAAGTACCGCGTGCCGCAGCCCCTGCAAACCGAGCCGGGTAAGTTTGACGAGAATATGGCCGTGGGGCTCGACTACCTGCTGGCCGAGCTGGACAAACGCAACATGAAGGCAGTGCTGCACTTTACCAATACCTGGGAGTGGAGCGGCGGCCTTACCCAGTACCTAGAGTGGAATGGCTACCCCGCCACGCCGCTGCCCAAAGATCCGGATTTTGTTTGGAATAAGTTTCAGGAGTACGTCGCGCAGTTTTTCACCTGCGAGCCCTGCAAGCAGCAGGTAGATACCTATATCCGCTACGTGCTAGCCCGCACCAACACCATCACCAAAAAGCCTTACTTGCAGGACCCGGCCATCATGGCTTGGGAAATCATGAACGAGCCCCGGCCCATGACCCTGGCCGCTACCCCCGCCTTCGAAAATTGGATGCGGCATACCTCGGCCCTCATTAAGTCTTTGGATAAAAGCCACCTGGTAACCACTGGTAGCGAGGGCGACGCCGCTTCGGATAGAAAAATGGACGTGTTCGAGCGCGTCCACTCCGACCCCAACATTGACTACCTTACCATTCACATCTGGCCCAAGAACTGGGGCTGGTTCCGCGACACGGCCACGGCTAAGGGCATGCCCGTTGTGATTGCCAAAGCCAAAGCCTATGTAGATAGCCACGTGGCCGTAGCCCAAAAGCTGGGCAAGCCGCTGGTGATAGAGGAGTTTGGCCTGCCGCGCGACGGGCAGGTATTTACGCTATCCTCCAGCACCAAGATGCGCGACGAGTACTTCGCTGCCCTGTTCGGGATGATGAAGGACCACCCCATTATTGCGGGCTATAACTTCTGGGCCTTTGGCGGCACGGCGCGGCCGGTGCCGGGCCAGGTGTTCTGGAAGAAGGGCGATGCCTACATGGGCGACCCCGGCGGCGAGGAGCAGGGCCTGAACTCGGTATTTGATGCTGACAAGTCGACATGGGCCGTGATTGGTAAGTGCCTAAAAACTATTAAGTAAGCTATGAATTTTCGTAACCTCACGCTGGGCCTGACGCTGGCCGCCGCCCTGCTGGCCGGTCGCGCCCAAGCTCAGTCGGCCCCCGCCGACCCCGCCGCCACCCCCGAAACCAAGCGCCTGCTCAGCAACCTGCACAAGCTGCTTGATAAAGGCGTAATGTTTGGCCACCAGGACGATATGGCCTACGGCCTCACGCCCGAAGGCCAGCGCTGGATAGGGGAGCCCGGCCGCTCCGACGTGAAATCGGTCACGGGTTCCTACCCCGCCGTATTCGGCTGGGAGCTGGGCCACGTGGAGCTGGACAGCGCCCGCAGCCTCGACGCGGTGCCGTTTGCCAAAATCCGCGAGTACATCAAGCAGGTATACGCGCAGGGCGGCGTCAACACTATCAGCTGGCACCTCGACAACCCGCACGACGGCAAAAGTGCCTGGGACACCACGCGTACCGTGTCGTATATCTTGCCCGGCGGCGAGGACCACGCCAAGTACGTGACCTATCTCGACCGGCTGGGTACCTTCCTGGCTACGCTCAAAGGGACGAAAGGGGAGGCTATTCCGGTTATTTTTCGGCCTTTCCACGAGCACACTGGCTCGTGGTTCTGGTGGGGCGAGAAGAACTGCACCCCAGCCCAGTATAAGCAGCTCTACGAGTTCACTATTAACTACCTGCGCGATACCAAGAAGCTGCACAACCTGCTCATTGCCTACTCGCCCTCCGACGTTGAAACCCCGGCGCATTACCTGGAGCGATACCCCGGCGACGGCTACGTGGACGTGCTGGGCTTCGATGTCTACTACCACGGTGATGGCTCGGCCTTTAAAAAGACGATGGCGACCAACCTGACCATCCTGACCGAGGTGGCCCGCGAGCACCACAAGCTGCCCGCCCTCACCGAAACCGGCCTAGAGCGCCTACCCGACGCCAATTGGTGGACTAAAACCCTGCTGCCCACCATCGCGGGCTACAAGCTGAGCTACGTGCTGGTGTGGCGCAACGGCCGCCCCGACCACTACTACGCGCCCTACCCCGGCCAGGCCAGCGCAGCCGACTTTAAAACCTTTGCTAAGGATAAAAAGGTGCTGCTGGAAAAGCAGTTAGCACCCCTGAAAATCTATTCTAAGACGTTATAGTAATCGTTCTCCGCGTCGCCTTACGGGTCGCCTCACAAGACCCCTTTGGGGCCGGTCCCCTCTCCGAAAAGGATACGGAGAGGCTGACGAGTAACGCCGTTTGATTGAATTATATAGTCTGTCTACGCCGCCGTGGCTCCCCTCTCCTTTTTGGAGAGGGGACCGGCCCCAAAGGGGGCTCGTGAAGTGACCCGTAAGCCATTCCCTACCCCCCGCATGAAGCTTCACCCCATAGACTTTCTCATTATTGCCACCTACCTACTGGCAACAGTGGGCATTGGCCTATATTACCGCAAAAAATCGAGTCAGGACAAGGATAGCTACATGCTGGGCGGTCGCACGCTGCCTTGGTACAAGCTCGGGCTGAGCGACGCCTCCGACATGTTCGACATCAGCGGCACCATGTGGATGGTGAGCCTCTGCTTCGTGTATGGTATGAAAAGCATCTGGATTCCCTGGCTCTGGCCGGTTTTCAACCAGGTGTTCTTGATGATGTACCTCTCGCGCTGGCTGCGGCGCTCAGGCGCCAGCACCGGGGCCGAGTGGCTGGCCACGCGCTTTGGGCAGAAGGGACCGGGTGTGTGGGCCTCGCACCAGGTCGTCATCGCGTTTGCGCTGCTGAGCTGCCTGGGTTTCCTGGCCTATGGCTTCGTAGGGCTGGGCAAGTTCATTGAGATATTCATTCCCTGGAACCTTGTAAGCGGCTACATTCCCTTCCACGTGGCGCCGCAATACGTGCCGCACGTCTACGGCATCGTGTTCACGCTCTTCGCCATGTTCTACTCCATCATTGGCGGCATGCACAGCATTGTGCTGGGCGATATTATCAAGTATTGCATCATGACGGTGGCCTGCATTGCCATTGCCATCATCGCCTACATCAATCTGCAAGGCCACGAGCTGGCGGTGCCGAAGGACTGGTTCAACCCGTTTTTTGGTTGGCGACTGGGGCTCGACTGGTCTAAACTCATTCCCGAGGTCAATAGTAAAATCTCCAGCGATGGGTATTCGCTGTTCGGTATTTTCTTCATGATGATGGCCTTCAAGGGCATTTTTGCCTCGCTGGCCGGCCCCGCGCCGAACTACGACATGCAGAAAATTCTGAGCACCCGCTCGCCCGAGGAAGCCAGCAAGATGAGCGGCTTCGTTTCGATTATTCTGCTGCCCATCCGCTACGCGCTCATCATCGGCCTCACCATTCTGGGCCTGCTCTACTACCACCAGATGGACTTGCGCACAGCCACCGGGTCCATCGACTTTGAGCGCATTCTGCCCGCGACTATCAACAACTTTCTGCCGGCCGGGCTGGCCGGGCTGGTGCTTACCGGCCTGCTGGGTGCATTTATGGGCACTTTCAGTGGCACCGTGAACGCGGCGCAGGCTTACGTGGTGAATGACATCTATCTCAAATACGTGAATCCGCAGGCCAGCACCAGCCGCATCATGTCCATGAACTACGTGGTGGGGGTATTGGTCGTGGCTACCGGGGTAGTGCTGGGTTTCCTGGCCAAGGACGTGAACACAGTGTTGCAATTCATTGTGTCAGCGCTCTACGGCGGCTACATCGCCTCCAACGTGCTCAAGTGGCATTGGTGGCGTTTCAACGCCACGGGTTTTTTTGTGGGTATGACCACGGGCATCGTAGCGGCGGGGTTTTTCGGCTTTTTCATCGAGTCGGGTAATCTGCTCTATTGGTTTCCGCTGCTGTTCGGCATCTCGCTGGCGGGGTCCATCATCGGCACCTACCTCTCGCCGCCCACCGAGGCGGCGGTGCTTCACAACTTCTACCGCACGGTGCGGCCCTGGGGCTTTTGGGGCCCGGTGCTGGCCGAGGTGCAGGCCCAGGACCCCACGTTTCAGCCCAACCGTAACTTCAAGCGCAATATGTTCAACATTGTACTGGGCATTATTGCACAGCTCTGCCTCACCATCCTGCCCATGTACCTGCTGCTGAGCCAGCACGCGCCGCTGGCCGTGGTGGTGGTCATTCTGCTTATCGTGGGCTTCATCCTCAAGAAAACCTGGTGGAACCGGCTTAGCGATGACTAACCGCTTAGCCGTTAGCTACCAGCGTTTTGCTCAACAGTCCCTTATCCCTTTGTATTACCCTAAAAAGCTAATGGCTAGCAGCCACCAGCTAGCAGCTAAAACTATGGCTTCTGTATTTCATCACCGCCTGCACCTGCTGCAAACCAAACACGACCAGCTGCTTCACCTACCCAACGAAAAGGAAGAGGTTGGCAACGGTATTTTCGACCGCTATGCGCGCCCGGTGCTCACGGCCGCCCATGCCCCGCTGGCCTGGAAATATGACCTCAACCCCGCCACCAATCCCTTTCTGATGGAGCGCATTGGCGTCAATGCCACGCTTAACGCCGGGGCCATCAAGTGGCAGGGCCGGTACGCGCTGGTGGTACGGGTGGAGGGCAACGACCGCAAGTCATTTTTTGCGGTGGCCGAAAGCGCCAATGGCATCGACGGCTTCCAGTTTCACGAGCGCCCCATTACGCTACCCGAAACCGAGGACCCCGATACCAACGTGTACGACATGCGCCTGGTGGAGCACGAAGACGGCTGGATTTACGGCCTTTTTTGCACCGAGCGCCGCGACCCCGCCGCCTCCGACGCTGACCAGTCGGCCGCGCTGGCCAAGTGCGGCATCGCCCGCACCAAGGACCTGGTGGCCTGGGAGCGCCTCGCCGACCTCACCACCGGCTCGGCCCAGCAGCGCAACGTGGTGCTTCACCCCGAGTTTGTGGATGGCCAGTACGCCTTCTACACCCGCCCGCAGGATGGCTTCATTGATGCCGGTAAAGGGGGCGGTATCGGCTTCGGCTTGTCGGAAAGCATTAACCCGGCGCAGGTTACGCAGGAAGTTATTATTGACAAAAAGCAGTACCACACGATTGCGGAAGTGAAAAACGGCCTCGGTCCTGGTCCCATCAAGACGGAGAAAGGCTGGCTGCACTTGGCCCACGGTGTGCGAAATACCGCCGCTGGCCTGCGCTATGTGCTCTACATGTTCATGACGGACCTGCACGACCTCACCAAAATAATCCATAAGCCGGCCGGCTATTTCCTGGCCCCGGAAGGGGAGGAGCGCGTAGGCGACGTGTCGAACGTAGCCTTTGGCAACGGCTGGATTGCTGACGACGACGGCAAGGTGTTCATCTACTATGCCTCGTCCGACACGCGGATGCACGTGGCCACGTCCACAATTACCCAACTGATTGATTACGTAGTAAATACGCCGGAAGATGGCCTGCGCTCGGCCGCATCGGTGCAAGCCATCAATGCGCTTATTGACCGCAACCACGCCGTGCCCGCCCCCACAGTTAGCGAGCGAGTGACTAACGGGGTGGAGCGCTAACTGAAAAACGATGCGCCCCTTCTCCTGCATCATCCTGACGATCTTGCTGTTAACGGCCGGCCTGGCCGGAGCCATCGGGCGGAAACGGCCGCCTGGCCGGCCCAACGTTGTGCTGATTCTGACCGATGACCAGGGCTGGGGCGACCTCAGCGCCAACAAAAACCCGTGGCTGAAGACGCCCAATATGGACCGGCTGGCCCAGCAAGGCACCAGCTTCGAGCATTTTTACGTGAGCCCGCTGTGCGCGCCCACGCGGGCCAGTCTGCTCACCGGGCGCTACCACCTAAGCACGGGCGTGGTGTCGGTATCGAAGGGCCTGGAGACGATGGATAGCGAAGAAACCACGCTGGCCGAGCTGTTCCGGGCCAACGGCTACCAAACCGGCATGTTTGGCAAGTGGCACAGCGGGCAGCACTATCCCAACCGGCCCAACGACCAGGGTTTCGATGAGTTCCTGGGCTTTTGCGCGGGGCACTGGTCGAACTACTTCGACACGAAACTCGACCACAACGGCGAGCTAGTGCAAACTACCGGCTACATCACGGACGTGCTGACCGACGCGGCGCTCAAGTTCATCGGTGCGAACCAGGACAAACCCTTTTTCTGCTACATCCCTTACAACGCGCCCCACAGCCCGTTTCAGGTGCCCGATGCCTACTTCAACAAGTTCAAAGCCAAGGGCCGGAGCAACGAGCTGGCCTGCGTGTACGGCATGGTGAGCAACCTCGACGACAACGTGGGCCGGGTGCTGGCTTTTCTAAAAAAGCGTAAGCTGAAGAAAAATACCATCGTCATTTTCATGACCGACAACGGCCCCAACGGTACCCGCTACAACGGCGACATGCGCGGCATCAAAGGCAGCGTGAAGGGGGCATGCGGGTACCGTTCTTCATCCGCTGGCCCAATAAAATCCCCGAGCTGCCGGGTGGGCCAAGTCGAGCATAGCGTGACCATCAGCCAACCCTTCCAGGCCGCCCAGCTACCGAGCCCCGACCGGGTGCCCCGCAAGGAAGCGTACGAAATGGCCGACTGGGGCCACCTGGTCATCGACACGTTCCGGGTGCCGGCCGGCAAAACCAGTATTCGATTGAAAGCCCTAAAAATAGCTGGCTCATCGGCGGCCGAAATCGATGGTCTGCGGCTGAGTTTTGTGGGGAACTAGCCGATTTATGACCAGCCGATTTTCCGTTTATCTTCCAGCAACTTCCTATGAACTTAGCTGATTCCTTCCAGCAAGAACTTGACCGCATCCTCACGTATTGGCGCACCCATGCGCCGGACGAAGCCCAGGGCGGTTTCCTGGGGAAAATTGACAACGACAACCGCCCCGACCCCACCGCGCCGAAGGGGGCCGTACTGCACGCCCGCATCCTGTGGACCTTCGCGGCGGCCTGCAACCAGCAGCCCAATGCCGAAAACCTGGCCGTGGCCCGACGGGCTTACGAGTACATCACGGCACATTTTCTGGATGCGGAGCACGGCGGCGTGTACTGGTCGGTGGATTACCAGGGCCGACCGCTCGATACCAAGAAGCAGATTTATGCCCTGGCCTTCACTATCTACGGGCTGGCCGAATACCACCGCGCCAGCGGCGACGCAGCGGCCTTAGCGCACGCGCAAGACCTTTTTCGCACCATCGAGGCGCATAGTTTTGACCCCGCGGCAGGCGGCTACCTAGAGGCTTTCGCCCGCGACTGGCAGCCCCTCGGCGACCTGCGCCTGAGCGCCAAGGATGCCAATGAGAAGAAGACGATGAACACGCACCTCCACATTCTGGAGGCGTATGCCAATCTCTACCGCGAGTGGCCCGACGCGCGGCTGCGCCAGCAAATCAAGGCCCTGCTGCTGGATTTTACCGACCATTTCATCGACCCCAAAACCGGCCACCTCATCCTGTTTCTGGATGAGTACTGGCAGCCCCGGCTCGATGCCATTTCCTACGGCCACGACATTGAGGCGGCTTGGCTGCTATTGGAGGCTGCCGAGGTGCTGCATGAGCCGGGGCTCGTTACCCAGTTTCAGCAAACGGCCGTGCAGCTGGCCCGCGCCGCCGCCGAGGGGCTGGCCACCGATGGGGCCCTCACCTACGAGTTGCACCCCGACGGCTACCTCGACGCTGACCGCCACTGGTGGGTGCAGGCCGAGGCCGTGGTGGGTTTCTACAACGCCTACCAGGTAAGCGGCGACGCGCAGTTTATGGCGATGGCGGAGGGTGCGTGGCGCTTCACGCAGCAGCATATTTTAGATAAGCAAAACGGCGAGTGGTTCTGGGGCGTGCATGCCGACAACTCGCTGATGGCCGGCGAAGACAAGGCTGGTTTCTGGAAATGCCCTTACCATAATGGCCGGGCCTGCCTCGAAATGCTGGCCCGGCTGGCTCAGCCGCACCCCGCAGCTTCCACCGCAGAGTAGCCCCGCCACTCCACTTTGCCCTCCCCTTATGCGCCACCAACTACTTTCCCTGCTTCGCCCCGCCAGCTTGCTTGTGCTACTGGCCCTGCTGCTGCCCACCCGTAGCCATGCCCAGAACCCGCTACTGCCCGGTTACTTCGCCGACCCCAGCATCAAGAAGTTTGGCGATACCTACTACCTCTACGTCACCACCGATGGCTACCCGCCCTATGGCAACGATGGCCTGACCTTCGTCTGGACCTCGACCAACCTCACCGACTGGCAGCCTCAGGTGCTCGACGGCATGCCGTATAAATCGGTTTGGGCCCCGGCCGTCATCAAAGGTAAAAATGGCAAATACTACCTGTATTGCCAGAATTCGGTCGATTACAAGGGCTACGTGTACGTGGCTGATTCGCCCACCGGGCACTACGCCCGGGTGGCCCACATTGGGGGCTTCGACATTGAGCCCTTCGAAGACCCGGTGTCGAAGAAGATTTACGTGGTGTCGGCGTCCCAGGAAATTTTCGAGATGGACAACGACCCGGCCTCGCCCACCTACCTCACCAAAATTGCGCGCACCATCTCCGTCAAGGGCCATTTCGATTTCACCGAAGCACCCTACCTGTTCTATCGCAAGGGCCTCTACTACCTGATGTGGGCCGGGGGGCGCTGCTGGCAGAAAAGCTACAACGTGCGCTACGCCGTGGCCAAAAGCCTCGAAGGCCCCTACGTGGACGCTAAGGCCCCGCTGCTCGAAAACGACGAGGCCCACGGCGTCATTGGTCCCGGCCATAACTCCATGCTGGAAGTCGAGGGCCGCACTTTCCTGCTCTATCACCGTCAGGACCCCGCTAAAGCGCCCACCTGCGGCTTCCGCTTCACCTGCGCCAGCGAGCTCACGTTCGGGGCCGACGGCAGCCTGAAGCTGGGGGCTTACGTCAACGACTTGGGCCAGCTGCTAGGTGCTAAAAATCCGGTCGTGAACCTGGCGCTCAACAAGCCGGTGTTCGCCAATACCGAGCTGCCCACCAACCGGGCCATCCACGCCGTGGACGGCCGCCACGACACCCGCTGGACCACCAGCCCCAATGAGAAAGGCACCCTTACCGTAGACCTGCAGCGCGAAGAACCCATCCGGCGCGTGGAAGTCGACTTCGAGTACCCTGACAAGCAGGTGACCTTTCGGGTAGAGTATTCAACGGATAACGAAAACTGGGTGACGCTGGTCGACCACAGTAACGAAGCCATTCCGGCCTACCGTGCCATGGCCATCGACAAGGATTTTCGCGCCCGCTACGTACGCCTGGCCGTTACCAATTCTGAAGACCGCAACGCCTCGGTATGGGAGCTTAAAGTGCTGGGCCCTGGGTTCGCCCGCTAACCCCTGATATCCCCAGTCTTATGCTTCTAACCCGGTTTTTCCTGCTGCTGAGCGCTCTGTGCATCGCCCGTTTCAACGGTCGTGCCCAAACATACGCCATCACCAACTACGGGGCCGTGGCCGACGGCAAAACCCTGGCCACGGCCGCCATCCAAAAGGCCGTTGACGTGTGCAACCGCACCGGCGGTGGCACCGTGGACGTGCCACCCGGCACTTTTCTTACGGGAACTATCAGCCTGAAAAGCAACGTGAATCTGCACCTGGAAAGCGGAGCCGTTCTTTTGGGCAGCCCCAACATCAACGATTACCGGGCCTATACGCTGCCCAAGTACCCCGAATACGGCACCAACCACTACGGCATCCTCTACACCGAACTGGCCGAAAACGTGGCTCTCACCGGCCTGGGTACTATCGACGGCAACGACCCGGCTTACTTCGACGTGACGCGCGCCAAGAAAATTGATACCGTCACCACCCGCTACACTCGCCAGAAAAATAACTTTCGCCACGTTGCTACCGGTATTGGCGACGGCCCGTGGGAACCCCGCGAACCCCGGCCCCGGCAGATGGTGATTTTTGCGCAGTGCCGAAACGTGCGCCTCGCCGACGTTTCGCTGTTGCGCTCTCCGTTCTGGACGCTGCATTTTTCCGACTGCGACGCCGTACGGGTGAGCGGCGTGCGAATATGGTCGTCGCTGCTGGCTCCGAACGCCGACGGCATCGACATCACGAGTTCCAGCAACGTCACTATCACGGGCTGCGACATCCGGGCAGGCGACGACGCCATCGCCATCACCGGCTACGACCACCACTTCGAGATTCCCGGGTTCAGCGGGCAGCGCCACGTTTCGGAGAACATCATCGTGAGCAACTGCAACCTGCAATCGTACTCCAGCGGCGTTCGCATTGGTTTTCTGGACCAGAACACGGTGCGCAACGTCACGGTCAGCAACGTCAATATCACCAATTCCACCCGCGGCATCGGCATCTTCCTGCGGGACGAGGGCTCGCTGGAAAACCTCACGTTTACCAACATCAACATTGACACTCACTTGCGCACCGGCGATTGGTGGGGCAACGGCGAACCCATTCACATTTCGGCCATTCGCGGCAAGGAAAACGTGAAGCTGGGTCGCATCAAAAACGTGCGTTTCGAGAACATTACTTGCCGAGGCGAAAACGGTATTCTGGTCTATGGTACGCCGGAAAGCGTGATTGAAGACCTATCCTTCCGCCACGTCACCTTCGACTTTATCGATAGCCCACTCAATGGCGTGGCCGGTGGCAACGTGGATTTACGCGGCATAATGAGCGAAAAAAACCAACTATTTGCCCGCGATATTCCCGGCATTCTGGCCCAATACGTCATCGGGCTGATCATCGACGATTTTGCCTTGCGCTGGCTAAACCCGCGCAGCTCCTTCCTTTCCCATGGTATCGAAACCGACCATGTAACCGGCCTGCGGGTGAGTCATTTTCAAGGTACCGGCGCCCCCAACAACCCGAATGCGCAACGGCTATACCTGCAGAATAGTCCGGGAGCAATACTGGCCGAAGAAGAGAAAGCGGGGGCCAGTACGCCGGGCCGTGGCCGGCGCACCCGCTAGTCAAGCTAGGCCCTGATGACTTCTTGACAACTAATTCCTTCCGTCTGGCTTTCTGTGCCAACTACCCCAACATACTTATCATGCATTCATTAGAAGCCAAAAAGCCGCAGCTTTTTACTCATACGGCCGCGCAGCTACAGGCCGCCGGCCTCCGCATCGAGCGGTAGGATGCCACCCGCCCCTGGGGCGGTTTTTTCGTCATCGACGAAAGCCAGGCGCAGCAGTTTGCCAACCAGTATTTTGATGGGCTGCCGATAGACCAGCTTATGATTTCGGGTAAGCTGACCCCGAAAATCCTGTTGGTTGCCCTGCATTAGCTGCTGTCGTGGCAGTACCACCATCGGCGGGCCGAGGTTTAGCGCGTGGTGCAGGGGCCAGTGGGCGTCGCCGTTAGCGCTTCCGACGAATAGGGCGAAGTAGTGGCTTATAATGTGGGTAACTAGACTGCCCTGCAACAGGGGGAGCGGCACCGCCTAGTGGGGCTTGGGGGCTGCTGGCCGAAACATGGCAGCATACCAGTGCCGTGCAGCCCTCCGATGAAGAAGATATTGTGCGGGTGCAGGACGATTTCAGGCGCTAAACAACCATAACATGGCCTTAATGGATGTGCATTATTCGAACCGCCTGAACGGACTGTGGCTCCGGTGGCTTACGCTGGGCTTGGCCGCCTTGCTCGGCACCGCCGGTTGCGGGCCGGCCCGCCGCCTCACAGTGGGCCGGCAGGGGGTGCACTGGGCACCGCGCTTCCGCGAGCCAATAACTATTGTGGCGGTGGTCCAAAGCAGGATGATACCGGACCTTTAGTTTGTTAATTAAGTCAGCTTAAAAACACGTCAGGAAAGCTGGAAGGACGAATATTCAGACATCATAAATTGAGTGAAATACCGAAATCATCTCGCTTTGGACCACCGCCCTTTTTTTAATTGCTCCACGAGCGTATTCCCATCCTTTTCCTTTCGTGAAACACCTGTTTCTTTTCGTACTGCTCCTGCTGGCTTCGGGCAGTGGCTACGCCCAAAAAACCAAAACCACCGGTGGCGCTGCCACCAGCGCCGCGATGGCGGGCCAGCGCTGGCCGATCGGCAAAGCCAAAGCCAATGCTTGGTACAAAGCCCATTCCTGGATGTCAGGGGCCAATTTTATTCCCAGTACGGCCATCAACCAGCTCGAAATGTGGCAGGCCGCCACGTTCGACCTCACCACCATCGACCGGGAACTGGGCTACGCCGAGGGCATTGGGTTCAATACCATGCGCGTGTTTCTGCACAGCTTGGCGTATCAGGAAGACCCGGCGGGCTTCAAAAAGCGCGTCGACCAGTACCTGGGCCTGGCCGTCAAGCACCACATTCAGACGCTGTTTGTGTTTTTGGACGACTGCTGGAACAAGGAGGCCAAGCCCAGCCCCCAGCCGGCCCCCAAAACGGGCGTACATAATTCGGGCTGGGCACAGGGCCCCGGCGACCCGGCCTCGCGCGACTCGGCCACCTTCAGCAAGCTCCAACCGTATGTGACCGACGTACTCCGTACGTTTGCCCACGACAAGCGCGGCCTGCTCTGGGACTTATCGGACTTACGCACAGGGCGTAATTTGGGCTAAAAACGACCTTTTATGCTAACCCAAAGGACCTGCATTGATTTTTTGCTCAACACCCCGCGCAATTATATAGGGGCGCATTTGGCCGTCCACCTGCCAGAGATGAGCCACGATCAGGTATATCGCTTTTTGCGCAATAACACGTTTTCGGCGGGTCAGTTACGGGAGTTGGTACAGCCTTTGGTAGCCGACTCACCCGAAGCATTTCTGCTGGTGGATGATAGTGTGCAGGATAAGCGCTACAGTCGCTTCATTGAAGTAGCGCAGCGACAATATTCGGGCAATGTGCACGGGTTGGTCACGGGCATTGGGCTGGTTAATCTATTCCACAGCAGCGGCGAAAGCGGTGATTTTCTGTCGCTAGACTTCCGCATATACGCTCCTGCTCAGGACGGGCTGACGAAAAACGACCACTTCCAGGCCATGTTCAAACAAGTGGTGGAAGAGGGAAAAATTCAGGCCCGCACCCTGCTCTTTGATAGTTGGTATGCCAACAGCGAGAACCTGAAAGTGATTGAGCAAGCCGGTTGGACGTTTTTCACCACCCTGAAAAGCAATCGGTTAGTGAGTTTAGGGAAGGAAACGGGCTATCAGTCCCTGAACACGCTCGACCCGCCGGCGGGGGGCTGGAGCCGGGGCGTGGAAGTGCGCCTGCAACAAGTACCGTTTGGGGTCAAACTTTTCAAGCTGGTTACCATAGACGGCAGCATTGAATGGGTGATAACCAATTACTTGGCAGCTCATCTCAATCGGGAAATGGTTATTGAGGCGGTGCAGGTACGCTGGCAGGTGGAGGAGTTTCACCGGAGTTTCAAGCAATTAACGGGTTCCGAGAAATGCCAGTGCCGCAAGGCGCAGGCGCAGCGCAATCATTTGACTTGTTGCTATTTAGTCTGGGTAACGTTGCGGCAATACGCCCGCGCCATCGGCCGCACCATCTACCAGGCCGCCTGCCTACCCTGGGCTGAATGGCTGCGGCAGCAATTGCAGAATTCATCTATTCCTGTTCTTGTACTTGAGGCTGCGTAAGTTTTATTAAATATTGAAAAAGTGATTCTTATTTAGGAAAGAGGTCTAATGGTTATCTAGTTGTATGATTGAGCCTTTGTAATTGAGCGTAATAATAAAAATGCCCCTTTACGTCATCTCCGGGGGGCCCGGGGCCGGTAAAACTACGCTGCTGGGGGCCCTGCGAGCCGCTGGCTTCGCGGGGGCTGATGAAGTGTCGCGCCAGCTCATCCAGGAGCAGGTGGCGCTGGGTAGCGGCCGGGTGCCGTGGCTCGATTTGGCAGGCTTTGCCGAACTGGCGATGGCCCGCATGGTGGCCGACCACGCGGCGGCGTCGCGGCGCGGCGGCGTCACATTTTTTGACCGCGGGCTACCTGATGTCGTTGCCTACCTAGAGGTTGCGGGGCTACTCGTGCCGGCTGCGTGCTACGCCGCAGTGGCGGCGCACCCATACCAGCCGGTGGTGTTTTTGGCGCCGCCGTGGGCTGATATTTACGTGAACGACGCCGAGCGCTGGCAGACGTTTGCCGAGGCCACGGTGCTGCACGGGGCCCTGCGGCGCACCTACCAGCGGTTGGGTTTTGCGGTGCTGGAATTGCCTAAAACCACGGTGGCGGCGCGCGTGGCCTTCGTGCGGGCGGCGGCTGGACTGTAGCCAAATTTGGGGCTCCAGCGCACGGCGGCCAATAATTCAGCCTACCTTTGCACCAACAAATGGTAATCGTTTCCGCGGTGCGGAACGATTTTAAAAGGGAAGCCGGTGTAATTCCGGGACAGTCTCCGCTGCTGTAACCCCCTCACCAACCGACCGATACACGGCGCCACTGTCCTCTTGGGGATGGGAAGGCCATCGGCCGGCGGGGGAAGTCAGAAGACCTGCCGCTTGCTCCATACAGTCACAGCTTTCGGCAGAAAGGCTCGTTGTACCATGCCCAACCCCCCGCTTCCCGCTGGCTGTGCCGGCGGCAAACCCCCTTTTTTTGCTGTTTGGCGCACCCTCACGCTATCGGCTCTGCTGCTGGTGGGGCCCCGGCCCGGCGTTGGCCAAACGACAATTTCCCCGGCGGCTACCCCTCGGGCAGCGGTCGCCGGGGCGCCGCGTGGGCGCACTGCGGTGCAGTACGCCAAGGGCTTCACCATCAGCTACGTAGCGGGCGGCAAGCTGGTCACCATCCTGAGCCCGTTCGAGCAGAAAACCACGGCTACACGCTACCTGCTGGTGCCCCGCGGGGCGGGGCGGCCAGCGGGCTACGCCGATGCCCACGTCATCGAAACGCCGCTGCGGAGCCTTGTGGCCCTATCGTCGATGCACGTAGCGCTGGCCGATTTCCTGGGGGCCGCCGACCTGGTAGTGGGCTTGGGTAGCTTCAAGTACGCCTCGGCCGCGCCGGTGCGGCAGCGCATCGCCGCCGGCAAGATTTACGAGGTAGGCCAGGGCAAAGAGCTTAACAACGAAGAGCTTATTGCCCATCACCCCGACCTGGTGATGGCCACCGGCTGGCCCGGCGAAAGCCTGGCGCGCTTCCAGACGCTGGAAGCCGCTGGCGTGCCCGTCATGATTAACTCCGAGTGGGTGGAAACCACGCCCCTGGCCCGCGCCGAGTGGGTAAAAGTGCTGGCCGCGCTGCTCAACAAGGAAGATTTGGTGAACCGGAAATTTGACCAGGTGGCCCGCTCCTACCACCGCTTGGCGGCCCTAGGCCACTACGCCGCCCAGCGGCCTAAAGTGGTTGTTGGCCTGCCGTTTAAGGACGTGTGGTACGTGCCCGATACCGACAGCTACCTCACGCAGTTCCTGCGCGACGCGGGCTGCACCTACGCCTGGGACCAGGCCCGGGCCCCCAGCGGCAGCCTGGCGCTGTCGTTCGAAACCGTGGCTCCCGTGGCCCTCACCGCCGACTACTGGCTGCAAACCGGCACCGCCGCCACCAAGGCCGATATCCTGGCCCAGGATGCGCGCTACGCCGCCTTCGCGCCCTTCCAAACCGGCCG
The DNA here is from genome assembly GCF_003149515.1 of Hymenobacter nivis. Taxonomy (NCBI): domain Bacteria; kingdom Pseudomonadati; phylum Bacteroidota; class Cytophagia; order Cytophagales; family Hymenobacteraceae; genus Hymenobacter; species Hymenobacter nivis. The sequence continues at coordinate 346,526 of NZ_CP029145.1, forward strand.
CGTGTACAACAACAACCGCCGCACCAACGCCCAGGGCTCCAACGACTATTGGGAATCGGGGGCGGTGCGGCCCGACCTCGTGCTGTCGGATTTGATCAAGATTTTGCACCCCGAGCTGCTGCCCTCGTGGCAGCTCTACTATTACCAGTGGCTGAAATGAGCACGGCCCAACTGGCGGCCGCGCCGCCGTCGCTGGTCGCGGCCGGGCGGCGGCGCACGGCTTGGCTGCTGGCCCTGGCGGGGCTGGTGGCCCTGGGCTTCGTGCTCGACATTGCCCTGGGCCCCGTGCGCATCCCGCTGGCGGCGGTGGTGAAGATTCTGCTGGGCCAGGCGGCCGACAACCCGGCCTGGGCGTTCATCGTGAGGGAGATTCGCCTGCCCAAGGCCCTGACGGCGCTGGCCGTGGGCAGTGGCCTGGCTGTGAGCGGCTTGCAGATGCAAACGCTGTTTCGTAACCCGCTGGCGGGGCCCTCAGTACTGGGCCTCACGGCGGGGGCGGGGCTGGGCGTGGCCGCCGTAATGCTGGCCGGGGGCAGCGGCGCAGCGGGCGGCTTCGCCATCCGGGCGCTGGGCGTGGGCGGCAGTTGGGGCTTGGTGCTGGCCGCCACCGCCGGCGCCGCCCTGGTGATGGCCCTGGTGATGGCCCTCTCGGCCCGGGTGCGCGACAACGTGGTGCTACTTATTGTGGGCCTGATGGTTAGCAGCGTCACCGGGGCCATTGTCGGCCTATGGCAATACTTCAGTGCCCCCGAGCAGATTCAGGAATATTTGCTTTGGACGTTCGGCTCGCTGGGCGGCGTGGTGGGGCCCCACCTGGTGGTGCTGGCGGCCGTAGTGACAGTGGGGCTGGGGCTGGCTTTTGCCTCGGCCAAGCCGCTGAATGCCCTGCTGCTGGGCGAAAACTACGCCCGCAGCATGGGCCTGACCGTGGGCCGGGCGCGCACAAGTATCATCCTCAGTACCAGCTTGCTGGCGGGAGCCATCACGGCGTTTTGTGGGCCGATTGGCTTCGTGGGTATCGCCGTGCCGCACCTCACCCGGGGCTTGCTGCGCACCGCCGACCACCGCGTGCTGCTGCCCGGCGCCTGCCTGGTGGGGGCCGCCCTCACGCTGGGCTGCGACTGCCTGGCCCAGCTCCCCGGCAGCCAAACCGTCCTCCCGCTGAGCATCGTCACCTCGCTGCTGGGGGCCCCGGTGGTACTGTGGGTGGTGCTGCGCCGCAATAGCGTTCGCTCGTCGTTTTCCTGAAAAACTGGAAGTAAAAAATGGAGTTATCGAATCACCATTCGACTGTCATGCAAAGCGTAGCGAAGCATCTCTCCCGCGGCAGCAATTAATGGGTAGTCAGCGGGAGAAATACTTCGCTGCGCTCTGCATGACCGCCTTTTTTTATTGCAATTATCCTTTTGCTACTCATTGATTGCTAGTGCACTCCCCGCGCACTAGCAACCGACAACTACCAAACAATAACTAAATCCCTCATGCCCAACCCTGCGCCGCTGCTGACCGCCGAGGACCTGGCGGTGGGTTATATGAACAGAAAGACGCCCCACCCGGTGGCCGGGCCCCTGCGCCTGGCCCTGTGGCCCGGCGAGCTGGTCTGCCTGCTGGGGCCCAACGGCGCGGGCAAAAGCACGCTGCTGCGCACGCTGGCCGGCTTGCAGCCGCCGCTTGGCGGGCGGCTCGATCTGGGCGGGTGGCCGCTGGCGGCGATGGGGGCCCCCGAACGCGCCCGCCAGCTCAGCATCGTGCTCACCGACCGCGTGGACGCCGGCAACCTCGCCGTGCGCGAGCTGGTGCGCCTGGGTCGCCACCCGCACACCGGCTGGCTGGGCAGCCTCTCGGCCCACGACGAAGCCCGGGTGCAAGCTGCCTTGGAAGCCACTGGTACCGAAATCTTCGCCGACCGCCCGGTGGGTGAATTGAGCGACGGCGAGCGCCAGAAAGTGCTGCTGGCCCGCGCCCTCGCCCAGGACACGCCGGTGGTACTGCTCGACGAACCCACGGCCCACCTCGACCTGCCCAACCGTGTGGCTCTCATGCGCTTGCTGCACCAGCTGGCCCGCACCACGGGCAAGGCCATCCTGCTCTCGACCCACGAGCTGGACCTGGCCCTGCAAGCCGCCGACCGCGTGTGGCTGCTACCCGCCGATGGGCCCCTGCGCACCGGCACGCCCGAGGATTTGGTGCTGAGCGGGGCCTTTGCGGCGGCGTTTGCGCGGGAGGGGCTGGCCTTCGACGCGGGCACCGGCACCTTCGCTCTGCACGCGCCCACGGGGCCCCCGGTGCAGCTGGTAGGGGAGGGCGCCGCCGCTTTCTGGACGCGCCGGGCCCTGGAGCGCGAGGGCTTCGTGCCCACCACAGGGCCCGCCGCCCTGCGCGTGACGGCCCCCGCCGGCCCCGACCTGGGGCCCTGGTTGAGCCAAGTACCGGGCCAGGCCGCCCAGTCCCACGCCACCATCGGTGCGCTGCTGCGGACGATGCGTCAAGTTAATAGTAACCAATTGGTTGACTAATTAGCAAAGTGCCCGTCCTCATTTAAACAGATAATTAGAACAAATACTTAGTCGCTGGAAATCAGATAATTCATTCACAATGATCCCTTCCGCTTGCATATGAAAAAACGTTTTTTATCCCAACAAAGCCAGTCGCCGCGCCCCGAAATAAAGCTGCTGCTGGGCGCGGCCCTGTTGGCCGGCGCGGCGCCCGCCGCCTGGGCCCAGGTGGTGGCCCCGGGCGATACGTTGCAACGCCAAAGTCTCAACGAGGTAGTGGTGACGGCCAACCGCGCCGCCACGCCGCGCAACCAAGTACCCCAGCAAATCCAGGTCATCAGCCAGAAAGACATTCAGCAGACGCCGGCCGCGGAGTTTACCGACGTGCTGAAAAAGAACGCTTCGGTGGATATCGTGCAGTACCCCGGCCTGCTGGCGGGCGTGGGCATCCGCGGCTTCCGGCCTCAGACCGACGGCCTCAACCAGCGGGCCCTGCTGCTGGTGGACGGCCGCCCGGCCGGCACCAGCAACCTCGCCACCATCGACCTGGGCAGCGTGGAGCGCGTAGAGGTCCTCAAGGGCCCCGCCTCGGCCCTCTACGGCCCGCAGGCCATGGGCGGCGTAGTGAACGTGATTACGCGGCAGTCGCGCGGGGCCATCCGCACCTCGCTGTTTGCCGAATACGGTAGCTACCAAACGGTTAAATTTGGCGGGGCCACTGGCGGCAACCTCACTAAGCGGCTCGATTTTGATTTGTCGGCGGGCTTTTTCAACCGCGGGCAGGACTACAAGCTGGGCGGTAACGGTATTCTGCGCCGCGCCCTGGACGCCAGCAGCGCCACCCAAACCTTTGCCGACGGCACCACCAAAACCGTGGACGACGCCCGCGGCGATAATCAGCGCCGCGACTTCACCAAGCTGAAGTACTACGCCGGGGCCCTGCGCCTGGGCTACCAGCTGAGCGAAAAATGGCGCGTGGACGTGCGCGGTGAGCTGTTTAGGGCCCCCACGGTACAGGCCCCCAACGATATTTTTTACGGCAACCTGGGCCCGTCGAGCAAGGACATCGAGCGCGGCAACCTCGACCTGAGCGCCACCGGCAATTACGCCCACCACCAGTTGTTTGTGCGCGGCTATACGTCGAGAGAAACCAGTAACTACAATACCCTGGCCGACTACAACAACGCCCCCGTGCCGCCCTACCGCTCCTACCAGAGCCAGTACCTCTGGAAGGGCTTGCAGGCCAAGGACGTCATCACGCTGGGCCGCCAGCGCCTCACGGTGGGCATCGACCACAACGAGGCCACCAGCAACTCGCAGGTATTCAACCCCGACGGCTCCAACGGCATGCCCTACAGCCCGAACTACGCGCTGAATACGACCGGTATTTACGCCCAGGGCCAGCTGAGCCTACTGGCCGACAAGCTGGTGGTGACGCCGGGCGTGCGCTACGACTTAATTACCTATAATGTGAAGCAGACCGACCTGCTCACCGATTTCACGCCGGGCAAAAAAACCAACCCGTTTTTCAGCCCCAGCCTGGGGGCCCAGTACGCGCTGACGGACGGTCTGCGGGTGCACGCCACCATCGGCCGCGCCTACGTGACGCCCGACGCCTTCAACGTGGCCGGCTTCTCGCAAACTGCACCCGACAGCGCCCGTCAGGTGGCCATCACGCAGGGCAACGCCAACCTGAAAAACGAGAACAGCGTGACTTACGACGCCGGCTTGCGCTTTGGCCAGGCCACGTCGGGCTTCTCGGCCGACGCCACGTTCTTCGCCACCCGGGTTGCGAACCGCATCACGACCCGCACCGCTAACCCCGTGGGCGAAACCACTGCCGAGGGCTACGTCGTGAGCTCGCGCACCACTTACGTGAACGCCAACGACAGCCAGATTAGGGGCCTGGAGGTCGAGGTAGGCTACGACTTCGGGGCCCTGGCCGACCGCCGCTACCTGCTGCGCGCCTTCGCCGGCGGCACGGGTATTTTCAAGGCCCAGGACGTGACCAACAACGTGGACGGCACGCGCACCGTGCGCGATATTTACAATGTGGCCCGGCTGAACGGTAACTTGGGCGTGGCCTTCGACAGCTACCAAGGCATCACCGCCCGCCTTACCGGCCACTATGTGGGCCGCCGCAAAGACACCGATTTTACCGACGTGAACTACCCGCAAGTAGAATATCCCGCGTACATGACCGTCGATTTCTCGGCCGGCTATACAGTGGCTAAGCACCATACCTTCTCGCTACTGGTGAACAACCTGACCAATGAGAACTACTACGAGAAGCGCGGCTACAACCTGCCCGGCCGCAATATTTCGGGGCGCTACACCATTGCATTTTAGGGCCCCGTGCTGACCTACATTTCCGGCGGGCAGCGCTCGGGCAAGAGCCGCTATGCCCAGGAGCTGGCCCTGACGCTAAGCCCCAACCCCGTGTACCTAGCCACTTCGCGGGCCTGGGACGACGACCACCGCCAGCGCATTGCCCGGCACGTAGCAGACCGCGATGACCGCTGGACGACGCTGGAGGAGGAAAAGTACGTGAGCCGCCTAGCTTTGGCGGGCCGCACCGTGGTGCTAGATTGCGTAACGCTTTGGCTCACTAACTTCTTCGCCGATACGAAATACGATGTTGAAACAACGTTGCAAGAAGTAAAGGCAGAGTTTGATAAATTAGTGCAACAAGATTGCACTTTGATAATCATCTCCAACGAAATCGGGATGGGCCTGCACGCGCCCACCGAGGCCGGCCGCAAGTTTGCCGACCTGCAAGGCTGGCTGAACCAGCACATTGCCCAGCGCGCCGACCGCGCCATTTTTATGGTGTCGGGCCTACCGCTGGTAGTGAAGTAACCACTTGTAGTGCGGACTCGCGGAGTACACGCTACATTCAATTAACCCTCATGAAAATCTACACTAAAAAAGGTGACGCCGGCACGACCGGCCTCTTCGGTGGCTCGCGAGTGCCGAAGGACGATGTGCGCGTGGAGTGCATGGGCGACCTCGACGAGGCCAACTCGACCCTGGGCCTGCTGCGTGTGAAGCTGGGCCCCGAGCACGAATGGCAGCCGCCGCTGCACAAAATCCAGAAGGATTTGATGGACATGATGTCGCACCTAGCGCGGCCTTCTGATACCAAAAAGGCCAACAGCAACCCGCTGCCCACCGAAGGGGCCCAGGAGTGCGAGGCGTGGATTGACGCGCTGGAAGGCGCTATGACCTCGCCCTCCGACTACTTCCTGCTGCCGGGCGGCAACGAAATCTCGGCCCTCTGCCACGTGGTGCGCACCCAAATGCGCCGCGGCGAACGCCGCCTCGTCAGCCTGATGGCCACCGACGCCGTGCACCCCGCCATCCCGGCCTACATCAACCGCCTGTCGGACCTGTTTTTTACCCTGGCCCGCGCCGAGATGGACAAGGCCGGCGTGGCCGAAGAGAAGTGGCAGTTGTTTCTCTACAAGCGCTTTGGCAGCAGCGCCGCGCCCACGGCTCCCGCCGAGCCCGCCGTCGGATGAACTGGAACATCACCGCGCCCGACGGGACCCTGGCCGTCGCCATTGCCCATAAAATCGATACCAAAACCAAGCCCCTGGGGGCCCTGGGCCAGCTCGAAGCCCTGGCCCGGCAGGTAGCACTGGTGCAGCAAACCCTGGCGCCGATGCTGCGCCAGCCGCACGTGCTGGTGTTTGCAGCCGACCACGGCATTGCTGCGGCCGGTGTGAGCCAGTACCCGCCCGAGGTGACGCACCAGATGGTGCGCAACTTCGCCGGCGGTGGGGCAGCCATCAACGTGTTTTGCCGCCAGAACGGCCTGGGCCTGACCATTGTGGACGCCGGCGTGCGCGGCTCCTTCGCCGATCTGCCCGCCGTGCGCGACGAGAAAATTGCCGAAGGCACCCAAAACTTCGCCCAGGGCCCCGCCATGACCGCCGCCCAGTGCGCCGAGGCCCTGGCCCGCGGCGCCCGCCTGGCCGACGAGCTGCACGCCGCCAGCACCAATGTGCTGGGAATGGGGGAGATGGGCATCGGCAACACGTCATCTGCGGCCGTACTGATGCACCTGCTTACGGGCCGGCCGCTGGCCGAGTGCGTGGGCCGCGGCACCGGCCTCGACGCGGCCGGCCTGGTCCGCAAATTGGCCGTGCTCACGCAAGCCGTGGGGGCCCACCCGGCCCTCGACGCGGCTGACCCGCTGGCCGTGCTGGCCACATTCGGCGGCTTCGAGATTGCCCAAATGGCCGGGGCCCTGCTGCGCGCCGCCGAGCACCGGATGCTGCTGCTGATTGACGGCTTCATTGCCTCGGCGGCGCTGCTGGTGGCGGCGCGGCTGGCCCCGAAAATCCTGTCGTACTGCGTATTCTGCCACGAATCGGACGAGCAGGGGCACCGCCTGCTGCTGGCCGAGTTGGGTGGCCAGCCGCTGCTGCGCCTGGGCCTGCGCCTGGGCGAGGGCACGGGCTGTGCCCTGGCCTACCCGCTGGTGCAGGCCGCCGTCAATTTCCTGAACGACATGGCCTCGTTCGAAAGCGCGGGCGTGAGCAACGACTCCGGCAAGTGAGCCGATTGGGTTGCAAATGCGCTAGGTGTATGATCCCGGTGAGGGGGTGAGGTTCCCCGAGGCCGGGGCCCGCCGGCTTCCTCGGTACAGCTCGTACTTCAGCAGGCGGCAATCGATCGGCCCGTTGAACAGCGGGATGCGCCGGGTGGCTTTCAAGCCGATGGTCTTCGCTGCGTCCAGGTTGCCGGTCAGCACGTAGGCTTCGTAGCCCTGGAAGTTGGTTTTCAGCGCGTCGCCGATGGTTTTGTAGAAGGTGGCCATCTCGGCCTCCTCCCCAATGCGCTCGCCGTAGGGCGGGTTCGTGACGACGAGGCCGGGGCCCTCGGCGGCGGGCGCGGCGGCGTCCTTCACGTCGCGCACCGACAGGCGGATGCAGTCTTCGAGGCCGGCGGCGGTGATGTTCTGGGCGGCTTGGTCAATCACTTTCGGGTCGATGTCGGAGCCGGCCAGGTACGCTTGGGGCTCTTCCAGGCGCTGAGCTTCGGCTTCGGCGCGCACCTGCTGCCAGAGGTCGGCGTCGAAATCGGCCCAGTTCTCAAACCCAAACTTGCCCTGGTGAAACAGGCCCGGTGCGATGCGCTGCGCGATGAGGCCGGCCTCGGTGAGGATGGTGGCCGAGCCGCACATGGGGTCGATGAGCGGCCTTTTACCGTCCCAGCCGGCGAGCAGCACTAAGCCAGCGGCCAGCACCTCGTTCAAAGGCGCGTCGTTGGTAGCCTGGCGGTAGCCGCGGCGGTGCAGCGAGTCGCCAGCGGCGTCACGGCTGATGATCACCTCGTTCTCCAGCATGCGCAGGTGCAGGCGGATGTCGGGGTGGCGCGTGTCCACGTCGGGGCGGCTGCCGGTGCGGTCGCGGAACTGGTCCACGATGGCGTCCTTCATCAACTGGGCCACGAACAGCGAGTGTTCAAACGTGGACTTATTGACCACAGCCGTGATGGCGAAGGTTTGGCCCGGACCGATGTACTCGCTCCAGTCGATGCGGCCCACCTCGCGGTACAGGGCCCGCTCGTCGGGGGCGTAGAAGCCGGCCAGCGGGCACAGCAGGCGCATGGAGAGGCGGCTCCAGAGCACGGTTTCGTAGAGCAGGCGCTGGTCGCCAATGAATTCGACGGCGCGGCTGCCTACGTGGGTGATGTCGGCCCCGAGGGCGTACAGCTCGTCGGCAAGCAATTCTTCCAGGCCGAACTGGGTGGTGGCGGTGAGGTGCATGGCCGCAAAGGTCGGGCACGGCGGGCGGGCGGCGCGCACGGCGGCAGCCAGGACTATCTTGCGACCCCCGGGGCCCCCTTTCGACCCGCATATTTTGCCGCCATGCCCGAGAAGAATTTCTACATCATCGCCGGTTGCAACGGCGCGGGCAAAACCACGGCCTCGTTCACCATTTTGCCGGAGGTGCTGGATTGCCGCGAGTTTGTGAACGCTGACGAAATTGCCCGGGGCCTCTCGCCCTTCCAGCCCGAGAAAGTAGCCTTCGAAGCGGGCCGCATCATGCTGCACCGCATCGACGAGCTATTTGCCCGGGGCGAAACTTTCGCCGTTGAAACCACGCTGGCCACCAAAATTTACCAGCAGAAAATCCGCGTCGCCCAGCAACACGGCTACACCGTTACCCTGTTGTATTTTTGGCTGAGCAGCCTGGAACTGGCTCAGGCGCGCGTCGCTACGCGGGTAGCGGAAGGCGGCCATTGTATTGCCCCCGAAGTAATTGAGCGCCGGTATTGGCAAGGCATACGTCAGCTTTTTTCCAACTACTTGACACTGGTCGATGATGCGTTTATTTTCGATAATTCGAGTGGTAAGCCGGTTTTATTAGCTGAGAGTTCGGCCAGTGGCTTTCGCATTAGTAACGACAGTTTGTATCAGCAACTAAGAAACCAATATGAATCCAGAAAAGCAGATTGAGCTTCGGGACAAAATCATGGCCGGCCTGGAACTAGCCTACGCGCGGATGCTGGAATTTAAGCGGCAGAAGAATAGCGTGGTAGTAGTAGCGCGTGACGGGAATATTATCAGGTTAAAACCGTAACTGTGGAAAATCATGTATTTAAATCAAGAACAAATTCGCGAACTCGACTTAATTACTCGCGAGGCATTAGATAGACTATATCTACAAGACGCTGTTTTAATGAACAGACGTGGATTAGAGCAGTCTTTAGCATTTCGTTTTGGAATCTATTTTCATTCTCAAATCAAGAATACAGAATGGCTTTCCAGACTGGATTTAGATATGGAATACAGCAAGAACGGGGATGATCCAAAGCGTACTCCAACTAAACCGAACGGATCAAGACCTGACCTCATATTACATAGTAGAGGAAATAATGATGGTAATGTTTTAATTGTCGAATTTAAGGGTTGGTGGAATCATCAGAAGAGAAGCGTTGATAGAAATAAGGTCTTGGACTTCACAAATCTTGAAGGCGACTACAGGTATGGCCTTGGCATGTTGATTGAATTCAAAAAGAATGGGTACGTTCTAGAACTTATCGAAGGAAACAGAACGCTTGACTTATCTGAAGTACCTCGGATATAAGAAAAGCCGGCCCCCGTGGCCGGCTTTTTTGTACCTTCCGCCCCGTATGGCTACTCCTGTTACTACTGCTTCTGCGGCTTCGACGACCGCGGTGCCGGCCCGCTCCTACGCGGGGCCCATGGTGCTCATGACGAGCTTGTTCTTCCTGTTTGGGGCCGTTACCAACTTCAACGACGTGCTGATGCCTTACCTCAAGGACATCTGCCAGCTCACCGATTTTCAGTCTACGGCCGTGCAGTTCGCCTTCTTCGGGGCCTACTTTCTGATGTCGCTGCCTGCCGGGTTTGTGCTGAAGAAGCTGGGCTACCAGCGCGGTATCGTGGTGGGCCTGCTCGTGATGGCGGCCGGGGCCCTGTTGTTCGTGCCGGCGGCCAACTCGCGCACGTTCGGGCTGTTCCTCACGGCGCTGGGAGTGCTGGGCGCGGGCATCACGCTGCTGCAAGTGGCGGCCAACCCCTACGTGAGCGTGCTGGGGCCCGCGCGCGGCGCGGCGGCCCGGGTGAGCGTGGTGGGGGTGGCCAACAACTTCGGCGGGGCCCTCTCGCCGTTGGTGGGCGGGCTGGTGCTGTTCGGCGGCTCGGTGGCCCTGAAGGCCAAGCTGGCGGCCCTGCCCCTGGCCGAGCGCCTGGGCCAGGAGGCACAGCTCGTGAAGGGGCCCTACCTGGGGCTGGCGGCGTTTCTGGTGCTGCTGGCGGGCGTATTTTTCTTCGCCGTGCAGCTGCCCGACATCGAGAGCATTCCTGAAGAAGAGGCCCTGGAGGCGCGGCCCGTAGCCGCCGGGCGCACGTCGGCCCTCGCTTTTCCGCACCTGGTGCTGGGCATTGGGGCCATTTTTGTGTACGTGGGCGTGGAAGTCGGACTAGGCTCGCTGCTGATTCGCTACGGCGAAAGCCAGAATATTGCGCAGCTGTCCGGCTTCACCCAGAGCCTGGTGCGCGGCCTGAACGCGGCCACGGGCTGGGCGGGGGCCCTGTTTGGGCAGGCACCGGCGGCCATTGATACGTCCATCGGCTTCACCAAGGCGGTGGGTGCGGTGCTTGTCTCGTCGTACTGGTTTGGCTCGCTGGTGGGGCGGGTGGTGGGCATCCCGCTGCTGCTGCGCTTCCCCAACCGGGCGCTGCTGGTAACAGTGTGCGCGGCCGGCGCGGCGCTGGTGGCGGCCAGCATCCTGAGCAGCGGCGAAACGGCCCTCTGGCTGGTGGTGCTCTGCGGGCTGATGAACGCCATCATGTGGCCAGTGATTTTCCCGCTGGCCATCACCGGGCTGGGGCCCTTCACCAAGCAGGGCTCGTCGTACCTCATCATGGCCATCGTGGGCGGGGCCCTCATTCCGCCGCTCATGGGTTGGCTGGCCACGCACGGCGGCGGACTGCGGGTGGCATTTGTGGTGCCAGCGCTATGCTACGTGTACTTGCTATTCTACGCCCTGCGCGGCTACCGGGTGCGGTAAAGTGCAAGAATGGGGCCCCAGGCAGTAGTGGGTTTGCGGTGGCGCTTGTAGCTTAGCGCTGTCTTTAACCCTACTTCTTTTTATTATGAAACCCCAGCTTATTAAAGTTAAATTGTCCTGCTTTTTTATCGTTTTACTGGCCTTGGCGCTCGGGGCAGGCAGTTGCAAAAAGCTACTCAACCTACTGCATTTTACCGTTAGCGACGCCAGCAGCTTCACGGTGCCGGCGGCGGCCACGGCTACGGGCGCGGTAGTGGCGCTGCCGGGCCTCACGGTTTCCTCTACCTCGTCGAGCACCTATACCAACAATAAAACCTCGTCGGACTACGTGCAGGACGTAACCCTCGACCAGCTGACGCTGACCACCACCAGCCCGGCCACCCAAAATTTCGACTTCCTGAAAAGCGTGAGCATTTCCATCGCCTCCGATGCGGCAGGCACCAATAAAACGCTGCTGGCCAAGCTCGATGCCGTGCCCACCGGCCAAACCACCATCATCCTGCAACCGGTCGGCAACAAGCTTGACCTGTATCTACGGGGCAACTCCTACACCTTGTTTACGACGGTGACCGTGGCCCAGGTTCTGCGCCAAAACACCACCATCCGCGCCGATACCCGCTTCAACGTGACGGCCACCCTGCCCGAGTAGGGCCCCGGCCGGCCCCGGCGCTACCTTTGCCGCCCCATGCCGCACCTCGAAGAAAACGTCTCCCTCCGCCCCTACAATACCTTCGGCCTCGCCGTGCGGGCTCGCTATTTCGCCCGTTTCGGCAGCGCCGACGAGCTGCGGGCCCTGCTGGCGCTGCCACGGGTGCAGGCCACCGAAAAACTCGTTCTGGGCGGCGGCTCCAACCTGCTCTTCACGCAGGATTTTGCCGGCGTGGTGCTGAAAAACGAGATTCGGGGCCTGGAAATCCTTTCCGAAAACGCCGACGACGCCACCACGGCCCTGGTGCGCGCCGGAGCCGGCGAAAGCTGGCACGGCCTGGTCGAGTACGCCCTGGACCAGCAGTTGGGTGGCCTCGAAAACCTCTCGCTCATCCCCGGCACGGTGGGCGCCGCGCCGCTGCAAAACATCGGCGCCTACGGGGCCGAGCTGCGCGATACCTTCGAGCGGCTCGAAGCTGTAGAGGTGGCCACCGGGGCCCTGCGCACGTTTGGGGCCGCCGAGTGCGGGTTTGGCTACCGCGAAAGCGTGTTCAAGGGCCCGCTCAAAAACCAGTTTGTGGTCACGGCCGTGGTGCTGCGCCTGCACCGCCAGGCCCGCCCCAACGTGCGGTACGGGGCCATCCAGGATACGCTGGCCGACTTTGGCATCGAGGGCGAGCCCACCATGCACGACATCAGCCGCGCCGTGGTGCACATCCGCCGCTCCAAGCTGCCCGACCCGGCCGAAATCGGCAACGCAGGCTCGTTCTTTAAGAACCCCGAAGTCTCGCAGCGCAAGTTCGACGAGCTGAAAACGCAGCACCCGGCCATCCCTGGCTACCCCGTACCCGGCGGCGTGAAGGTGCCCGCCGGCTGGCTCATCGAGCAGGCCGGCTGGAAAGGCCTGCGCCGGGGCCCCGGCGCGGGCACCCACGGCGTGCACGACCGCCAGGCCCTGGTATTGGTGAACCACGGCGAAGCTACCGGCCACGAGCTGCGCCTGCTAGCCGAGGAAATTATCCAGTCGGTGCGCGCCCAGTTCGGCATCGAGCTACACCCAGAGGTGAACATTATGTAGGCTTGCTTCTGAGTTAAAGAAAAGAACGTCATGCTTCGCTGCGCGCTGCATGACGTTCTTTTTTTTAACTCAGAAGCAAGCCTTGTAAGTGGCCGGGGCCAAATAGCTCCGGCCAACGCCTGGGCCCTGCGCAGTCATTTTTTCAAAACCTTTACTTTTGTTCCGCAGGCTCGTGCTTGTTAAGCACGTTGTAAACGTTGGCCACCAACAGCACAAAAACGCCGGCCGAAATGCTCAGCAAAACGTTATAAAACTTGGGCGCTGACAGCGACAAGCGCAGAATCACGGTGGCTAGGGCGAAGGAAGAATACCGGAATAAATGAATGTATAGGTTACTATACCGCAGCGAAATAATGAGAATGAAAATATCGGCAAAAATCAGAATGGTATAGTATAAATTAAATAGGCTTTGGAGGTGATTAGCACTGAAAAAGTTGGTTAATCCGTCTCCGGCGAGAAATAAAAATATGATCAGCAGGATGCTCGCAATAAACTTTTTTAGCATGACGAAATTAAGCTGCTCCTGCGGGCTGCTCGTAATCTTCACGTGCTTCTGGGCCCGATAGAACAAGCCGGCAATCAGGAAAATGACCACGGCCCCGAGGGCATCTGCCAACACGGGCAGCAAGTCTAGCAAAGTGGTGGCGTTCCAAACCGTTTCCAGAGGCAAATGCCCCAGCTCCTTGAACGAGTCCCGTAGCAAGATCAGCGACACTATCTCAAACTGCTTCCCCACTGAGTCGGCCACCGAATGCGTGAGCGTAAAGACTAAGCTCAATATTTCGGCAACTAATAGCACACTAAAGGCAAGCTCAATAGCAAAGAAACGGCCGACAACAATGGAGATTAGGTGGTAGTAGGACAGGGCACTGATGGTAATCCCAATTAAAAAAAACAGCACTACCAAATTGCTCGTGGCCTTCGAGGCCTGGAGCGAATGCCATTTTGTTTCGGTGTGATCGTAGAGCGAGATCCAGCTTTGTAAGTATCTATCCATAGCGCAACCCCGGGGCCCCGGCAATGCCTGGTCCTTCCAGATGGGTGCCAAGGCGGCGATGACCACTACAAGCGTGCGGCGGTCGCTTTGTTATTTGAGCACGGCCAGCGTCACGCCGTCGCCGCCGCGGTCGGCGTGCTCATCGGCCACGCTGGCCACGGCCTTGACGGAGCGGAGGTAGTCGCGCACCACTTGGCGGAGCACGCCGTTGCCACGGCCGTGCACGAATTTCACTTCCGGCATCCCCAGCATCACGGCGTCGTCCACAAAGCTCATGGTTTTGGTGAGGGCTTCTTCGGCCCGCTCGCCGCGCAGGTCCAGCGTGGGACTGAAGCCGGCCATGCGGTCGGTGATGTTGATGCCGTTGCCGCTGGGGCCCCCGCCGCTGAGGCGCGAGGTTTTGGCCTTGGCGGCCTGCTCCCGGTCGCGGATTTCGGCGCGGCCCAGCTTTTCGAGCTGGCTCACCTTCACCAGCGTTTTGAGGCCCCCGAACATCACTTCGGCGGTTTTGCCCTTCACGCCCACCAGCTCGCCGTAGCCGTCCTGGCCCAGCAGGGCTACTTTGTCGCCGGGTTGGAGGCCGCCGGCGGTGGCCAGCTCGCGGGTGGCGCGGGCTTTGGGCGGCTCGATATGCAGCTCTTTCCGTACAAAATTATCCAGCTTTTCGCGGGCCAGCTTGTTAATTTCCTTGTCGGCCTGGCCCCGGCGGATTTCGCCAATCGTGGCCTCAATCTGCTGGTTGGTGTCGCGCAGCAGGGCCTTGGCTTCTTGCTTGGCCGCGCGCAGGGTTTCGAGGCGCGTGTCTTCGATGTGCTGCTTGAGGTCGGCGTATTCCTGGGCGGCTTTTTTGAGGCGGCGCTCCTGCTTGGCGGCTTCGGCGGTGTGGCGTTCCAGTTCGGTCTTCTCCTGCTCTAGGCCCTCTAAGAGCTGGTCGTAGCGGATTTTATCCTTGCCCACGAGCTGCGAGGCGCGCTCCACCAGGTCCTTGGGCAAGCCAATTTTGCGGGCAATTTCGATGGCGAAGCTTGAGCCCGGCTTGCCCACTTCGAGGCGGTACAACGGCTGCAAACGCTCGGGGTCGTAGCGCATGGCCCCGTTCACGAAGCCCGGCGTGCGCTCGGCAAAGTTCTTGAGGTTGGTGTAGTGCGTGGTAATGACCCCAAACGTGCGCGCCCGGCTGAACTGTTCCAGCACGGCTTCGGCAATGGCCCCGCCCAGGCTGGGCTCGGTGCCGGTGCCGAATTCGTCAATCAGCACCATGCTTTTCTTACCCGCCAGCAGCAGGAACTGCTTCATGGCCAGCAGGTGCGAAGAGTAGGTCGAAAGGTCGTTTTCCAGGCTCTGCTCGTCGCCGATATCCAGGAAAATATCCTCGAACACGCCGGCCTCCGATTCGTCGCCGCACGGGATGAGCAGGCCCAGTTGCAGCATGTACTGCACCAGGCCCACCGTCTTCAACGTTACCGACTTACCGCCGGCGTTGGGCCCCGAAATCACCAGCATCCGCTGCTCGTAGTTCAGTTCCAAATCGAGCGGTACCACCTCGCGAACTTCGCCGGTTAGGCGCTTGTGCTCGGCGTAAGCCAGCGTGAGCAGTGGGTGGCGCACACGCTTCCAGCGCAGCAGCGGCTTAGGGTCGAGGCGGGGCAGTTGGCCATTCAGCTCCACCGCGAGGCGGGCTTTGGCGCGGATGAAATCGAGCAGGCCCAGGTACTGGTAAGCGCGACGCAAGTCGGGCAGGTGGGGCCGTAGTTGGTCGGTGAGGGCCATCAGAATGCGCACTAGTTCGCGCTGGTAGGCATTTTCGAGGTCCTTGATGTCGTTGTTCAACTCGAACACGGCGGCCGGCTCGATGTACACCGTTTGGCCCGTGGCCGACTCGTCGTGGATCAGGCCCTTCACCCGGCGCTTGTGCTCGGCAGTGACCGGCAGTACCAGCCGCCCGCCCCGGATGGTGGGCTCGGCCCCGGCCGGCACCCAGCCCTCGGTGATGGCGTGGCGCAGGATGCCCGCCAGCTGGCGGCGCAGCTGGCCCTGGCGCACAATCAGCTCCTGGCGCAGCTGGCGCAGCAGCGGCGAAGCGTCGTCGCGCACCTGGCCCTCGTCGTCCACCACCTTGTCCAGTGCGGCCATCAGGTTGCGGTCCACTTGCACACCAATGCCCAGCAGACGCAGCGTCGGGTACTGGTCCGCGGGAGCCTGGGTGAAGAAAACCAGCGCTTGCCGGATGGTGCGCAGGCTCATCTTCACCTCAAAAAACGCGGATACGTCGAGGAAGGCTCCCGGCAGGGCCGCTCGCTTGAAATGTACCTGCGGGTCGTAGTAGTGCGAGGCCGGAAAATCGGCCCCCGACCGCAGCAGAAAGGCAAACTCGTTGGTTTGTTGCAGCAGTTTCAGGAGCGGTTCGGCCTTGGTCTGGAACTCCAGCTTGGCCACGTATTGGCGGCCCAGGGCCGATAAGCAGTTGGCTTCGAGCCGCTGGCGCAGCGCGGTAAAGCCAATTTTAGCTTCGAAATTTTGGGGGAGTAGCAAGTAAGCAGGCGTTGGTATATAGCTACGAAGGTAAACCGCGGGGCGGGGCGAAAGATTTCGCGGGGCCAGGCAATGGTACATCCGGGGGCCCCGCCGGTGTTGCTTGCCCCCGCCCCCGCCGGAGGCCCCAGCGCGCCAACCAGCCGGGCATTACCGGCCTTAATCGGGCTATTTTAGCCAGGTATTAACCTATTTTAGCCAGCAATTTATGTAATTTAGCCATAATTTGAGCTAATTTAGTCAATATGTAGACCTAATCAGCCGATATTTGGATATTATTAACCCTTACTATACTTAAATTAGCCGATATTTAATCTAAATCAGCCCATACTCGGGCAATTTTTGCCAGCTATTACCCTATTTTAGCCTACCAAACCTCCCTTTATGTTCGACACTGCCGAAACCCTGGCCACCGCCTTTGCCCGCCGCGTGGCCGAGCGCGATAACCCGCCCCCCGCGCCACCCTTCAGCCAGGAGCCGGCCGCCGTGCAGGCCCGCCTGGCGGCGTGGCTGCGCACCGCCCACGCCGTGCGCGACCCGCGCGGCCAGCGCTGCCTGGGCCAAATGCTGAGGGCCCTGATGCAGCACCCCGAGCGCACCACCGCCGAGCTGGCGGCGGCCGGTGGCATCGGGGCGCGGGCCGCCGCCCGCGTGGCTGAGCGCCTGGCCACCCTGGGCCTCACCGCGTGCGAGTACCGGGGCCGCTACCGCTACCACTGCCTCACCCGCGCCGCCGAAGACGCCCTGCTGCGGGTGGTGGCCGGCCCGCCCGGGGCCCTACCCCCGGTCAACACCGGCCCCAAATAGCGCAAAATCGTACTTCACCGGGTCCAGCGGGTCCAACTCGCGCAGGTTCGCGGTGAGTTCTTCGGCGGCTTCCCAGTCCACGAGCTTGCGGGTGAGCAGGCCCAGGGGGCGGGCCTGGCGCTCCACGTGCAGGTCGATGGGCATGATGAGGTCGGCGGGCGAGAGGCGGGTCCAGAGGCCAAAATCAACGCCGCGGTCGTCGCGGCGTACCAGCCAGCGCAGGTACATATTCACGCGCTTGCAGGCCGACTTGCGGGCCGGCGTGGCCACGTGCTTGCGGGTGCGCGCCGGGGCATCGGGCAGGCTGAAGAAGCGGTGGTGGAAGTTCATCAGCCGCTCGCGCTGGGTGGCGCCGACGAGAAACGCCGTCTCCAACGTGTCGTGCTGGCCGTACCAATCGCGCAGGAAATGCACGAAATACAGCAAATCAGTGTCGCAGAACGTGCGGTGGCAGAAGCCAAGCAGCTTTTTCAGGTCCTCGTCCTGGTGCTGGGTAACGAACTGGTAGGGCACGTCGTCCATGCGGCGCAGCAGCTCGTTGCACTTGTTGATGATGGTGGGCCGCTGACCCCAGGCCAGTAATGCGGCAAACAAAGCCGAGATTTCCACGTCCTGCCGCTGGGTGAAGCGGTGCGGAATCTGAATCGGGTCGTTTTTAATAAATTCCGGCCGGTTGTAGCGGTCGTACTGGGCATCAAGCTGGTGCCGCAAGTGGGCCAGGTTTTTCACATGAGGGGCCCAGCGGGCAGAAGTTGGCGGTGGAAATAAAGACGACGCGCCGCCCGGGGCCCCGCGCCGTTTTCGGCGGGGGCCCTAAACTTTCGCCTGCGGCACGCGGTGCTCGGCCAGCAGGGCAGCTACGTCGGCAGGCGCCGTCGGGGCCGGCAAGCGGCGCAGGTCGAGGTAGTAGCAGGCGGCCTCGACGGGGTACAGCAGCAGCCAGTCGGGCCGCACCCACGTGGCTTGGCGTAGGCTGGTCCACGGCACCTCGAACCGCCCCAGTGCGCTCTGGCCGCACAGCGCGGTAGCGGTCAGCTCGTAGTCGATGGGCGTGCGCATAGCCTCGCTGCCGTTGTAGGTGCGCCGCAGCAGGCGCAGCACCAGCAGCGGCCGCAGCGCGCCGTAGGCCAGCCCCACGGCCAGCAGCACCGGCGACGACCACGCGAAGGACCCGTCGGGGGCCCGGCCCAGCAGCTGGGCCCCCACGCTGGCGGCCAGCAGCACCAGCGCCACGCCCAGCAGCCAATGGTTGCGCCGGGTGGCGGGTGCCCGTCGCCACAGCCGGAAGTTCACGGCCACGTACTCGTCGGCCGAAATCAGGACGCCGGGTAATTTCACGAAAAAAGCTTGCTTTATCACGCCGGGGCCCTACGGGACGTAACTGGTTTCCACGCGGAAGCGCTGGTCAGTAGTGCCCAGCTTCTGCACAGCCCGGGGCGAGAGGCGCACCAGAATGTTGTTGTTCTCGCCGGTGTCGGGCAGCTTGCCGATGACGCGCACGTACACCGACTGCCCGTTCATAGCATTCCGCACCTGCATGATGGTGCCCACGGGGGCCGTTTTGTGCAGGGCCAGGTACTTATCGGTGCCGTTGTTGTCGATGCCGGCGGCCATGCCGCTATCCGTCACGCGGCCCGCCAGCTCGCTGGCCCGGGTGGGGGCCCGCTCGGCGGGGCGGTCAGCTTCCTTGGCCGTTTCCTTCTCGGCCGGCGTGGCCGGCGTCACGGTGGCCACCTGGGCGGGCTTGTCGGGCACGGGAGGCATGGCAGGCGCGGGGGTGGGCGCGGGCGTTTTGGCCAAGGTTGGGGCGGCCGCAGCGGCGGCCGGGGCCCCCAGCAGCAGCTGCTGGCCCACGCGCACCCGGCCGTTGGCAGGCAGGCTGTTGCGCTTGATCAGCTCGTCGGGCGTAAGCTGGAAGCGGCGGGCGATGGCGAACAGCGTTTCGCCCCGGGCCACGGTGTAGCGGCCCGATGCGGGCAGGGCGGCCGTGCCCCCCGTTTTGGCCGCGCCAGCAGTCGCCAGTGCCGCGCTGGCCGCGGCGGCGCTGGGCGCCAGCGGCCGCGGCACCAACACCACCTGCCCGATGCCCAGGCCGTTGGCCACCTGCGGGTTGGCGGCGGTGAGCTGGGCCACGCTCACGTGGTAGCGGCGCGACAGGGCGGAGAGGGTTTCGCCGGCCCCCACGCGGTGGCGCACAAAGCGCTGGCCACCGCGCATTTCCACGCCAATAGAATCGGCCGGGGCCAGGGCCCGCACGGGCGCCGGGGCCCCGGGCCCGTGCAAAGTAGCCGCAAGCAGCAAAAAGAATCCAGTCATATAAAAGTCGGCGTTGCGAAATTCCTGCCAAACCCCGCCGTGGGGGCAGGCACCTTGGCCGGCGTGGGCAAAATAACAAAAGAATACGCCCACCTCGCCCACCGCCGGGGCGCCGGGGGCCCTGGCGCGGGCCAAAAGTGCGTTCTTTGGCCCGCCCGTCCCGCTCTCGCCCACCCCTTTCCCCGCTGCATGGTCCTCGGCCTGATTCCCGCCCGCTACGCCTCCACCCGCCTGCCCGGCAAGCCGCTGGTTGATTTGGGGGGCATATCCATGATCGAGCGCGTGGTGCGCCAGGCCCAGCAAGCCCACCTCGACCGCGTGGTAGTGGCCACCGACGACGCGCGGATTTTAGCCCATGTGCGCGGTTTTGGGGGCGAGGCCGTGCTCACGCGACCCGACCACCATAGCGGCACCGACCGCCTCTACGAGGCCTTCCAGCAGCTGGGCAGCCCGGCCGAGGTGCGCGCCATTATTAATATTCAGGGCGACGAGCCGTTCGTGCACCCGGCCCAAATCAACGCGCTGGTCGACTTTTTTACCGACGAGCGCACCGCGCCCGACATCGCCACGCTGGTAACGCCCGTGCGCAGCGCCGAGGAACTCTTCAGCCCGCACCTGCCCAAAGTGGTGCTCAACCAGCGCCAGGAGGCCCTGTATTTCAGCCGCCACCCCCTGCCTTACCAGCGCGGGCGGGCGCCGGCCGAGTGGCTGGCCCACCACCGCTACCTGCGCCATCTGGGCCTGTATGCCTACCGGCCCGGCGTGCTGGCGCGCCTCACCCAGCTGCCCGTATCGGCCCTCGAAGCAGCTGAGAGCCTGGAGCAACTGCGCTGGCTGGAAGCCGGTTACGCCATCCGATGCGCCGAAACCGAGCTGGATGCCTTCGGCATCGACACCCCCGAGGATGTGGCCCGCGCCCGGCAGCAGCTGGCGGCGGGCGGCTAGGGCCCGCGGGAGCCTCGGGCTAGGCGTGGTCCCGGGCGCGGGCCATGGTGTCGTCTTCCTTACCGGTTTTGCGTCGTTCTTCCTGCATTTCTTTGGATAAGAAGAAGTTCCGGGCCGTGCGGATGATGGCGATGGCCCCGAGTCGGCCAATCTGGTCCCAGCTCAGGGCGATGGATGTGGAGAGAATGTCGGCCCCGAGCTGGAATTCAAGCGCCAGGGCCAGGTAGCGCGAAGGGGTGAGCCGGATGCCCGTGAAATCGACCGTACGCCGCGCCCACAGCGCCCGCACCAGCCGCCGCCTGGCCACCAGAATTCCTAGCGCGATGATGAGGGCCCCCACTAGCTCCACGCCCAGTTTCAGCCACTGCACAGCGCCGATGACGTGGACTTCGGCTTGGTTGTACAAGGTGACGGGCTCCATAAATCGGGAAGAAATGGTGCAGCAGATTGGTTTTTTACAACCGCTGGACCGGCGAATAATCGTGGTATTCTTGCTGAACGCGGACTATTGCGCTTGACCAAGCGGTTGTGTCCTGCACGGCCAATCGAATAGTCTTTTCACACTTTCTCGAGCAACCATTTCTGTCGTCGTGAAGATCATTAGGAATGCAAGAAGAATACTCAACGTCTATCCAGCGGTATTCCTGAGCAGGTAATAGCAGGGGCCGAACTTGGCGGGCGATAAATAGGGCCTCGGTTCTTAACTTAAAACTATCCTGGCCGCAGAACTTGGCGTCGCCATCGCTCACCACAACGGCAAAACCCACTCCGACGGAATCGTCGTCCATGCTTTTTCCTCGGTAATCGAATCTATGGTAAAAATTGAGCTGGACTGGGCATTGCGGCCTAAAAAATAGGGGCAACCACGTTTGAAGCCACGATTTTTTGCAGCCCGCCCGCTGCTCCACGTAGGAGTTCAGGTTCTGCTCAATGGCGCGCTCGGTGGCATTTAGGGGCCGTTGCATTGAGCCGCACGCGCTTACGCTCCAGGCCACGCCCAGCGCTAATATCGTTTGCCACCGAATCGAACGTTTTTTCATCAGCCGCCAATTTTTTTGGCTTTGTAACCGGCTTGCACGAGCAAAGCCAGAATTTTCTCGCGGAAATCACCCTGCACTAAAATTTCGCCATCTTTGGCGCTGCCGCCACCGCCACACTTGGTTTTCAATAATTTAGCCAGGGCTTGCAGGTTGCCATCCGTACCCACGAAGCCGGTGATGAGTGTAACCTGCTTACCGCCGCGCTGCTTTTTATCGAGCTGCACGCGCAGCTGCTGCTGCTGGTGCGGCAGCGTGGCGGCTTCGGCGTTCTGATCTGCCGATTGGTACGAGAAATCGGGGTTAGTGGAATATACTACCCCGGCGCGGTTGTCTTTTTTCATGGCAAAGAACTTGTAATCAGTGTCTACAAAGAAAGGCCGGGGCCCCTACACGGCCACGGCCAGCGCCAGCGGCAGCAGCTCTACGACAAATTCGGTGGCGTGGCCCAGGTAGTCGCCGTCGATGTGGAAGCCCAGCGGGGCCCCGGCCCGGACGTGCGCGTGGGCCGTGTGGAAGTACTCGGCTGCGCGGGTTTCGGGCAGGTTGCCTATCGCCATGGCTAGGCTCACGCGGAAGGCGCGCACCACGGGCAGGGCGTCGATGAGGCACACGTCGAGCAGGCCGTCGCGCAGGTCGGCGCGGGGCGCGATATACACGTCGTTGCCATACTGCGAGGCGTTGGCGAAGGCCAGCACATAGCAGTCGGAGGCCCGGCGCTGGCCGTTCAGCTCTACCTCCACAGGTACGGGCCGGTAGCGGCGGTACTCGCGTAAGGTTACACGCAGGTACGTGCTCAGGCCCCGCGAGCCGGCCCGGGCGAAGTGCTGGGCCACGTGCGCATCGAAACCCAGCCCCGCCGTGCAGAAAAACGGGTGCCCGTTGATGCGCCCCACGTCGATGCGGCTCAGGGTAGGCGCGGCTAGCCGGCGCAGGGCCCCGGGCAGCCCCAGCGGTACCTTCAGGTGGCGGGCCAAGCCGTTGCCCGAGCCCTGGGGCACGATGCCCAGCGCGGCGGCCGTACCCAGCAGGCCGCGGCCCACCTCGTTCACGGTGCCGTCGCCGCCCACGGCGGCCACCACGGCAAAGCCCTCAGCGGCCGCGGCGCGGGCTAACTCCACGGCGTGGCCGGGGCCCTCGGTGTGCCGCACTACGTAGCCGGCGGTGGGGTTGGCGCCCCCGAAGTGCCGAGCGATGAGCGCGGGCACGTCGCGGCGGCGGTTGGGCCCCGCGGTGGGGTTTAGAATAAAACAGGTGTTGGACATGCGGGCAAACCAAGCAAAGCCCTGAGCTTCGCGCGACAAAAAAACCGCCCGCTCCCCCGAAGGAAGCGGGCGGCTCCAACTACAACGGCGCGAAACGCTAGCCGTTCATTTTCTCGCCCAGCTGCTGGATCAGGTCCGCGGTACGGGTCGAGTAGCCGGTTTCGTTGTCATACCAGCCAATCACCTTGGCCAGCGTACCGTTAGCCGACGTCAATTCCGAGTCAAAGATGCACGAGTGCGGGTTGCCCACGATGTCGATGCTCACAATCGGGTCGGTATTGTACTCGATGATGCCTTTCATGGGGCCCTCAGCGGCGGCTTTCAGCGCGTCGTTAATTTCCTGCTTAGTCACCTCGCGCTTCAGAACCACGGTCAGGTCGGTCATCGAGCCATCCGGCACGGGCACGCGCATGGCCAGGCCGTCGAGCTTGCCCTTCAGTTCGGGCAACACCAAGCCCACGGCTTTGGCGGCGCCGGTGCTGGTGGGGATGATGCTGTAGGCAGCGGCGCGGGCGCGGCGCAGGTCCTTGTGGGGCGCGTCCTGCAGGTTCTGGTCTGAGGTGTAGGCGTGCACGGTGGTGATATAGCCTTTCTCGATGCCGAACGTGTCGTTCAACACCTTAGCCATGGGAGCCAGGCAGTTAGTCGTGCAGCTGGCGTTCGAGATGATGGTTTCGCTGCCGGTTAGCGTGTCTTCGTTCACGCCGAGCACCACCGTCGGGATGTTGCCGGTGGCGGGGGCCGAAATCACGACCTTCTTAGCACCGGCCGTGATGTGCTGTCCCGCGCCGGCCTCGTCCACGAAGCGGCCCGTGCTTTCGAGCACGATGTCGACACCCATTTTGCCCCAGGGCAGCAGCTTAGGGTCGCGCTCGGCAAGAGCCACAATGTGTTGGCCGTTCACGGTCAGGCTGTCGTCGTCGTAGCTCACTGTGCCGTCGAAGCGGCCGTGCACCGAGTCGTACTTGAGCAGGTGGGCGAGGGTTTTGTTGTCGGTCAGGTCGTTGATAGCGACGATTTCCACGTTGTCGCGGCCCAGCAGGGCCTTGAACGTGAGGCGGCCGATACGGCCGAAGCCGTTGATGGCGACTTTGATTTTTGCCATTGGTAGCAAGAAAAAAAAAGGTGGCAAGCCGCCCCTCCGGCGGCTTGGTAAAACGCGGGGCGAAGATAGCAGGAAGCCCGGCGCCCCGCCGCCGGTTTTTACGAAACTGGGCCCCCGGGGCCCACGCTACCCCCGCCACACGCGGGCCCCACAACTTTTTCAGCCTGAAAAACAAGCCAGTTACGTTCCAGCCGACATTTTTTTCACGTCCTTCCCTTGCCCAGCAAAATGACGCCCGTATCTTTGCACCACCAAAATAGAAAGACGGTCCGTTCGTCTAGGGGTTAGGACAGTAGATTTTCATTCTACCAACAGGGGTTCGATTCCCCTACGGACTACTAAAAAGGCTCTCAGAAATGAGAGCCTTTTTCTTTGTCTATTAGTGCCTTAGGCGGTTTTTATCTTAATGTTGGATAGCCTTTGTTTAGGTTACAGAGAAGAATCTTAAGCACCCATGCACAAGTAATCGTGTGGGGCGAAGGCGCTAATTTTGGCGTATGCTACTCGCTTCACTTCCGCTCGCAGCTCCTGAAATCACCACCCTGGAGGCCGCTGCTGCTCAGGGCCCGCACCCGCGAATGCGGCGGCGTGCCCAAGTTATTTTGGGACACCACCGCGGGGCGACCGTTCAGCAATTGGCCACTTTGTTTGCCGTGGGCTATAATACGGTCGGTATCTGGCTGCGCCGCTGGCAGGAGCTGGGCTTGGCCGGGCTGGCCGAGGGCCAGCGGTCGGGCCGCCCGCCGAAACTCCCACCAGCAGTAAAAAAAAGTAGCGACCTGGCTGGGTACGGCCACCCAGCAATTGCGCGCGTGGCTTCCTGACATCCGCCGAGGCTGGGGCCTCAAGCTCAGCCTGAGCACGCTGCGCCGGCTGGCGCGCCGCGCCGGCTACCGCTGGAAGCGCTGCCGCAGGAGTCTGAAAGCGCAACGCGACCCGGTCTTGTTTGCCGCCGCCCAGCAGCACCTGCACACGTTGCACCAAGCCGAAGCCCGCGGCGCGGTGGCCGTGGTCTACGTCGATGAGTGCCGCTTCTCGCGCCAAGCCCCCGTGCCCTATGCCTGGCAACGGCGTGGGCAGCCCCCGGTGGGCCTGCCCGCCGTACGGGGGCGCGGGGGGCATTCGGTCCTGGGCTTCTGGCAGGCCCACGCCCCGCACCAGCCCCTGGAGGCCTACGTGCGGGAAGGCAGCCTGACGGCCGACTTATTTGTGCTGGCCGTCAACGCATTCTGCCACAGTCTAAGCGGCCCTACCGTGCTCGTACTCGACAATGCCTCCATTCACAAAGCGCACGTGGTGCGCGCTTGTGAAGCCAAGTGGGCAGCGGCCGGCCTGACACTCTTTTTCTTGCCCGCCTACAGCCCCGAACTCAACCACATCGAACTGCTCTGGCACCGCTGCAAGCACTATTGGGTTCGCCCCCAGGATTACGCCACGGAGCAAACCTTGCTACAACGCCTCGAACACGTGCTGGCAAACGTCGGTAATCACTACACGATTACTTTTGCATGAGTGCTTAGTGGGCACCAACGCGTTACGAGTGTCCTTTCCCCAGCGGATAGTGCTGCTAACACCTCTAAAGGTATACGTGGGAATATTTTCGGTTACGCATAGCGACACCTATAGCCGTAGTGAGGTGGTCCGATTACGCTGGACAGTTTAGGGCATTAAGTTGAAGAATCTGTTGGTGAGTGTGATAGGGCAGTTGATAGGCGATGCTGGAGTGCAAACGTTCGTGATTATAGTAGTCAAAATAAATGGCCACGCTGGCCTGGGCGTCGGCCAGGTCGGCAAAAACGGGCCGCTCCCGTAGCTCGAGCACCTCTGTTTTGAGGCGCGACCATAAGCTTTCCGCCTGGGCATTGTCGTCGCAATCGCCCCGGCGGCTCTGCGAGCGCAGGGCCTGGTGGTCGTGGAGCAGTTGCCGGTAGACAGACGTTGCCACAATACTGCCCACCCCGGTCGGCGTGGACGAGCAAGCCGGGCGTGGGCGGTTGCGCCCAGAAAGCGCGCTGCAAGGCCCTGGTAATGAGCTCCTCCGGCATGGAGGCCCCCACTTGCCAGCCCAGCACCTGCTTGCTGGCCATGTCCTGGTACGCGCACAGGCACGCCCAGTCCCCGTTGGCCAGCGGCAGGTACGTGCTATCGCTGACCCAGACCCGGTTGGCCTGGGTGGGCTTGGGCTGGTCAAGCAGCCGATTCGGCGCGCAGCGCAGGCCGTGGGGCGAGTCGGTGGTGCGCGGAGTGTAGGCCTTGGGTTGCAGCGCGTGCAGCCCCCGTCGGCGCATGGCCGTACGTAGCCGCTGGCGGCCCACCCGGTAGCCTTTCTGGCGCAGGGCCACCCGCAGCCGGCGGGTGCCGTAGCGGCGTTTGTGGTGCGCGAAAACTTGGACCAAGGCCGCTTCCCAGGCGGGTGGCTCCTGGTTGACTGCCTGCCGTTGCGCTTGGTGCCACGCATAATAGCCGCTGGCCGGCATGCCCAGCACCTGGCAGAGCCGGCGCACGGGGCACTGAGCGCGTTGCACCTCGATGAAGCGGTAACGACTCATTGGCTGTCGGTCACGGAAAAGATGGCGATGGCTTTTTTTAAATTGTCCAGCTCCTGGGCCTGCCGCTGATTGGCAGCCCGCAACGGCCGCAATTCGGCCGCCGTGGCTGGGTCCAGCTCCGCCCCACGGGCGGCCGCCACCGGCGTAAGCGCTTGCTGCTGCCACTTGTAAATGCGCTTGGGGTCGATGTTCAAGGCGCGCGCGGCGGCCTGAGTCGAGCGGCTTTCACCGGCCAGGCGCAGGGCTCCGGCCCGGAAGGCGGCATCGTAACGCCGACGTTTGGTAGGTGGGGGACTGTCTTTCATGAAGTTGGAAAGTTAAGGCCCTATTCTGTCCACATTTACCCGACCACCTCACTATTGTGTCCTAGCAGGGATGCCCGGAGCAACCGGACTCCCTACCAGCACACGTTAGAAATGCACCGGGCCAGATGCCGAACACAGCTTGGTTGAGCAGCAAAGCGAGAGAATAGTCTACTACCGTGCGAGAGGACTATTTTGTCAATTCGCTCTCTCGGCTGGTATAATTCGGCCCAGCGGCTACTTTTTCACCACTAGATCCATGCCGCACTTCGGGCACTTGCCGGGATGGTTGGTCACCACTTCGGGATGCATGGTGCAGGTATACTGCGTAGCCAGGCTGGCGGGAGCGGTAGTGCTGTCGGAGGTTGCTGCCGCGGTAGTGGGGGGAGTCGTTGTAGTTTCAGTGCTCTTGTTGCCGGAGCAGCTGGTGGTGAAGGTGAGGCTGGCCAGGGCCAGGCTGTAGGGGAGGAACTTATTCATGGGATTAAGGAAAATTGCGAAAAGAGTGAAAGTGAAAATGATAGGAGTTACGCAAAAATCAGCGATGGATGGCGTAATTCATGTCGCATATACTCATTCAAAAAGCCTTGTTTGAGTTGATAGACAGTCTGTTTGGTTTGATAGGCGGCTTGTTTGAGGCGGGTCCAGGCGCGCACGGCCAGGGCAAGGCGGTTGCGCTGGCTGCGGGCCAGCCGGCACTGGTAGGCCTGCACGCCGGGGAGTTGCTTGAGTTCGCGGTGAAACTGCTCCATCGTCCAGCGGACGCTGCTTTTTTGCTCAGCAGCAGCCGTGTTCAAGGGCTCGGCCTCGTTGATGAGGAGGTAGTCCGTCCGGTGGGGGGACGCTAGTACGCGGAAAAGTTTCAGGGTGCAGTCTTTAGGCATATCCTTTGCTTTCAGGGTTTTGCCGGCTTCCACCTCCGCGACCGACCAGTACAGGCCGGCTACGGGCTGGTAGGGC
Source organism: Hymenobacter nivis (assembly GCF_003149515.1). NCBI lineage: Bacteria > Pseudomonadati > Bacteroidota > Cytophagia > Cytophagales > Hymenobacteraceae > Hymenobacter > Hymenobacter nivis. The sequence continues at coordinate 374,112 of NZ_CP029145.1, forward strand.
TGCTGGCCGCCGGACTCGTCGACGAGGCGGTTGCTTTTCAGCGGGTAGTAAAACGTTTTGCCTTCTTTCAGTAGCCACTTGAACAGGGCCGTGGTGGCGTACCAGCTGTTCATCAGCACCGTGCGGTACGAGATGCCACGCGGAGTCAGTTGGGCCAGCATCCCGGCTACGTGGTCGAGGTTGGTCTTGCCGTCGGTGTCGGGGGCGAAGAGGCGATAGTCAATGAGCCAGAACTGGTCGGTTTCCGGGTTGACGTACACGCAGGTGACCAGGCCGATGCCGGCAATTACGCCGTGGGCGTTGCCGCTGTACGGGCGGCGTACGAGTTCGATGCGCCGGCTGTGGTGCTTGTCGAGCACCGTATCGTCAAACAGGACGTAGCCCCGCGCGCTCAACACGACCTGCGGGCGCACCTGCTGCCAGCGCTGACGCGGGGTAAAGCGCTGGGTTTTGAGAAAATAGCGCACGTTATCGTGCGAGAGGCCCTCCAGGTATTCGGCCAGGTACGTGCCCGTGTAGTTGACCTGGCTGCTCACCAAAAACTGCCCGTACAGTTGTGCCGTCACTTTTATGGCTTTTTCTTTCAAGTTACCTCCTTTTGCGTAAGTCCTAAATAATTGATTAACAGTTTAAAACGAGGTTAAGGTAATTGGTTGAGACGCTACATGGCCATGCCGCTCATGTGGTCATCGCCGGCTCCCTGGCGCAGGGTAAACTCGCTTTCCAGCAGGTAGGCTCCGGTGGTTACCACCGCGTCGCCGGCTTGCAGGCCGGCCAGTACCGGTACCGTAGTACTGGTGCCATCGCCCAGGCGCACCCGCACCCGCCGAAACTGCCGCTCGCCGGTTTGCTTCCACACGTAGCTCACGGCCCCGTTGTGGATAATGGCGGCCGGGGGCACGCGAAGGGCCGTTTCTACCGCCGCCGAAACCGTGGGGCGAGTGGCGGGGGCCGCCGGGAGGTTGTTGAGTAGCACGTTGGCCTGGGCCCCGGGCTGGAGGCGGCCGGCGGGATTAGCCACCTCAATGCGGGCCAGCGTCAGCTGGCTGCTGCCGCTCAGCTCGGGGCTCCGGAACACGACTTTGCCCCGCACCGGGTAGGCCTGGCCGGCCACCTGCACGGCCACTGTTTGGCCCAGGGGTAGCCGATTGGCTTCGGCCGGGTAGAGCTGGGCCTCTACCCACACGCTGCTCAAATCGGTGAGGGTGAGGATGGGAGAACCCTCGGCCACGTACTGGCCCTGCACCACGGCCAGGGTTTGCACCGTGCCGGTGCGGGGGCTGTAGTAGGTCACCAGCGGGTTGGGCTTGCCGCTTTGGGCCAGCTGCCGCAGCTGCGCGCCCGACACGCCCAGCAGGCGCAGCTTCTGGGCGGTGGCCTCGGCGAAGTGGCGGTAGGTGGGCTCGGCCACCAGCAGGTCCTGGGCCAGGGCCAGCAGGTACTCGCGCTGTAGGGTTTGCAGCTCCTCGCTGTACACGGAAAATAGCGGCGCGCCCCGGCGCAGCAGCTGCCCGGTCTGGCGCACGTAGAGCTTTTCGACCCGGCCCGCCACCCGGCTGCTGATGCTTTCGGTGCGCCGGGCATTAGCCGTTACGGTGCCCGTCAGCACGGTCTGGGGCACGGGCATATCGGTTTGGCGAATGCTGGTGGCGGGAGTTGGGCCGGTGCCCATCGTCTGAATCTGAATATTACCCAGTGCCAGCTGCTGGGCCGTGATAATAAGGTCATTGGTAGCTAAATCGGTGTCTGGTAGCTGGCTGATGGCCGGGCGGGCCGACGTTTTCACCAGGTCCATACCGCAGATGGGGCAGCTGCCGGGCTGCTTTTCGCGCACCTGCGGGTGCATGGGGCAGGTGTACACGGCCGAGGCCACCACCGGCTTCTTTTGGGCGACGGGCGGTGCCACCGCCACCAGGTGCATGTGGCAAATGGGGCAGTCGCCCGGCGCATCGGCGTGGATTTGCGGATGCATCGGGCAGGTGTAATAGGCCGCCGCCTTAGCGGTTTGGTCGAGGTCAGGCTTGGTTTGCTGGCAAGCCGTTGCACCGAGCAGCAGCCCGGCCAGCAGCAGCGTTAGCCACGGCCGCCAGCGGGTTTGCCAGGGCTTGTCTTGGAGTGCATTAGTCATGGGCGGGCGGGTTGGCGGCGTTGGCGGAGGTTTGAATAAATCCCTCGCTATCAATGAGGTACTGGCCATTGGCGGCCACGTCTTCGGAACCGGTGAGGCCGCGCAGCACTTGCACCTGGCTGGCGGTGCGCTGGCCTACCTGCACGGCCACCGGCACGAACGTGGCCCCGCGTCGCACGAAGGCCACCTGCCGGGTACCGAGGTCTACCACGGCGGTGCGGGGCAGCCAGAAGCTCCCGGTCCCGGCCGGGGCGGCGGTGGGCACCAGCTGCCCGGTCAGGCGCTGGCCGCGCCGCAGCCGGCCCTGCGGGTTGGGTAGGTACACCCGCACGGCCGCCACGCTGGCCCCGGTGCGGAACTCGGGCTCCACTAAATCGAGCCGCGCGGTGCGGGACGGCAGACTGGTGCCTTCGGCCACCACGCGCAATTGCTGGCCGGGTCGCAGCCGGCCCAGCTCGGCCGGTGTGGGCTGAAATAAGCCCCAAACCTGGTCGGTATTTATTACCTGAAACAGGGTTTGGCCGGTGCTCACATACGCTCCTTCCGTGAGGCTGAGCGCCTGGGGCTGCCCCTGGGTTGCCGCCGAATTATCCGCGGGTCCGCTGGGTGTGCCGGCGCTCATGGCGCCGGTAGCGGCGGCACCGTTGGCCGGAACTGGCGCGGCAGTTGTTAGACTTTCCACCACGTAGCCATCGTAAGGGCTGAAAATGACTACCCGGTAGCTGGGCCGGCGCGTGCGGGCCAGGTCCGCGAGCTGCTGGTTGGTGAGGCCGAGCAGGCGTAGCTTCTGCCGGGCCCCGGCCACCAGCGGCGCGTTGGCGGCGTCGTTTTCCAGCAGGAAAATCAGCTCCTGCTCGGCCGTTACCAGCTCGGGGCTGTAGAGTTCGAGCAGCTTCTGGCCCCGCCGCACCGGCTGGTAGTTGAAGCGCACCGCCAGCTGCTCGATGCGCCCGCCGAAGCGGGCCGCCACGGCCCGGCTGCGGCGCGGGTCGTAGTCCACCACGCCCGGCAGGGTGAGGGTATCGGCCGCCGCGCCCTCGGCGGTGGGGCGCACCGTGGCCACGGCCGCCAGCACGGCGGCGTTGGGGGCCTGGCTTACCTGGTTCAGGTCGGCGGGCGCAGCGGCGGCGGCATTATTATTCAGTACTTTGGGCACCAGGTCCATGCCGCAGATGGGGCACTGGCCGGGGACCTCGCGCACAATCTGGGGGTGCATGGGGCAGGTGTACTGCATGGCCGCCGAGCTGGCCACCGGTTGGGCGGGGGCCTGCGACGCGGGCCCGTGGGCCTGGCCGTGGCAGCCGGCCAGCAGCGCCAGTACCAGTAGCGGGGCCAGCAGCCGAACGGGCCAGTTGCGGCGGCGGGGGCTATTGCTCAAGTTCCTGGTCATAGCGCACATGAAGGGTCATCAGTTCATATTGGGTATCAAGGTATTGCAGGCGGGCCATCAGCCAGGCATCGAGGGCTTCGACCACGGCGGGCAGCTGGGCGGTGTTTTGTTGGTAGGCCAGCAGCGTGACCTGGTAGGTTTTGTGCAAGGCGGGCAGCACGCCCTGCTCGTAGTTGAGCAGCTGCTCGCGCTGCACCCGCAGGTCCGATTGCAGGGTGCTGATGCGGCCGGCCGCGTCGTTGAGCAGGCTGGCGCGCTGCTGCTGCACGGCCTGGGCCTCAAAGCCCAGGGCGGCGGTGTTGGCCTTGTACTCGCGGGCCGACCATGGCGCGAAGGGCAGCGTGACCATGCCCATCACCGAAAACTGGTTGGGGGTGTTGCCGATGCCGTTCATGTGGTCGTAGCGCACCCCAAAATCGGGCCGGCGGCGGCTGGCTTCCACCTGCTGGCTGAGGCGCACCACGGCCAGGCTACGGTCGAGGCGGCGCACGTCGGAGCGGCGGGCGGCTAGGGCGGTGGTGTCCGGGTACGGGCCGGCGAAGCTGGTGGGCAGCAGGGTATCCACGGCAAACTCGGCTTCGGGGTCGCGGGCCATCAGGGTGTTCAGGCCGATGGTGTGCTGGCGCAACTGGCCGTAGAGCCGGGCGTGGTCGTTGCCGTGCTGGGCCACCCGCGCCTGCACCTGGTAGATGCTGGCCAGCGTGGTCTGGTTGTAGGGGTAGCGGGCCTGGGCAATTTTCAGCAGGAAATCGAGCAGCTCGGAGCTCTCGTCCAGCACTTTCAGCTTCTTTTCCAGCACCACGCGGCCGTAGTACAGCGTGCGGGCCCGGGCCCGCAGCTCGTTGAAGCTGGCGGCCTGGTCGGCCTGCTCCACGGCGGCCTGGCTGGCCAGGTAGTCGCGCTTGGCGCGCTGCTTGGCCGGGTTGGGCAGCATCTGCTCCACCGAGACCATTTGCATGCCCATGCCCTGGCCGTTGTTCATCTCCTTGATGGGCCGCTGGTTGTAGGGCGTCATCCAGTAGCCAGCGCTGATTTTGGGCGGCTCCCAGGTGCTGGCCCCGGCCACGGCGGCGTCTTTGGCGCGGGCGCGGGCGTCGTACTGGCGCAGGGCGGGGTTGGCCTGCCGCACGTTGCGCAACACGGAATCGAGCGGCAGCCGGGGCTGCTGGGCACGGGCCGGGAGGACCACTAGACCAAGCAGCCCTATCAGTATCAGGAAAGGTGTTTTCAGCAAATTTAGCATGGTTTCAAGCGCTTAATGTTTCACCGCGAGCACGTCCAGCTTGCCAAACTTGCGCAGCTCGTACTCCTTGGTCATCAAAAAAATCAGCGGCGTGACCAGCAGAATGTGCGTCGAAGACGTGAACACGCCCCCAATCATGGGCAGCACGATGGGCAGCATCACGTCGGAGCCCGTACCCGTGGCCCACAGCACCGGCACCAGCCCGAACAGCGCCACCGATACGGTCATCAGCTTGGGCCGCAGGCGCTTGGCCGCACCATTGAACACGGCCTCGCGCAAATCCTGCTTCGTAATGGTTTCGCTGGAGTTGCCTTTGCGGGCCACCAGCTGCTGCATGGCATCATTGAGATAGATGACCATGATGACGCCCGTTTCCACGGCCAGCCCGAACAGGGCGATGAAGCCCACGGCCACCGCCACCGACAAATGCACGCCGTAGAAATACACCATGTAGGCCCCGCCGATGAGGGCGAACGGGATGGTGACCAAACTCAGCAGCGCCTCGCGCACCGAGTGGAAGGCGAAGTACAGGCACCCAAAAATCACGAGTAGCACGATGGGCAGAATGAGCAGCAGCGTGCGCTGCGAGCTAATGAGGTTTTCGTACTGTCCGCTCCACTCCAGGTAGTAGCCGGCGGGCAGCTTGCCCTGCATGCTCTGCACCTTTTTCATGGCCTCGCTCACGGTGCCGCCCAGGTCGCGGCCCCGCACGTTGAAGAGTACCGCGCCGCGCAATTGGGCGTTTTCGGAGTTAATCATGGGTGGGCCGTTTTCGAAGCGCAGGGTGGCCACGGCCGAAAGCGGCACCGGCCCGTAGGCGGTGGTCTGGATGGGGATGCGGCCCAGCGCGGGCAGGCTGTTGCGGAAGTCTTCGGCCAGGCGCACGCCGATGGCGAAGCGCCGCCGGCCCTCCACGGTGCTGGCCACCGGGGCCCCGCCGATGGCCATTTCCACCACCTCGTTCACCTGGTCCACGGTGAGGCCGTAGCGGGCCAGCTGGGGGCGGTTGAGGTCGATTTGCAGGTACTTGCCGCCCGTGATGGGGTCCACGTACAGGTCCTCCACGCCGGGCACGCCTTTGAGGGCCGCCCGCACCTGCTGCGACACCCGATAAATGGTATCGAGCTGCTGGCCATATACTTTTACGCCCACGTCGGTCCGAATACCGGTGCTCAGCATGTTAATGCGGTTGATGATGGGCTGGGTCCAGCCGTTCACCACGCCGGGGATTTGCAGCTTGCCGTTCAGCTCTTCAATGAGTTTGGCCTTGGTCATGCCGGCCCGCCACTCGGCGCGGGGCTTGAGCTGGATGATGGTTTCAATCATGCTCAGCGGGGCGTTGTCGGTGGCGGTGCTGGCCCGGCCGGCCTTGCCCAGCACGCCCTTCACCTCGGGCACCTGCATAATAATCTTGTCCTGCACCTGCAAAATGCGCTTCACCTCGGTGTTCGACACGTCGGGCTGGGTAATGGGCATGAACAGAATCGAGCCCTCGTCGAGCGGCGGCATAAACTCGGTGCCCAGACTCAGCAGCAGTGGAATGCTCACGGCCAGCAGCGCCAGGTTGATGGCGATGGTGGTTTTGCGCCAGGTCAGGCACCAGTTGATGAGGGGCGCGTACACCCGCTCCAGGCCCCGGTTGATGGGGTTCTGCTCCTCGGTTTTGAACTTGCCCTTCATGAAAAAGGATAGCAGCACCGGGGCCAGCGTCACGGCCAGCACGGCATCAATGAGCAGGATAAAGGACTTGGTGTAAGCCAGCGGATGAAACAGCTTGCCTTCCTGCCCGGTGAGCAGAAAAACCGGCAGAAACGACGCCACGATGATAATCGTGGAGAAGAAAATGCCCCGCGACACCTGCTGGCTGGATTTCTCGATGATGGCGAGGCGCTCGTCGTTAGTCATTATTTAGGGGGATTTAGGTGTAATCAGCACGTCATGCTGAGCGAAGGCGGAGCCGCAGCCGAAGCATCTCTACCGCTCCGTTGCGCCGATTAGGTTAGTGTTGCGGTAGAGATGCTCCGCCTTCGCTCAGCATGACGTTCTCTTTGTTGTCCGGCGGCCCGCCCGCACTGGCCGCTTCCTCCGCCGCCTGGTGCAGCGCCAGGTTGCGGTAGGCATTTTCGGCCATCACAATGCCGTTATCCACAATCACCCCAATGGCCAGGGCGATGCCGGTGAGCGACATGATGTTGGACGAAATACCAAAGGCATTGAGCAAAATGAAGCTGGCCGCGATGGTAATCGGAATCTGGAGCAGGATGCTCAGGGCGCTGCGCCAGTGGAAGAGGAACACCAGCACCACCAGCGACACCACGGCCATTTCCTCCAGCAGCGTGTGCTCGATGTTGGCCACCGATTCCTTAATCAGCCCGCTGCGGTCGTACACGATGTCGAACGACACGCCGGCCGGCAGGCCCTTGGCTACTTCGGTCATCTTGGCCTTCACGCGGGTGATGACTTCGTCGGCATTCTCGCCGTAGCGCATTACCACAATGCCGCCCACGGCCTCGCCCTGGCCGTTGTGGTCGAAGATGCCGAGGCGGGCTTCGCCGGTCATCTGCACCGTGCCCAGGTCGCGCAGGCGCAGTGGCACGCCGCCCGGGCGGGTGAGGACCGGTACGTTTTCCAGGGTGGCCACGTCCTGAATGTAGCCATTGGTTTTGATGATGTAGCCGGTGCCGCCCTGCTCAAATTTGCGGCCGCCGGCTTCGTTGTTGTTGCTGCGCACGGCGGCCAGCACCTGCGGCAAACTCACATTGTAGTAGGTGAGCTTGGTGGGGTCCACCGTCACCTGGTACTCGGGCTGGAAGCCACCGAAGCTGGCCACTTCGCTCACGCCGGGCACGGTTTGCAGGCCGAATTTCACGTACCAGTCCTGCAAAGCGCGCTGCTCGCCCAGGTCTAGCTTGGGGGCTTTGAGGGTGTACCATAGCACGTGGCCCACGCCCGTGCCATCGGGGCCGAGGGTGGGGGTGAGGCCGGCCGGCAGCAGCCGCTGGGCGTAGTTGAGGCGTTCCAGCACCCGCTCGCGGGCCCAGTAGATATCGGTGTTGTCGTTGAAGATGACGTACACGAAGCTCATGCCGAACATGGAGGCGGCGCGCACGGCCCGCACCTGGGCCAGCCCCTGCAGGTTGGTTACCAGCGGATAAGTCACCTGGTCCTCAATAATCTGCGGCCCGCGTCCGGCCCACTCGGTGAATACAATCACCTGGTTTTCAGACAGGTCAGGAATCGCATCAATCTTGCTGGCCCGGATGGAGAAAATACCCCAGACCAGTAGCCCGGCCGATAGCAGCAGCACCACGCCCCGATTGCGCAGGGACAGGGAAATAAGTTGTTCAATCATCTGATTAGCAGTAGTCAGGCGCTTTATCCCGGTGGGATAATAGCATGTTACTCCGAGCGTTGCCGGCCGAGCCAGTTGCTCAGCATACCGGACGCGCGAAAGCCCCACGGCCGCACGGCCGGGGGCACCAGGCAACACCCGGAAGCTAAATCAGGAAGGCGTGGCCCCGCACGTAGGCGGGGCAGGCGAGTGGCGGGGCGGCGGTAGCCCGCAGCGGCGCGGCCGGCTCATCGGCCGGATAAGTGGGGATTGGCAGGCGGTAGGCCAGCCGCAGCACGGGCGGCGCCGGCACGGCTAGCAGCACCGGCAGCTTGAGCTGCGCAGTGGTGAGCTTCACATCCTTGAGGGTGCTGCTCAGCTTTTGGTCGTGGCAGCAGCCGGTGGGCTTTTTGGGCACCGGGCAGCAGCAGGCCGCTTCGTGGGCCACCGAAACGCCCGTCATCGTTGCCCCACAGAAATGCATGCTGTACACCAACCCGGGGCTGGACAGCAGGTAGCTTACAAGTAGGAATAGACTGAGGAGGCGTTTCAAGTCAACAGAACAACGAGTTAGCAGAATAAATTGCCGCCCACAAAGATACGGCGGCTGACCAGCGCAGGATTTACATAATTCAACGACGAGGCTTGCATAATTTGCGCCTCTATCCGAGGCACAGCCGGCTAGGAGTAGGGGCGCAGCTACTAACCTAGGACTTACGCACTCGCCTAAGCAAGTGCTTGGATGAGTGGTTTTTGAAACAACTGCCGCAGGTAAGGTACCCATTGCCGTTGGTGCGCCTATTACATGGTTTGCCCAATGGCACGCGCATGTTGGCGGAGCGAACCCACGCTAAGTAGCCGCATTGCAAGTGGTTGCGCTGGGCTTGGGCCTTGCGGCATCGGCACTTCTCCGCCCCGGTCAGTTGTTTGAAGCTACGGTGAAACCCCCCGACCTGCCCCCGCACCTGCACGGCCTCAAGCACCATTTCGCGTGTTAAATGAGCAGCCAAGTAATTGATAATGAATCATTCAATGTTGCAATTCGTGGCCACTAGCTTGAAGAGCTTTACCCCAAAAGGCACCTCTTTCCGGCGCACTTCTACGCCCTGACTCCAGCCTTGCGGCGGCGGTTCAAGCGTGTCGAGGCCCTGGTAACCGCTTTCTTTGGCTAGGCTTACCAGCCGGTTGCTTTTCAGGTCGTGAAAAAGGTCCATCCCGCGCGGTGAATGCGTTTCAAATGGGTGCTGCCCGCGCACCAGGAATCGAATAAAATGTTGCGCATCAATACGTTGCTCGCCGCGACAACGCCGTCGAACAAGTCCGGAAAATGTTCGTTTTTGGTTTTCTAGTCCTCGTCGGGCGCATAAATCCGGTAGTCCAGGGCAGAAAATCGCCCGCCTTCCTGCTGCTGTGCACCCGGTTGACCAGGCCGACGCTGCGGACCATGCCGTGGACGTTACCCGAATACTGGCGCTTAGTGAGGCCGATGAAGTGGCTGTAGCGCTTGTTTTGGACGCTGTCATCCACCAGTAGAAAAGCCTCGGGCGAGTCGTGGAGCAAAGGCTGTGCTAACGCACGCAACTAGTTGATTGAAAGCTCAGTGGTGCGCAAAAACCGATTCACTTGGTCGTGGCTTACGTTTGGCAGATGCGCCGCCAGACACGTGCAGGTATAGTTTTTGGGCGTACTAAGTGGCAAATCAGATTTAATTGTTAGGTATCAAGTTGCAAACCGGATGGTTGTTATCCAACCCGGTCGAGGATGTGCCAGACGACGGTCTTGAGCGTCTGGAAGCTAAGGTAGGCTTCGGGCCGTAGCCACTCGTATTTAACCTTACGCCAGAGGGTTTCAATTTTGTTGAGGGGGGGCTGTATGTGGGCAGGTAAAAAAGGTGAACGTTTTGGTCTTCCCAGTGCTGCAGGCGTGCCTGCAAGGCGGCGCTGTGATGGATGTGGGCGTTGTCGAGCACCAGCACCGTGGGGCGGGTGCGGGTGGCGGCCCAGGCATCGAGCGTGTCGATGACAAAGGCCGTGTCCAGAGAGCCTTCGCGGGCGGCGGCGTGCAACGCATTGGTGGTGGCGTTGTAGCAAGCAGCCCAGCACGTTGAAGCGCGGGCTGTGGCGGGGTAGCGAGCTGTTCGTTAGGGGATTGCCAGCCGTAGGGGATGGCCGAGGTCAGGCAAAAGCCGGATTCATCGCCGTAAAACAGGTCAATCGCTTCTTCTTTTCCCAGCTATTGCGGCTGCTGCAGATGGTCCGTTTTCAGGGCATCTGGGTCCTGCGCCGCTTTCAGGCTGTGGCGGAAGCGGCGCCATTTACCCCCACCCTTTTTAAAAAATGCTTTAGCGTCAGGGGCGAGAAGTCTTTGTCCAGCTCCTGGCGCAGGGCAGCGGTCACTTTCTTGAGTTGCTGGCGGTTGGCCCGCACGGCGGCCTCCACCCGCTCCCGGTCGGCGGCCTGCAGGATGGCGGGCCGGCCCTGGCCTTTGACGGGGGCCAGGCCCGCCTGGCCCCCGCTTCCCAGCGGTTAAACCACGTGTGCACCGTCCCTGAGCTCACGTGCAGCAAGGCCGCCAAAGCGGGCACAGAATGCCCATTGGCGCTCCACAACAAGCCCTGGCAATGCGCTCGGAACTGATGCTACAGGTGATGATGATGCCCGGCCGCTAACGTAGTCCGTTCCGCGGCCTCTAACGTAATGTAGCGTTTTTGCATCCTCCAAGTAACCCGATAGAACTTGCTGATTAAGTATCCGTTGGTAAATAGTTTGCCCGGCCTACTTAACTATTTATGCCTAGTTTCAGGCCGTTTTAAATTATTTACTATCCGAACCCATGAATCGATTTTGCCTCTGGGCCCTGCTGCTGCCGCTGGCCATTAGTGGCTGTAAAAAAGACGAGGCCGCCGGGGCCGATACGGGCAGCGTATCGCTCGAAATGACCACCGTGGTGGGCACCGCGCCCCTGGCCTTCGACGGCACGAGCTACACAAAATCGGACGGCCAAACCTTCAGGGTTACCAAGTTTAAGTACCTGCTTTCAAACGTGCAGCTGCTGCGCGCCGACGGCACCGCCTACACCGCGCCCGATAGCTACTACCTCGTGGATGCAGCCCAAACCGCCACCCAGCACCTGGTGGTGCCCAACGTGCCGCTGGCCGAATACACCGGCCTGCGCTTCGTGGTAGGCGTGGACGCGGCCCGCAACACCGCCGGGGCCCAAACCGGGGCCCTCGACCCCAACAACGACCTGTACTGGGATTGGACCGCGGGCTACGTGTTCCTAAAAATGGAGGGCACCTCGCCCCAGGCCCCCCACCCGGCGGCCGCCGCCGAGGGCGGCCTGCGCTTCCACATCGGCGATAACGGCATCCAGCGCACCATCACCTTCGCCGGAATCCCCTTGGCTGTGACGGCCACCCAGTCGCCCGCCGTGCACCTGCGGGTGAACGTGCTGGCCCTGTTCGACAACGCCGGGGCCCCCAGCAAGAACATTGATTTCAGCAAAACCTCCGAAGTAATGGGCGGAGCCGGTGCGCCCGCCGTGGCCGATAATTACGCCGCCGGCTTGTTCACGATGGAGCGCGTGGCCGCCAATTAAATTAATTAAAAATCAAAAAACGGTGAATTAAAAATGAGTGCTCAACATGATCTTCAGCCTGATTTTTAATGCTCCCTTTTTAATTTTTTTAATTAATTCAAATTTCCACAGCTATGAGGAATTTTTCTTCGCAAGTGCTGCGCCGAACGCGCGGGTGGGTGGCGGGTGGCCTGGTGGGCGTAATTGCCGTGGCCGCGTGCAGCCGCGACGGCGGCAGCGGCGACGTGCCCACCCCGACGCCCCCGCCGGCCGCGCCCACGCCCTACGCTCTGGTGCTGCCGAGCAACTTCCCCGGCAGCCCGCTGCTGCCCGCCGATAACCCCCTCACGGTGGAAGGCGTGGACCTGGGCCGGCACCTGTTCTACGAGAAAACGCTGTCGGTTGACAACAGTATTTCCTGCGCCTCGTGCCACCGCCAGTCGCTGGCCTTTACGGATGGGCTGGCCCACGCCGTGGGCGTGAATGGGGCCCGGCACCCGCGCAGCGCCATGTCGCTCAGCAACTTGCTCTGGGACCCGCTGCTGACCTGGGACGGCACCTCGGCGGGCTTGGAGGTGCAGGCCCGCACGCCGCTCACCAACGCCATTGAGATGCACCAGACGCTGGCTGCCAGCGTAGTCAAGCTCCAGGCCCAGCCGGCCTACGTGGCGCGGTTTGCCAAGGCCTTCGGGGCGGGGGCCCTCACCGAAGACAATATGCTGAAGGCCCTGGCGCAGTTCGTGCGCACGCTGGTATCGGGCAACTCGCGCTACGACCGCTACCGGCGCGGCGACCGCAGCGTGCTTTCGGCCGACGAGGTGCGGGGCTTGCAGCTGTTCATTACCCACCCCACGGGCACGGCCATCGGCCGCGGCGGCAACTGCGCCGACTGCCACGCCGGCGACCTGCAAACCAACCACCTCTTCGTCAATAACGGCCTCGACCTGACATTCACCGACCTGGGCCGCGCCGTGCCCACCGGCCTGCCCTCCGACCAGGGTAAGTTCCGCATCCCGTCGCTGCGCAACATCGCCCTCACGGGGCCCTACATGCACGACGGCCGCTTCGCTACCCTGGAAGACGTGCTGGCCCACTACAACGAGCACATTCAGTACGGCAGCCTCAACCTCGACCCCAACATCCTCAATGGTACCAACAGCCCCTTGGGCATCGGCCAGCCCCTGGGACTGACGGACACCGAGAAGAAGCAAATCGTGTTGTTCTTAAGAACATTGACCGATTCCACCTTCATCCAGGACCCTCGCTTCAGCCAACCCACGGACTGAAGGTAGCACGGCTGTAGCGCGGACTTTGTCGTCCGCGGCTCTCGCTTCGTCCTACCGATTACCGTTGGGCGACCGGGCAGAGCCGCAGACGACAAAGTCCGCGCTACATTCTACGCTATGCCCAGCGGTGAAGCTCGCCGTGCAGTACGGTGGCGTGCGCGTTGAATTCGTGGTCGAACGCGCACAAATCGGCCCGGTAGCCGGGCTCGATGAGGCCCAGGTGGCCGGCCAGGCCCAGCACGCGGGCAGGGTAGAGGCTGGCCATGCGCAGAGCTTCAGGCAGGGCGATGCCCACGTGCTGCACGCAGTTGCGCACGGCCCCCAGCAGCGTGAGGGCCGAGCCGGCGAGCGTGCCGTTGGCATCCACGAAATGGTCGCCCTGGCGGTGAAACTGGTAGGCCCCGTGGGTCGATTCGTTCACTGCGTCGGTGATGAGGAACAGCCGCTCGCCCATGATTTTGTGGGCAATGCGGACGGCGGCGTAGTCTACGTGCACGCCGTCGGCCACCACGCTGGCGGCCGCCGCCTCGTCGTCCAACACGGCCCCCACCAGCCCGGGGGCCCGGTGCAGCAGCCCCGACATGGCGTTGAACAAGTGCGTGGCCGCCGCAAACCCGCCGCGAAACGCCGCCTGCCCCTGGGCAAACGTCGCGTCGGAATGGCCCGCCGAGCACACCACGCCGGCGGCCCGCAGTTGGGCCACGGCTTCGGGCGCGGCCATTTCCGGGGCCAGCGTCATGATGCGCAGCACACCCGCGCTGGCGGCCAGCAGCTCGGCCAGGGGCCCCGGCGCGGGCCGCTGGATGAACTCTTCGTGGTGCGCGCCTTTCTTAAGGGGGTTGAGGTAGGGGCCCTCCAGGTGCAGGCCTAGCAGGCCGGGCGTGGCGGGCAGGGCCGTGCGCACCGCCGCAATGGCCGCCTGCATCAGGGCGGGCGCGTTGGTGGGCATGGTGGGCAGGAAGCTGGTAGTGCCGTGGCGCAGCGTGTGGGCCCGCAGGTCGGCCAAAGCCGCGGCGGTGGGCTCGACGGAAAACAGGATGCTGCCCCCGCCGTAGAGCTGCAAATCGACGAAGCCCGGGCAGAGGTTGGCGCCGTCCAAATCGTGCCGGGGCATGTCGGCGGGGGCTTCAACCGCGGGCAAAACGGCGGCAATCAGGTTGTCGTCAACCAGCACGGCGTGGTTGGGCAGCACAGCGTGGCCGGTGTATACGGTGCAATTGGTGAGCAGGTAGCGCATAGCGATAGGGGGTGGGCGGGGGGGCGGAATGAGCGGCGTGGACGGGGCGAAGCTAACTGGCCGCCGTTTGATTTCGCCGCGGGGGCCCGCCGGCCGGCCTGGCACCGGGCAGCTATTTTTCAGGAATAAAGCGGGGCGCTGTTTTGGGGATTTGCCGGGGCCAGCGGGCCAAACTGGGCCTTAGGGCCGGCTTGGCCCGGGGGCAGGGGCGTGGCCACAAGCAGGCAGTTCGTCGGAAAATAAAAACGGCGCGCAACGCTGAAAACGCTGGGGGTCATAAATTGCCGCCTCATTCAGTTCAACACCATTCCATGTTAACTCCTTCTTCTGGCCGCCTGCGCGCCGGCGTGCTGTACGGCGACGAAGTGCAACAGCTTTTCCAACGCGCCAAGGCCGAGGGCTATGCCCTGCCCGCGGTGAACGTGACCGGCACCGACACCGTGAACGGCGTGCTCGAAGCCGCGCGCGACCTGAACTCGCCCGTTATAATTCAGTTCTCGAACGGTGGGGCCCAGTTCTTCGCCGGCAAATCGGTGCCCAACGACAAGCAGCAGGCCAGCATTGCCGGCGGCATTTCGGGGGCCCACCACGTGCACGCCATGGCCGCCCTCTACGACGTGCCGGTGGTGCTGCACACCGACCACGCCGCCAAGAAATTGCTGCCCTGGATTGACGGCCTGCTCGACGCCGGCGAAAAGTATTTTGCGCAGCACGGCCAGCCGCTCTACAGCTCGCACATGCTCGACCTGTCGGAGGAGCCGATTGAGGAGAACATCGAAATTTGCGCTAAGTACCTGGCCCGCATGGCCAAAATGGGCATGACGCTGGAAATTGAGCTGGGCGTGACCGGCGGCGAGGAAGACGGCGTGGACAACTCCGACGTCGATTCGAGCAAGCTCTACACCCAGCCCTCGGAGGTGGCCTACGCCTACGAGGAGCTGAGCAAAATCAGCCCGCGCTTCACCATTGCGGCGGCTTTTGGCAACGTGCACGGCGTGTACAAGCCCGGCAACGTGAAACTAGAGCCCAAAATCCTGCACAACTCGCAGGAATTTTTGCGCGAGAAGCACAAGATCGAGGCGGCGCTGCCCATCGATTTCGTGTTCCACGGCGGCTCGGGTTCAAGCCAGGCGGAAATCCGCGAGGCCATTAGCTACGGGGCCATCAAGATGAACATTGACACCGACTTGCAGTGGGCCCTGTGGGAAGGCATCAAGGACTACTACGTGAAGAACGAGGCCTACTTGCAGGGCCAAATCGGCAACCCCAACGGCCCCGACTCGCCCAACAAGAAATACTACGATCCCCGCGTGTGGCTGCGCGAAGGTGAGAAAACCTTCGTGGCGCGCCTCAAGCACGCCTTTGACGACCTCAATGCGGCGAACCGCCGCGGCTAGGGGCCCCAAAGTTGCATTTTCCGGAAAGGCCGCCCGTATTGCACGGGCGGCCTTTCTTTGTAGGGCTAACTTTGACTAAAAAGGACGGTCATGCAGAGCGCAGCGAAGCATCTCTCCCGCAGCAGTAATCCATGATTAGTTCAGCAGTAAAGATGCTTCGCTGCGCTCTGCATGACGTGCTAATAAATCATCCATTATCCCTATGCGACCAACTTTCATTCTCCCTTTCCTACTCGCCCTGGGGGCCCTAACCCAGGCCCGGGCGCAGGCTTTCACCCCAGCCGAAGTGGCCCGCTGGAAACTACAGGCCCGGCAGGTAGCGGTGACGCGCGACACCTGGGGTGTGCCCCACATCAACGGCAAAACCGACGCTGACGCCGTGTTTGGGGCCCTGTACACGCAGTGCGAGGACGACTTTGCGCGGGTGGAGGACAACTACCTCACCGCCCTGGGCCGCCGCGCCGAGGTGGACGGCGAAAAAGCCCTCTACGAAGACCTGCGGGCCCGGCTGTTTATGGATAGTACCCAGGCCATCGGCGTGTACGGCCGCAGCCCGCTGTGGATGAAGAGCCTGCTCAACGCCTTTGCCGCCGGTACCAACTACTACCTAGCCACTCACCTCGCGGTGCACCCGCGGCGCATCCGCCGCTTCCAGCCCTGGATGCCGCTGCTCTTCACCGAGGGTAGCATTGGGGGCAACGTGAGCGTGGTGCCAGTGGATCGCCTCAAGGCCTTCTACAGCCAGCAGAAGCCCACCTCGTGGCAGGGGCCCCGGCCGGCGGTGGAAGGGGAGGGCTTCGACCGCAGCTCGGTGGGCTCGAACGGCTTTGCCATTGCGCCGGCCAAAAGCGCCTCGGGCCACGCCCTGCTGCTGATTAACCCGCACACCTCGTTCTACTTCCGCTCCGAAATGCAGCTGACGAGCGCCGCCGGCCTCAACGCCTACGGCGCCGTAACGTGGGGGCAGTTCTTCATCTACCAGGGCTTTAACGCCAAGTGCGGCTGGATGCACACCTCCAGCTCCGCCGACTCGATGGACGAGTACCTGGAAACGGTGACGGAAAAGGACGGGAAATACTATTACCAGTACGACGGCCAAGCGCTGCCCGTGCGCGCCCAGCCCGTCACGCTGGCTTATGTGAAAGACGGCCAGCTGCTGCGCCGCAAGTTCGTGGGCTACCACACGCCCCACGGCCCCGTGGTGGGCTTGCAAGACGGCAAATGGATAACGGTAAAGATGATGGATGCCCCGCTCGCCGCCCTCGAGCAGTCGTACCTGCGTACCAAGGCCACCGACTACGCCAGCTTTAAGGAGGTGATGCGCCTGAACGGCAACGCCTCCAACAACACGGTGTTTGCCGACGCCAAGGGCACCATTGCCTACTGGCACGGCAACTTCATGCCCCGCCGCCCCGCCGGCCCCGACTGGAGCCAGCCCGTGGACGGCAGCACCAAGGCCACCGAGTGGCAGGGCCTGCACCCGGTGGAGGACATTGTGCAGGTGCGCAACCCCGCCAGCGGCTTCCTGCAAAACTGCAATTCCACGCCCTTCACCGTGGCGGGCCCCGGCAGCAGCCCCGACCCGGCCAAGTACCCCACCTACATGGCTCCCGAGCCCGACAACTACCGGGGCCTCAACGCCGTGCGGGTGCTGAGCCGGCGCCAATCCTTCACCCTCGATACGCTCATCGCCGCCGCCGACGACCCGCACCTGGCCGGCTTCGAGAAGCTGTTGCCGGCCGCCCTGCGCGACTGCCAGCTGCTGCTCGACGCGGCCAGCGACGCGCCGCTGCCCGCCGGCGTGAAAGCAGCCATGCCCGTGCTGCGCGCCTGGAACCTGAACTACAGCGCCACCTCGGTGGCCCAAACGGTGGCCATTTACTGGGCCGAGCGCATGCAACGCCTGGCCCGCCCCCGCGTACCAGCCGGCCAAACGCTGGATTACATCACCTTCACGCAGTTCGTCATCGACCACGTCACGCCCGAAGAAAAAGCCGCCGCCCTGGGCGAAACCCTGGCCGAACTCACCCGCGACTTCGGCCGCTGGGACGTGGCCTGGGGCGAGGTGAACCGCTACCAGCGCCTGACCGGCAAAATCGACGAAACCTACGACGACGCGCAGCCCAGCCTGCCGGTGGCCTTCACCTCGTCGGCCTGGGGCTCGCTGGCGGCCTTTGGCGCCCGTACCGCGCCGAACACCAAGCGGCGCTACGGCTACGTGGGCAACAGCTTCGTGGCGGTGGTGGAGTTTGGGCCCCGCGTGGTGGCCCGCTCGGTCGTGACCGGTGGCCAGGACAGCCGCCCCGGGGCCCCGCACTTCACCGACCAGGCCCCCCTCTACACCCAAGGCAAGTTCAAGGACGTGTGGTTCTACCCCGAAGATGTGGCCAAGCACGTGGAGCGGCGGTACCACCCGGGCGAGTAGGGGCGGGGGCCACGGTGGACGCCGCCCCCGCCCGCCGCGCCGGCATCGAGCGCGTGGCCGGCCACTTCGCCCGCAAGGCGCAGTCGGGCTTTTCGCCGCTGCCGCTGCCCGAGTAGCGGGGGGTTACGTGCCTTGTAAGGGCCCTGGTCGCGCCGGCGACCGGGGCCTTTTGATGAGTATTATTGGTGCTGGCTCTTGGCAAGTATAATTGACATCTTCCCGAAATACTTACCAACACTGGTAAGTATTTCGGGAAGATGTCAATTATACTTGCCAGTGCAGACGGGCCAGCAAGCCCCCCTCCCTCGCGCCGGGCCTAACTTGCGGGCCTATGCTAACCCCCGTTTTCCGCACGCCGGCCCAGGTTCTTAATCTTTCGTTTCGCCGCCAAAAGCCTACCCAGGACGAGCTGGATTCCTTTCAGGCCGCCCGCCAGCAGCTGCTGGCCGACCTGAACCCCGCTGAGGACGAGGAAAATGCTAAGAAGCGCATTGGCTCGTTTCTGGAGCGCGTGCTGCCGGGCTACGACTTCAACAACCGCAGCAAGCGCGACTTCGTGATGCGGCGCGGGCCAGCTACCACCGACCCGGTGGGTGTCATCTTCGAGATGAAGCACCTGAGCAAAAAGAAGGAGATGCCCACCGCTACCGACCTCAACCGGCGGGCCCTGCACCAGCTCGTGTACTACTACATGCAGGACCGCGCCGACCACTCGGGCGACACGGTGACGCACCTCGCCATCACCGACGGGCACGACTGGTACGTGTTCGATGGCCACGACTTCGACCGGCTGTTCTGGTGCAATGCCGAGTTTAAGAAGCAGTTCCGGCAGTTTGAGGCGGGCGGCTACACCAGCAAAAAGCGGGAGTTTTTTTACGACGACATTGCCCAGCCCTTTCTGGCGGCAATGGAGGGCGAGCTGCGCGTGGCCCACGCCGACCTGGCCGACCCGGCGGGCGGCCTCAGCGGGCAGATTCAGCTGCTGAAGCTGTTTTCGGCCACCCACCTGCTGCGGCTGCCCCTGCCGGGAGCCGACGGCAACACCCTCAACCGGGCCTTTTATACCGAGCTGCTCTACCTGATGGGCCTGGAGGAGGTGAGCGACAAGGGCCGCAAGCTCATCCGGCGCTGCGCGCCCGAGCGCCGCCACGCGGCGGCCCTGCTCGAAAACGCCATCGAGCAGCTGCGGGCCGAAAATCTGTTGGAGCGCCTGCCCGCCGCCGAGCGCGCCGCCTACGGTTCCGATGCCGACCCCGAGCGCCAGTGCGAAGAAATAGCCCTGGCCCTGTGCCTCACCTGGGTGAGCCGCCTCTTGTTTTTGAAGCTGCTGGAAGGGCAGCTGCGCCGCTACCACGGGCCGCAGGCCGAGGCGTTCCGGTTTCTCAGCCCCGACGCGGTGCAGGAGTACGACCACCTCAACCGGCTCTTCTACCGGGTGCTGAACCGGCCGGTGGCCGCGCGCGGCCCCCGCGAGCAGGCCGAGTTCGGCCGGGTGCCCTACCTCAACTCCACGCTCTTTGAGCCGGCCGCCCTGGAGCAGGCCACCCTGCGCATCTCCAACCTCGACGACCACCTGCGCCTGCCCCTGCTGGCGGGCAAGGCCGGCAAGTCGGTGCTGGCCGCCGACCCGCAGGCCCCCGCCTCGGCCCTGGCCTACCTCATGCGCTTTCTGGAAGCCTACGATTTTTCGTCGGAGGGCGGCGAGGAGGTGCAGCCCCAGGCCAAGGCCCTCATCTCGGCCTCGGTGCTGGGCCTCATCTTCGAGAAGATAAACGGCTACCGCGACGGCTCGTTCTACACGCCCGGCTTCGTGACCATGTACATGTGCCGCCACACCCTGCGCCGGGCCGTGGTGCGGCACTTCGCCCAGCGCTACGGCTGGGCGGCCACCACCCTGGCCGAGCTGCGCGACTACGTGCAGGAGCAGCCCCCGGCCGCCCGCGCCGGGCTGGCCGCCCACTTCGCCACCCTGCGCGTGTGCGACCCCGCCGTGGGCAGCGGCCACTTCTTGGTGAGCGCCCTCAACGAGCTGCTCGTCATCAAGAGCTACCTGCGCCTGCTGCGCGACGAGGAGGGGGCCCTGCCCTGCCAGCTCAGCATCGACCGCGACGAGCTGGTGGTGCAGGACGACGACGGCCACTTCGTGCCCTACCGCGCCACCTACGACCCGGCCACCGGCCAGCGCACGGTGGGCGCGGCGTTCACGCGCTTGCAGCGGGCCCTGTTTCGGGAGAAGCGCCAGCTGCTGGAGCATACCCTGTTTGGGGTGGACCTCAACCCCAACTCGGTGCGCATTTGCCGGCTGCGCCTCTGGATTGAGCTGCTCAAGCACGCCTACTACCGCCCCGAAGGCGGCTTCCAAGAGCTGGAAGTGCTGCCCAACCTCGACCTCAACATCCAGCCCGGCAACTCGCTGCTGGCCCGCTTCCCGCTGGGCGAAGACCTGAGCGACATTTTCAAAGACCCGCGCTACGCGCTGGCCGCCTACCGGGATGCCGTGGCCGCCTACTTCAACGCCACCGGCCACGCGGCCAAATCCGAGCTACAGGTTTTCCTGGCCAACCTGCGCCAGCACTTCCGCGCCACCATCTCGCGCCGCGACCCGCTGCGCAAGCGCATCGCGGCCCTCAACGACGACCTGCGCCGCGTGGAGCTGGACGCGGTGCCCGACCTGTTTGGCAAAATCAAGCTGCGCGAGGAAGATGCCTGGGCCCAAACCACCGTGCTGCACAAGCGCCTCGAACCCCTCGAAACTGAGCTGCGCGAGCGCGAGCAGGGCACGCTGTTCCGCGATGCCTTCGAGTGGCGCTTCGAGTTTCCCGAGATTCTGCACCCGGATGGCTCGTTCCGGGGGTTTGACGTAGTGATTGGCAACCCGCCGTACATCCGGCAGGAAGAACTGGCCGGGCCGTTTAAGCGGCACTTACAGCAGCAGTTTGTGGCCTCCGACAACCGGGCCGACCTCTACGTGTACTTTATTGAGCTGGGGTTGAAGCTGCTGGCCCCCGGCGGCGAGCTGTCGTTTATTACGTCCAACAAGTGGCTGAGCACGGGATTTGGGCTTCCGTTGCGGCGCTGGCTGCCGGCCCACCACACGCTGCTGGAATACGTCGATTTTGGCGACCTCTACGTGTTTCCCCAAACCAAAGCCTACCCGGCCATCCTGTCGGTGCGGCGCACGGCCCCGGCCGAAGGCAGCCACTTTCGGGCCGCCCTCATCCCCGCCCTGCCCCCGCCCGCCCTCGAAGCGCTGGTGGCCACCCACGCCCGGCAGGTGGCCCAAAGCTCGCTGCAAGAAACCGGCTGGACCCTATCGGACGCGCCCGGCCAATCGCGGCTTGATGCCCTGAAAGCCGCCGGCACGCCCTTGGGCGAATACGTAAACGGCCGGATGTATCGGGGCATCCTTACCGGCCTCAATCCGGCCTTTGTCATCACGGCCGACACCCGGGCGCGGCTGGTGGCCGAGGACGCCCGGTCGGCGGAGGTCATCAAGCCTTTCCTGGCGGGGCGCGATTTGAAGCGCTACCGGCAGCCGCAACACGAAAGCCACTTGATTTTGCTGCCCAGTGGCTGGACGCGGCAGCAATTGGGCTGGACCAAAAACAAGCGCGGCAGCTACAGCGTCCCGCCGGCGCAACCAAAATTTGCTACCCCCTGGGAAGCGCTGCTAGCCAGCTACCCAGCCATTGCCAGCTACCTGCTGCCTTTTGAAACGGCCGCCACCGCCCGCTCCGACAAGGGTAACTACTGGTGGGAATTGCGGGCTTGCGACTACTACAGTTTGTTTGCGGGCGACAAAATCATGTGGAAGGAAATTGCCACTTACCAGGAATTTACGCTGGATACGGGGGGGAATTACGCCAACAATAAAACCTTCTTCATTCCGGGCCACGACTTGTTTTTGCTGGGCGTACTCAATTCCGCTTCCGCCTTTTTCTTTTTGCAGCAAGTCACCACTAAGATGAAGGACAACGCAATGGCCATGCAGATTCCGCAGGTATCGCAGCTCCCCATCCCGCCCGCCACGGTCGAGGAGCAGGCCACCATTGCCGGCTGGGTGCAGCAGGTGCTAACGGCCAAAGCCGCCGACCCCGCCGCCGACACCGGGGCCCTGGAGCAGCGCATTGATGCGGAGGTAGCCCGGCTGTTTGGGGTGGAGTAGGGGCCTAGTAAGAATAAACGGGGCCGGGCAAAAATACTTACCAGCATTGGCAAGTATTTTTGCCCGGCCTCACTTATTCTTACCAACCCCCTGCTATGGCCCGTCGCGCCGCTTACTCGTCTTCGCCGCTGGCCGTGCTGCGCCGCCACTTCGGGCTTCCGCAAGACACGCTGGCCGCCTTCCTGCGCGTGGCTCCGGCGCAGCTCAGCCGCCTCGAAGCGGGCCACCGCACCCTCAGCGCGGCCGTGGTTGAGCGCCTGCTGCCCCTGCTGCAAACCCTGCCCGACCCCGCCGCGCCCCCCGCCGCCGCAGAAGCCGACGACCCCGCCGCTCACCTGGCCCCGCCCGACGCGGCCCCGCTGGCCACCCGCCTGGCCCAGTGCCAGCACCAGGCCCGCCAGCTGCGCCGCGAGCTAGCGGCCATTACCACCAAACTGGAAACCGCCCGCCGCTGGCAGCAGGCCCTGCCCCCCTTGCTGGCCACGGCCGCCGACGCGCCCGCCCGCGCTTGGCTGCTGCGCCGGCGGGAGCAGGCCGCCGCCGACCTCGACGGCGAAACCGCCGCCCGCTACCACCTGCTGCGCCTGCGCGCCGGGGCCCTCGAAGCCGAAGCAGCAGGGCTGGCCGCGCTGCTGAGCGGCTGAGGATGGACGCGCAGCTCAGCGCGGTTCCGGAGTCCGTGCACCGCTTGCCGGGTGCGGGCTGCCGGCTTTTTCAGCCGGCTGTCCGCTCGTCGAAAGCACGTTGTCGAAAGAACAACCGGCGCGCCTCCGGTGCGGGCAGCCAGCGAAGAGCCGGCAGCCCGCACCGGAGGCGCAGCCTAGTGGCCGCTGAAAAAAAGTGAAAGAAAAATTTGCGCGGGAAGTATTCAGCTATCTATATTTGAGGATTACTCATCTTTTCTTCATTAATTTTTTTAAAGAATGGCTCTTGATTTAACCTTGCTCACGACCAAAGCCGATTGCGACGAAGCCCTCGCCGGCCTCGCCGCCGAGCTGGAAACCTATCAGCACCGCAACGACAACCTCGACTACGCTGCCGGCCAGGCCGACCGCTCCCTGGGCGACGTAACCGCCCGCCTGGCCGGCGTGCAGGCCGAAATTGATTCGTACACGGCCATGCTCAACGTGCCCAACATGCCAGCCTCGTTGAAGAAGCAAACCGAAAGCCGCCTGCGCCGCGCCCACGACCGCAAGGACAACCTGAGCGAGCGTACCCAGGCCCGCACGGGCAGCCCCGCCTTCCTGGCCGCCGTCGATGCCGAGCAGGTAGCCGCCCAGGTGGCGACCCTCACTGGCGCCCAGCAGGCCGTGGCCACCCGCAAGGCCGCGCTGCCTAAGTAAGCAGGCGGGTTGTTTTGATTTGAGAATAGCCGCCCCGGCAACCGGGGCGGCTTTTTTTAGTTTTGGGCTCCTCCCGCGGGCTGCCGGCTTTTCGCCGGCTGTCCGCTCTTTGCCAGCACCACCGGCGCGGACAATGAGCCGGTAGCCCGCGGGAAAAGCTGCCCGCCCGCGGGGCGAAATCAATACAGCAGGTGCGTGGCCCACTCGGTGGGTATTTGCCGGGCCGACTCGGTAATGAATGCCGGGCCGGGGGGCAGGTCCAGCAACTGGCGGCCGTAGTCGAGGGGGCAGAGCGTGCCTTGGCGTAGGCCGGCGTAGTCGCGGTACGACGAATAGGGCCAGTCGGCGAGGTGGGCGACCAGCCGCGCCCGGAGCGGGTTTTGGTGCAGGTAGTGCAGGCAGGTGAGGGGGTAGCGTCCGTGCGGGTCGGTTTCGAGCGGCTTGGCTTTGGTGCGCTTCTGGAACAGGGAGCCGGTGCGGTGCCGCTCTTGGTTGAGCCCCTGCGCATAGGAGCCCAGCACCCGGCCCAGCCCCTGCTTTGCCAACTCGCCGCGCGGGTCGGTTCCGGCGGGTTCAAAAAGCAGGTGAAAGTGTTTTGGCATCAGGCAGTACGCCAGTAGCCGGCCAGTTGGGAGCAGGTGCGCCCGTACCTTGCGCAGAAAGTAATGGTAGTGCTCGGGGGTATAAAAAACCTGCTCGCTGTTATTGCCCCGGTTGTAGAGGTGATGGAGCTGGCCAGGGTGCAGGTACATAGCGATAAGAAAATGTAAAGCGCGGCCAAACATACAGAACAAGGCGGAGCTAACCGGCGCCGGCTGTCCGCTCTTTGCCAGCACCCCCGGCGCGAACAACGAGCGGACAGCCGGCTTTTCCCGCGGGCTGCCGGCTTTTCGCCGGCTGTCCGCTTTTTGCCAGCACCCCCGGCGCGAACAACGAGCGGACAGCCGGCTGAAAAAGCCGGCAGCCCGCGGGAAAAGCCGGCGGCCCGCCCACGCGACGTATTTTGCCAGTCTATTGACCCCCGCGAAGAAATGTGCTACCGTTTGCTACTCTTTTGCCTGTTGCCCTGGCTGGCCCAGGCCCAAACGCCACCCGCCGCCACGCTGCTGCACCCCGCCGCCGTGTTCGACGGCCAGGACCTGCACCCGGGCTGGGCCGTGCTGGTGGAGAACGGTAAAATCACGGCCGCGGGCCCCGCCGCGCAACTCACCGCCCCGGCTGGCGCGCGTACCCTGGAGCTGCCCGGCCTCACGCTGCTGCCGGGCCTCATCGAGGGGCACTCGCACCTGCTGCTGCACCCCTACAACGAAACCTCCTGGGACGACCAGGTGCTGAAGGAGCCGCTGGCCCTGCGCGTGGCCCGCGCCACCGTGCACGCCCAGCGCACGCTGCTGGCCGGCTTCACCACCACCCGCGACCTGGGCACGGAGGGCGCGGGCTACGCCGACGTGGGCCTCAAGCAGGCCATTGATGAAGGCATTATCCCGGGGCCCCGGCTGCTGGTGGCTACGCGGGCCTTGGTGGCCACCGGCAGCTACGGCCCTCACTTGGCCGCCGTGGACGACCTGCCCCAGGGGGCCCAGGAGGCTGACGGCGTGGACGGCATCATCCGGGCGGTGCGCGAGCAGATTGGCCGCGGGGCCGACGTGGTGAAGGTGTACGCCGACTACCGCTGGGGCCCCGGCGGCACGGCCGCGCCCACGTTTTCGCAGGAAGAACTGACGCTGATTGTGCAAACCGCCCGCTCGACGGGCCGCGGCGTGGTGGCCCACGCCAGCACCGCCGAGGGGATGCGCCGCGCCGTGCTGGCGGGCGTCGAAACCATCGAGCACGGCGATGCCGGCACGCCCGAAGTGTTCCGCCTGATGAAGCAGCGCGGCGTGGCCCTGTGCCCCACCGTGGCCGCCACCGACGCCACTTCGCAGTACAAGGGCTGGAAAAAAGGCCAGGGCCCCACGCCCGAGCGGGTGCTGGCCAAGCACCGCGCCGTGCAGGCGGCGCTGCAAGCCGGCGTGACGCTGGTAATGGGCGGCGACGTGGGCGTGTTTCCGCACGGCGACAATGCCCGCGAACTGGAACTGCTGGTGAACGACTACGGCCTGGCCCCGCTGCAAGTGCTGCGTGCCGCTACCGCCGGCAACGCCCAGGTTTTCCACCTCGCCGACCGCGGCCGCATCGCCCCCGGCCTGCTCGCCGACCTCGTGGCCGTGGCCGGCGACCCCACCCGGCAAGTAGAAGCCCTGCGCCAAGTGCGCCTCGTGATGAAGGGCGGCGTGCTCTACCGACAGCCGTAACCAGTAGCGTGGACGCTGCGAGTCCGCACGTTGCGCACCAGGCTCTGGTACTCGTGCCGAAGTAGGCCGCGAAAAATGTAGAGCGGAGTGGCGCTCCGCTTCAACGCGTGGCCCAACTGCTGGTGCGCAACGAAGTGCCACTCCGTTCTGCATTTTTCGCAACTCACTTTGCCACGAGTAAAGCCGTGTGGACTTGCAGCGTCTGCGCGGCTATACTCGTCACGAAGTAGGGTGCGGGGCTGGTCCCCGCCCGTCGTTGAACGAAAGCCGATCGAACCGTTCAAGGACGGGCGGGGGCAAGCCCCGCACCCTACTTCGTTTTCGCATTCCACTTCGTGAGCAGTATAATTGGCATGGGGCCCCGGAGCTGATTCCCAGGCGCTGAGGCGACAACCGGGGCCCTTGTTGCTGGGCGATTACCTAACGATTTGGTAACCTAACCGCCTAGCTGCGCCGTAGTTGGCTTTTGGACGCAAACCCGCGGTTCCGGGGCCCCCGTAGCTCTTGCGGCTACAGGTTTGCGACAGATTTAACCACAAATTTTGTTTTATTAGCAAGGCACTTAATGCAATTTTTTCCTCCTATCATTCGCAAGCAGGGGCTACGCACGGGCGCCGCCACGCTGGTTTTTTTGGCTTTAATTACCGGGACGGGCCCCGCCGCGCAGGCCCAAGTATTGCCCCCAGCGGCCCCGGTTCCGGCACTGGCCGACACCATACACAAGTACGAAAATCCCAGCGGCGTATCCTCGGCGGTACGGAAGCCGTTTTTCCAGCGCAAGCTGGTGCGCGCCAGCATCGTGCCGGCCATTCTGATTGGCTACGGGGCGTACACCTTCAACGGGGGGGGCTTCTACACCAACCAGGACGCCAACCGCGACATCCACCGCCTGTTTCCCACCTACCGCACCCACCTGGACAACTACCTGCAATTCGCGCCCTACCTGGAGCTGGGAGCTGTGGTGCTGGCCGGCGTTGCCTCGCGCAACGACCGCACAAACCTGGGGTTGGTCGTTCTCAAAAGCGAGCTGATAATGCTCACGGGCGTGTACGTGGTCAAGACCCTGAGCCACGAGGAGCGGCCCGACGGCTCGGATAACCTCTCGTTTCCGTCGGGGCACACGGCGCAGGCGTTTCTGGCGGCCAGCATCGTGCACACCGAGCTGCGCGACCAAAGCCCGTGGTACGGCATCGGGGCCTACACCATCGCCACCGGCGTGGGGGTGCTGCGCATGGTCAACACCAAGCACTGGCAGAGCGACGTGGTGGCCGGGGCGGGGTTCGGGATCCTCTCGGCCCACCTGGCCTACCTGACGCACCGCAACCGCTGGGGCCGCAAGGCCATCGGGCGCGACGTGGGCCTGGTGCCCAGCTACTACGGCGGCGCGCCCGGCCTGTGCCTCACCTGGCGCCCCAGGTAGCTGGGCCGGGGGGCGTCTGGACGGTTGAATATTCTCGTATAAATAACCTATAATAAACCACTTGTTGTCTCCTTATCACCCACACCCATGACCCAACCGCTGCTGTCCATCCTCCTGCTGGGGGCCCTCGCCGGGGCCCCCGCCCAACAGGGCCCCGCGCCCGCCTACCGCGTGGCTACCACCTGGCCGGTGGGCGGCGAAGGGGGCTGGGACTACATTTCCGTGGACCACGCCGGCGGACGCGTCTACGCCTCGCACGCTACCCGGGTGGAAGTGCTCGACCTGGCCAGCGGCCGCAAGGTGGGCACCATCCCCAACACGGCGGGCGTGCACGGCATCGTGGTGGCGCAGGGGCGCGGCTACGTCAGTTGCGGCAAAACCAACACGGTGGTGGAATTTGACCCCAAAACCCTGGCCGTGACGGCCACCGTGCCCACCGGCACCAAGCCCGATGCGCTGCTCTACGACGAATTCTCGAAGCGGGTGTTCGTCTTCAACAACGGCGCCACCACGGCCACCGTGCTCGACGCCGCCACTGGCCAGCCCGTGGGCACCGCCGAGCTGGGCGGGGCCCCCGAAGCGGGCGTGAGCGACGGCAAAGGCACGGTGTTCGTCAACCTCGAAGATAAGAGCGAAATCGTGGCCTTCGACGCCAAAACGCTGAAGGAAAAGCACCGCTGGCCGCTGGGCCCCGGCGAAGAGCCTACCGGCCTGGCCCTCGACCGCGCCCACCGCCGCCTGTTTAGCGTGTGCGCCAACGAAAAAATGGTGGTGCTCGACGCCGACAACGGCAAAGTGCTGGCCACCCTGCCCATCGGCAGCGGCGTAGACGGTGTGGTGTTCGACGAAGGCCGACAGGTGGCGGTCAGCTCCAACGGCAGCGGCACCGTAACGGTGGTGCACGAAGACGGCCCCGAGAAATTCAGCGTGGCCCAAACGCTGGCCACTGCGCGCGGGGCCCGCACCCTCGTCCTCGATCCGGCCACCCACCGCCTCTACCTGCCCACCGCCGACCTGGGCCCCGCCCCGGCCCCCACGCCCGCCGTGCCCCACCCGCGCCTGAGCACCGTGCCCAACACTTTCCGCGTGCTGGTGCTGGAGTAGGGGCCCTCTCAGAAAACGGAAAATACCGCACCTGAAAACTGCGCTTAAGGCTTGGAAGTAAACCGACGGGGAGGATTGTTCATGGTGCCCGTTTTGTGCACCATGAACAATCCTCCCCGTCGGTTTACTTCCAAGCGGCGCATGGGCTATACGAGCCGAAAGTTTTCGCTGTGCAGATGCTACGTTGCGCGCTGCATGACGTTCTTTTGGCGGTGGGCTAAAGTGGGGTGGTCCGGCGACTTTTTTCGTCGTCGGGCCACTCTTGCCACGCCCCGGAACCGCTGTTCAATAGCCAGAGTGGCCCGACCAAGCCCTTCGGGCAATTCGCCGGGCCACCTCCTTTTAGACCACCGCCCAAAAAGAAAGCCATTAGCTAAAAGCTAATGGATCAATAATTTACAACGGTCTATTTAGCTGGGGTAGCATTGGAGAAACGCGCTCCCGTGCGCTACAAGTGCACTAGGGCCCAGCCCTCAGCCTGCCGGATAATCAGCTCGCCGTTGGCAGTGGGCACAATCGAGATATAGGGCAGCATATCGGCCGGGGTGAGGTTCTGGGCCTTCATCGAATTTTCGCATTGCGCCAGGATAACGCCGGCCTGCTGCAAGGCTAGCACATCGGCCTCGTAGGGCTGGTTCTTACGCAGGGCCGTGGTGCCGCCGCTGAATACAATCAGCTCCAGCTCCAGCTTGCCCTTCAGGCGCGGGTCTGACAGGGCGGCCTGCAGGGCCTGTAGCGTTCTGCCAATAATCTTGGGGTCGTTGCTGTTGAGCTGGTAAATGGCGCGGTAGTGCGCCTTGCGGGCCGGGGCCCCGTGAAACCGGGCTGCCTGGGTAGCGGCGGCGGCGTTGGGGGCCCCCAGCACCGGGGCTGGTGCGCTGGCGGGTGGCGTGGCCGGGGGAGTGGCCGGGGGAGTGGCCGGGGGAGTGGCCGGGGGAGTGGCCGGGGGAGTGGCTGGCGCGGGGGTCGTGGCTGTGGCCGGAGTTGTGGCCGGGGTTTGCGCACGCGCCGGCGTGCCCAGCAGCGCCAGCATAAAAGCGGCGCCCAGCGCCGGGTAACGAGCGGATGACTTCATGGGGAAGGAGGCTGGAATTCGTGGTTTGTAATTGCGTTCAGTAAGCGCCCGTCCAACTTGTTCACCACGTAGCGGGCCTCGCCGTAGGCGTCACTCGGCAGGATTTTGTAAATGTAAAGCAACCAGCCCCGCGGTTCCTTCGCCCAGCCCCGAAACGGGTAGCCGCGCGAAGCATTAAGCTGGCCCTACGAAGGCAGGCCGTGCTTATTAGCGCGGTTTCCATTTGGGCGCAATTAGTTAAAAAATTAAGAGTTAACATACAGATTTTTAATTTTTTATCTCTTCACTTTTATCTCTCTTAAAATCCGTATCCTGTTGTAAAATTCGCTCTAAAGCGGTTCTCAAGTCAGGATACAGGGCGGGCTGTTGCGTAGCCGGGCCCGCGCAGGCACGAGGAAATCAGTTGGCTTTGGCGGGTTGGGGGTGCGCGTCCTCGATGGGCTGGTAGGGGCCGTACTTGTGCTGCTTTTCCGAAAACTTATCGGCGTAGGGCCCGTGGGGCTGGTCCACCGGCTTCTTGCTGATGTCGGGCCAGTCGTGGGGCGTGGCCAGGTGCGGGCGGGGCTGCGAATTCACGAACGCCGCCACGTCCCAAGCCTGCTCGTTGGTGAGCTGCGGCTGGTCGAAGGTGGCCCCGAAGGGCATGGCTGCCTTCACATAGCGCGCCAGGTTGGTGACCCGGAACAGGCCCGCGCCGTCGTTGTAGCTGTTGGGGCCCCAGAGCGGCGGGTACTGGTAGCCCGTATTATCGGCCAGCGGCTGGCCTTGCCCGGCGGGGCCGTGGCAGCGCTGGCACTTGGTGGCAAACACGGCCTTGCCTACCACCTGGTTGGCCGCCCGGGCGAGGTAGGGCAGTTTAACGAAGCCCGTGCCGTACACCTTTTTCCCCTTGGGAATGCCCTGCCCCAGCCACGTGATGTAGGCCACGATGGCGCGCATCTCGCGGCTGCTGTCGGGCACGGCCCGGCCGTTGAGGCTGTGCTCCATGCAGTCGGCCACGCGCTGCTCAATGCTCACCACCGTGCCCGAGCGGGCGCGCAGCTTGGGGTAGGTGGCGGCCACGGCCAGGTAGTTGTTGGCAAAGCCCTGGGTGCCGGCCTGCAGGTGGCAATTCTGGCAGTTCATGCCGTTGGTGAGGTGGGCCACCGAGCCTTGGGGCCCCAGGTACCGGGCTGTGTGCGCAATCAGCTCCCGCCCGTAGCGAACCTGGCGGCCGGCCGCCGTGGATGGAATCGTGGCTGTATCGGGGGCCCGAACGGCCGGGCGGTGGTAGCTGCCGGGTAGGGGAGGGCCGTCGGTGGCTTCGTTGGCCACCGGGGCGGACGCGGCCACTGGGCCATAAAACTGAATGATGACCACCACCACCACCAGCACCAGGGCCGCCGTCAGCAGCATCAGCAGGCGCACCAGGCCGGGTAGCAGCACCCGTTCTTCCGTGGGTTTCATGGCGTGGTGGAGTTAAGATCGAAGCCGGTGGTGCGTTCAGTAAGGCAGTTTTTCGCGCAGGGCGCCATAGGTCCAGGTGCCGGCCAGCGCGGCCAGAATCAGGACGGCGGCCGCGCCCACGCCGCTGCCCAGCTGCGCAAACAGCGGGCCGGGGCAGGCCCCGGTAATGGCCCAACCGAGCCCGAAAATAAAGCCCCCAATCCAAATGCCGTGATTGAATTTTTTGTCGGCAATAACGATGGGCTCGCCAGCGATGGTTGTGAGGTGGTTGCGCTTGATGAGCTGAATCGAAACTATGCCAACCACAATGGCCGACCCGATGACGCCGTACATATGGAACGCCTGGAAGCGGAACATTTCTTGAATCCGAAACCAGCTGATGACTTCGCTCTTGGTGAGCACGATGCCGAACAACGTGCCCAGTAGCAGGTATTTAAGATATTTCATATCGGGTAATCAGATTCGGTAAGCGCTTCGCGGGAGGCGGGGCGCGTGGCCAGCAGGCGCACCACACTGGCCGGGCCGGCATGGAAGCTGCCTTCGCGCAGCATCACGCCCAGCGTTTGATTTTCGAGTAGGGCGAGCCCGGCAAAGTCTCCGGCCAGCGCTGCCGGCTCGTAGCGTATGCCAGCCACGCGCGGGCCGCCCGAGGGCAAGCCCAGCTGCTGCGGGCTGAAGGTCTCCAAGAATAGGTGGCCGCCGGGGGCCAGGCTGGCGGCCGCGGCGGCGTGCACCGCCCGGCGATCGGCCGGCGCCAGGTGGGCGTAAATGAAGCCCACGGCATCGTAGTGGCCGGGGCGCCGCCAGCCCAGGGCCATGAGGCCGGCCACCTGGTAGTCGAGGCGCACGCCCTGGGCCCCGGCCAGCCGCAGAGCCTTGGCGCGGGCCTCAGCGCTGAAATCCACGGCGGTTACCTCCCAGCCGCACTGGGCGGCGTACACCGCGTTGCGGCCCTCACCCTCGGCCAGTAGCAGCAGGCGGCCGGGCGGCAGCGCATCGAGCCGCTGGCGGAAGTAGGCGTTCGGCTCGGTGCCGTAAGCGTAGGCTTCCTCCGCGTAGCGCACATTCCAGAAATTGACGGCACTCGGGGAAATGGCTCCCATAAACACTAATTTAAGGAGTTAATTATTAGGATATTAGCAGAGGGGCCTTTAAGCGGCCCTTAGCTGATAGCTGTTGGTTTTCCTGTTCGAGTTCAGCTTGTTGCCGCTGAATCAATACGCAATTCATTCAGGCCAAGTACTTAAAACAACAGCGGGTAAATGACCCATGTCATTACCAGGCCCCCGGCAAAAAAGCCGACAACCGCCACCAGCGACACCCATTGCAGGTTGGACAGCCCCGAAATGGCGTGGCCCGAGGTGCAGCCGCCCGCGTAGCGCGTACCAAAGCCCACCAGAAAGCCGCCCAGCACCAGAAATACCCAGCCCTTCCAGTTGGCCAGGTTGTCGAGCGCGAACAGCTCGCGCGGCAGCAGGCCCGAAAAATCGGTGAGGTGCAGCTGCGTTTTCAGGTCGTGCACCGTGGCGGCCGAGATGTTGACGGCCGCGGGGTGGCCCAGCACCCGGTAGCCGAGGAAGCCGCCCAGCGCAATGCCCAGTACAAACACCAGGTTCCAGGTTTCGGCCCGCCAGTTATAGGTCAGAAACGGGATGCCCGCCGGTAGGCAGGCCGCGCACACATGGCGCAGTGAGCTGCTGATACCTAGTGCCTTATTGCCCACTAGTAGCAGCGCCGGTACCGTCAGGCCAATGAGCGGCCCGGCCACGTACCAGGGCCAGGGTTGGCGCAGAAATTCAAGCATAAAAATAGGTTTCGGAATAGAAAAGAGGGGCTATTTGGTCGTCAGCGGCTCGGGCCAGCCGAGCACCCCGCCCAGCAGGTTGCTGATGTGGGAGAAGCCGGCCTTGGTGAGCTGCTCAGCCGCTCTGGCCGAGCGGGCCCCGCTGCGGCAGTACATGTTGGTGGGCCGGTTTTTGGCGAGTGCCACTAAGCGCAGTCCGAAGTCGGGTGCGGTAACGTCGATGTTGACTGCGCTAGGCAGATGGCCGGCGGTGAATCCGTCGGGCCGGCGCACGTCCAGGAGCACCGCGCCGGACTGGCGCAGGCCCTCGGCGAATTGCGCAGGCGTCAGGTTTTGATAAGCCGGAGCGGGAGCTTGCGAAATACTGAACATTATGAAAGGGTGGGGTAAAACAGAATGGGGAGAACCCGTGCGCCGGGCCTGAGCAGTGAATTGTGGGCGGGGGTTTTTTAAGCGTCGCTTGTTTTGCAAAACAACGAGCTGCGAAGAAAGCAATGTCAGTTTGGTAACTGCTGTTACGCTGCCGAGCTGCTTAGTGCGCCGCCGTGGCTGGCTGGAAGGACTTCACGGCCTCGCCCAAATCCAGCACTTCGGTGCCGGGCAGGGCGGCGGCCACGATGCTGCTGCCGGCCGCTGAGCGGTAGCCGCCCGCGCAATGCACCACCACCGGCTTGCCAGTCGGAATCTCGGGGGCCCGCTCGCGCAGCTCGGGCAGCGGAATGCTGAGGGAGCCCGTGAAAATGGGCTCGTCGCGGTGCTCCACCGGGTTGCGGATATCCACGATGGTGTAGCGCTCCGGATGCTGGCGAAACTGCTCCACGTCGAGCACCGGCATTGTGGCCCCGGTGGCTGGGGTGCCCACAAGCGCGCCCGCAAGCAGCGGCTCGTAGCCGATTTTGGCCGTTTTCTGAATCAGGTCTTCCCGCGTTGCCGCGTCGGTGGCGAGGAGGTAAAACGACTCTTCCGGCCCCACAATGGAGCCCAGCCAGGTCTCGAACTTGCCGCCCTGCTGGATGTTGATGGCCCCGGCCACGTGGCCTTTTTTGAATACAGCCTCGGGGCGCGCGTCTATTACCACGGCCCCGGCGGCCAGCGCCGTGCCGGCAGCCAGGCGCGGCACCCGCTGCACGCTCGGCGCATAGGCGGGCGCACCGGCCTTGTTGAGGGCCACATCGTAGCCGAAGTATTTGGGAATGAAGGGCTGGTCGGCCAGTAGCTCTTTGATGAAAGCTTCCTCGCCCAGCGGGCGCAGCATGGGGTTACCGGTTTTCTCGGTCCCGATGGTGCTGCTATTGGCTCCGCTTAGGGCCTTGCCGCAGAGGCTGCCCGCGCCGTGGGCGGGGTACACCAGCACGGCAGCGGCCAGCGGCAGCAGCTTTTCGCGCAGGCTGTGGTAGAGCTGTCGGGCCAGCTCCTCGCGCTTGGCCGTGGTGTTGCCGGCCTTTTCACGCAGGTCGGGCCGGCCCACGTCGCCGATGAAAAGCGTGTCGCCGGTGAATACGGCCACATCCTGGCCCTCGCGGGCCAGCACAATGCTGATGGAATCGGGCGAGTGGCCGGGCGTGTTCAGGGCCCGAAACGTGAGCTTGCCGCTGGTAAAAGCATCGCCCTCGTCAAAGGCCTCGTGGGCGTAATCGGCCCCCAGCAGCTTGCTCACGCGGATAACGGCCCCGGTGGCCTGCGCAATTTCGAGATGGCTGCTCACGAAGTCGGCGTGGGGATGGGTTTCGATAACGGCCACGATTTTAGCGGCATTCACCTGGGCGTAGTCGTAGTAGGGCTGCGGGTTGCGGGCCGGGTCGATGAGCACAACTTCGCGGGCACACTCGCTCAGAATGGCGTAGGAGAAATGGGCCAGGCCCTTGTCTTCAAACTGTTCGATTTTCATAAAAAGCAACGAAAAAACGGTTGGGAGAAAGTAGAACGCGTGCCTTTAGCCGTGGTGAAACAGCAGCTCTTTGGTGAGAATAAACGTGCCCATCGCCAGCGTGAACCAGCCAAATGCCGGCTTCAGCCGGGCCCCCGGAATGAAGCGGGCCAGGTAGGTGCCCAGCACGATGCCGCCGAGCGCAAAGGCCAGAAAGCCCAGCAAAAACGGCCACGCAATGGGCGTGCCCGCGCTCAAATCGCCCGTAAAGCCGATGAGCGAGTTCAGGGCGATGATGGCCAGCGAGGTGCCCACGGCCAGCTTCATGGGCAGGCGCGCCCCCAGCACCAGCGCCGGAATAATGAGGAAGCCGCCCCCCGCGCCCACAAAACCCGTGAGCGCGCCCACCACCAGGCCAATGCCCAGCACGAGCGGGTAGTTGAAGGCCTGCGGCTGCACCTCTTCATCGACCGCCACCGCGGCCGGCCGGCTGCGAATCATGGACGTGGCCGCCCCCACCATCAGCACGGCGAAGGCCACCAGTACCAGCAGGTCTTTGGTGAAAACGAGGCGGCCCACCGTGAACAGCTCGTGCGGAATGGCTGGCATGAGCACCTTGCGCACCAGAAACACCGATACCAGCGAGGGTATCAGAAATACCACGGCCGTTTTCAGCGATACCAGGCCCTTGCGGAAGTAGCCCGAGGCCCCCACCACCGACGTGCTGCCCACCACAAACAGCGAGTAGGCAGTGCTCAGCACCGGGCTCACGCCCATCAGGTACACCAGCACGGGCACCGTGAGGATGGAGCCCCCGCCGCCCATAATGCCGAGCGCAAGGCCAATGAAAATGGCGGCGAAGTAGCCGAGGTAGTGCAGCATGAGCGCGAAGAAGACGTATGAATTTATGATTGTTTGTTCATGTATTGCAGCAAAAAAAACCGCGCCTTTTACAGAAACGTACACGCGGCCAGGCACTGAATCACGTCGATGACTTCGCGCATTTTCAGGGCGTAGTAGATGTTTTTGCCGTCGCGGGTGCTGCTCAAAATGCCTTTGAGTTTCATGCCCGAGAGGTGGTGGGAGAGCAGGCTCTGCTCGACGCTGAGCCGCTCGCTGATGTCGGAAACCGACAGGCTTTCCTGCGCGGCCAGCAGCTGCACGATGGCAATGCGGGTGGGGTGGGCGGTGGTTTTCAGGATAAAGGCCACCTTCTCCATCTTCTCAACGGAGAGGCCCATATCAACGGCAACGGGGGAAACGGTAAGTACCATAGCAGGTACAAATATATGAATAAATTTTCATGCGTATGGCCGTAAATCTTCCATGAGTGTCCGGCGTTGGGATATTATTCTTAAAATCAGCGCTTTTCCCACCGACCCTAATTTGATAAGCTTTGACCCGGCTGACCGCAAG
This sequence comes from Hymenobacter nivis, assembly GCF_003149515.1. NCBI lineage: Bacteria > Pseudomonadati > Bacteroidota > Cytophagia > Cytophagales > Hymenobacteraceae > Hymenobacter > Hymenobacter nivis. The sequence continues at coordinate 410,059 of NZ_CP029145.1, forward strand.
TTTGTGGCCGCCGCCCGCACTCATCCTGCTAGCCCATGCACTGTCAACGCCACCGATTCGGATTGGCATCATGCGCAAGCTGATTTGGCCCGGCATGGTGTGCAAGTAGAGTTTATTCGTCCTACTGAAATGACTATGCCGCGGCGGAGTTAATTGTCGCTGCCTCCCCGCCCCCATAGGCCAGGCGGAGCAGGCTGGGCAGCACCACCAGCAGCAGGGGCAGGGCCAGCAACAGGCCCCCGATGACGGCGATGGCCAGGGGCTGGTGCAGCTGGGCCCCGGCCCCGATGCCCAGCGCCAGCGGTAGCAGTGCGGCAATGGCGGCCAGGGCCGTCATCAGCTTGGGGCGCAGGCGGGCGGCAATGGCGTAGCCGATGGCCGCCGCCACGGGGCCCCCTTCGGCGCGGAAGTCGTTGAACTGCTGGAAGGTGAAGATGGCGTTTTCGCCGATGATGCCCACCACCATGATGAGGCCGGTGTAGGAGCCCACGTTCAGGGGCGTGTGGGTGAGGTAGAGGGCCAGGCTGCCGCCGGCGGGCCCCAGGATGGCCACCAGCAGGATAAGGCCCGCAGCTTTCAGGTCTTTAAACAGGAACAGCCCGACGGCAAACACTAGCAGGCACGCCGTGCCCAGGATGGTGAGCAGCTCCTGAAACGACTGCTGCTGCTCGGCAAACGAGCCGCCGTACTGCACGAAGTAGCCGGGCGGCAGCGGCACCTGGCGGGCAATTTTCTGCTGAATCTCGCGCACCGCCGAGCCCAGGTCGCGCCCGTCGAGACGGGCCGTGACGGCCGTCATGGCCTGCAAATTCTCGCGCTCCAGTTCGGCGCTGCTCGTGCTCACGGCCACGGTAGCCAGCTCGTCGAGGCGGCGGCGCTGGCCGCTGGGCAGGAACACGGGCTCGGCGCGCATCTGGGCCAGAGTGGCTTGGGCGGCGCCGGGGTAGCGCAGGCGGATGTTGAGCAGTTGCTCGCCGCTGAGCACATTGCCGGCCACGGTGCCCCCGAGCTGGGTTTGGAGCTGGGTCTGGAAGGCGAGGGCCGTGAGGCCGAACTGCGCGAGCCGCCGCGGGTCGGGGCGCACGTCCACGGAGGGCCCCACGCGCACAATGCCGTTGAAGACGTCGGCCGTGCCGGGTGTTTTTCCCACCACGGCGGCCACTTGGTCGGCCAGGGCGTAGCGCCGGGCAGCGTCGGGCCCAAACACCTTGATTTCGATGGGCTGCACGGTGCTCATCAGGTCGCCGAGCATGTCGCCGATCACCTGGCCGAAGTCAATCACCAGTGCCGGCTCGGTAGCGGCGATGCGCTGGCGCAGGTCGGCAATCACTTCCTCGGTGGTGCGCTCGCGGCTGGTTTTGAGGCGGATGAGGTAGTCGCCCCGGTTGGGCTCGGTGATGAAAAAGCCCATTTGGGTGCCGGTGCGGCGTGAGTAGCTGGCCACCTCCGGTACCTGTTGGATCAGGGTTTCGGCACGGCGCAGTATCCGGTCGGTTTCGTCGAGGCTGGTGCCGGGCGGCGAATTGTAGTCGAGCACAATGGCACCCTCGTCCATCTCGGGCAAAAAGCCAGTGGCCAGCCGCGGAATGACGAAGGCCATCAGCCCAACAAGCAGCAGGATGCCCACCACGCTGTAAGCAGGGTGGCGAATGACCGAGCGCACCCACGGAATGTCGTGGTGCGTTTGGGTGGCGGTGGGGGCCCCGCCGCCGCGCAGAGGAGCCGAAGGTGCAAAGGCACCGGTGGCCAGCTCCAGGCTGTCGTCGGCCGCCACTGTTATTGCGTCCGCGGGGGCATCCGGTGGGCCAAAGCCGTCGTTGGCCGGGGCCGCGCCATCGGGCCGGGCCGCGCTGGGCCGCTTACTCAGCAGTAAGTACACCACCGGCAGCCCTAACCAAGCCACGAAAAACGAGCAAATCAGGGCCACCACCATCGTGGTGGCCAGCACCTTGAAGTAGGCCCCGGCCACGCCGCCCAGCAGCGCGAAGGGCAGGAAAATGACGATGGTGCTGAGGCTGGAGCCCACCAGCGACGGCAGCAGGTGACGTACCGAGCGTTGCACCACGGCCCCGGGGGTGGCGTCCGGGTGCTCCTCGCCCACGCGGTGCAGCTGCTCCACCATCACCACGGCGTCGTCAATCATCAGGCCGATGGCGGCGGCCAGGGCCCCCAGCGTCATGATGTTCAGCGAGTAGCCGAGGCCGAAGTAGAGCACGGCTAGGGTGAGGGCCAGCGCCACGGGCAGCGTAAGCACCAGCGTGAGCGAGGCCCGCCACGAGCGCAGAAATAGCGCCGTAACTACCAGCGCCAGCGCCAGGCCAATCCAGAGCGAATCCTGCACCGAGCGCACTACCTCCGACACGAAATCGGCCTGGTCGTAGTACGGGGCCAGGGTGATGCCCTTGGGAAGGCCCGCCCGCAGGGCCGCCACCTTGGCCGCCACGCCCGCGCTGACGGCCACCACGTTGGCGGCGGGCTGGCGCAGCACCGAAATCAGTACCGCGTCGTGGCCGTTGGCGTTGATGCGGGTGTACTCGGGCTGCTCGCCGATGCGCACCGTGGCCACATCGGCCAGACGTACCACGCGGCGGTTGTCGTTGCGCAGCACTACGTTTTCCAGGTCTTCCTTTTGCTGAATGGTGGCGTCCGTCACCGTCAGGTAAAGGCGGCGGTAATCGGCCAGGTAGCCGTTGCTGAGTACGAAATTGGTGTTGCCCAGGGCCGTCTGCACGTCGTCGGGGCCCAGGCCCAGGGCGGCCAGCTGGTTGGGAATCAGCTCTACCTGGTACTCCTTGGTGCGCCCGCCCTGCACCTGCACCGCGGCCACGCCCTCGACCTGCGAGATGAACGGCTTGATGGTGAACAGCGCCAGCCGACGCAGCTCCAGGGGCGAGCGGCCCGGGGCCTCCAGCGTGTAGCCCATCACCGGCAGGATGGCCGGGTTCATGCGCTCGACGCTGATGGAAATGTTGGCCGGCAGGTTGCCGCGGGCCTGGTTGAGGCGGCTCTCGATGAGCTGCTGGGCCTGCACCACGTCTACGCCCCAGTTCAGGAAGGCCGAGATTTCGCACGAGCCGCGGCTGGTGGTCGAGCGTAGCAGGCGCAGGCCTGGCACCTGCTTCATGGCGTCTTCCAGGGGCTTGGTCACGGTCACCATCACGCGGTCGGTGGGGGCCAGGCCCACGTCGGCAATCACCTTCACCTTCGGAAACGTCACCTCCGGAAACAGGGCCACGTTCAGCCGCCGGTAAGCCAGCCCGCCCAGCGCGAGGGCCAGCGCCAGCACCACCGCAATGGGGGCTTTGTAGGCTTGGAAAAAGGAAGGGCGCGGCATGAGAGGAAAAGGTATAGTTTTGAAAATCAAAACGTCATGCTGAGCGAAGTCGAAGCATCTCTACTGCTCAGCTAATCATAATTACTGCCGTGGGAGAGATGCTTCGACTCCGCTCAGCACGACGTTCTTTTTCAGTACGATGTTCTTTTAGCGACGCTGAATAACCCGTTGATTACTGCCGCGGGAAAGATGCTTCGCTGCGCTCTGCATGACGTTCTTTCAGCCAACCTGAGTAACACGAATGGTCATTTCTCAACGGTTCTCCGCTCCACCTTCACCGCCGCCGTGTCGTCAAGCCCATAATTACCAGAAAGCAGGATGCGGTCCTGGGGCCCAAACGTGGGCGACTGAATTTCAATCCGGTCGGCCTGCTGGGCCCCCACGCGCACTGGTACCTTGGCGGCGGTCGAGTCGTTGAGCAGGCGCATCACCCAGAACTGGGTCTGGGTTTCGTCGGAGAGCACGGCGGCGCGGGGCAGGGTGGGGGTGAGGCGCGGGGCGGTGCGGTCGAGGTCGATTTGCACCGCCAGGTTTTCGGGGAGCTCGGGTACGGGGCCGGTGGGGCGCACGGTGTAGCGCTGGGTTTGCAGGGCGGCATCGGCGGTGGCCAGCACCTCGGCCACGCGGCCCGGCAGAATGCGGCCGTCGGGCAGGTGGATGCGGCAGGGCTGGCCCACGCGCACGTAGCGCAGCTGTGTCACGGGCACGTCGAGCACGAAGCCGAAGCGGGCGCGGTCGTAGCTCAGGGCCAGCTGCTCACCGTCCTGCACGTAGTCGCCGGCCAGCTTGTCCACGGTGGCCAGTACGCCCGCCTGGCCGGCCTTGATGCGAATAATGCCCGAGAAACGCAGGCGCGGGTCGCCGGTGAGCTTGTCCAGGTGCAGCACCCGGCTTTCCTTGGTTTGGAGGGTGAACACCGTTTGGCCGGCGGCCACGCGTTGGCCCGGCACCGGCACCGGGGCCAGCAGGTAGCCGGTGGTGGTGGCGCGCAGCACATCCTTGGCCGGGTAGGCCGAGAGGGCGCTCAGGCGTAGCACGTCCGCCACGGTGTCGCGTTGCACCGTGCCCACTGTCACCACGGCGCGGGGCTTCACGGCAGCCTCCTCACCGTCGGCGGGCGCGTTGGCCGCGGGGGCCCCGGAGTGGCAGGCGGCCAGGGCCAGGAGCAGGGTAAATGGGAGGAAGCGGGGCATGGGAAACTTGATGTTCGATAGGGGGGAAAAGAACGGTATTATGCTTGGGCTGGCAATCGCACGCGGGGAACCTCACCCCCCGGGGCCCTACTCCGCCAGATAATCCAGGGCGTACTGGCTGCGGAGCCGGTCGGTTTCGGTCTGCGTGAGGCTGAATTGCAGGGTACGGTAGCTCGTCACGAGGTTCAGGTAGTCCAGGATCATCACGTCGCCGGTGGCCAGCTGCTGGCGGGCGGCGCCCACCAGGGCCTCGGCCACCCGCAGCTGCTCGCGGATGCGCGCCGCCAGCGCCTCTGACGCCCGAATGAGGGCGCCCAGCTGGTCGTACTGCTGCTGCCGCTGCACCGTCAGAAACTGCCGGTAGCCGCGCCGGCTCCGCTCGCCCAGGTCGATGCGCTGGTACTGGAGCTGCCGCTGGTGGCCGTCGAAAATCGGTAGCGCGAGTAAAAAGCCCGCCCCGAGGCCCGTGCTGTGCCCCAGGGCCAGCAGCCCGGGCTGCGACGACTGAATGCCGGCGTCGAGTACCGCGCTCAGCTTGGGGCGGTAGCTGGCGTCCACCGCCTGGCGGTCGAGCTGGTAGCGCAGGCTATCCAGCGTGTACTGGCGCTGGGTGATGGAGGCAAGGCCCGCCAGTGCCCGACGCACCGGGGCCCCGGGCACGGCCAGCGCCACCAGGGCCGTGTCGGCCACACCGCACAGGTAGCGCAGCGTGCCCAGCTCGCGCCGGTAGCCGAGGCGGTTTTGCTCCACCGTCACCTCCTGGGTGCGCACCGACAGGTAAAAGCTCAGGTACTGCGTCTGCTTGAACACGCCCGCGTTCACGAGCTGGCGCAGCTGCTGGTCTTGCTGGCGCAGCTGCCCAAGCAGGGTGCGGCTGAAGTCGAATTGCAGCTGCGCGGCGTAGGCCGTCAGGAACTGGTCGGTCACGGAGCGGCGCACGTCCAGGGCCGAGAGGCGGCCGGCGTTGCGCAGCACCAGCCCCTGGTTGCCGAGGATGCGGTAGTCGGTTTGCAGCTGGAAGCGGTTGAGCACCGGCTTGCTGGCCTGCCCAAAGGCGGCGTAGTTGCCGCCATTGCTCACGGCCTGGTCGTAGCCTACCACTTGTTCGCCGCTGCTGTTCGTGATAACCGGCGTGGCTACCGCCGCCCCAATGCCGGCCACCTGCACGCCGTTCTGGGCCTTGCGGCGGAGGCTGTCGAGGCGGTTTTGCTGTACTTGGTTGCGCAGGTCGCTCAGCAGCGGGCTTTGGGCGTAGGCTACGGCCAGGAAATCGGGCAGCGCCTGGGGGCTGCCCGGTTCGGCGGGTGCCGCGGCCGGCAGGGGCCCCAGGTTGGGCGGGCTCGCCACTTGGGCGCGGGCCGCCCCAGCCCCCAGGCCCAGCGCCAGGGCCCCCACGGCCAGCCAACGGAAAACAGAAAGCACCACAACGAATGAGAAAGGAGAAGAAGCCAGCACCGAACGCCGCAAAAGTCCCCCGCAATTCTGAAGCAAAGTTGGCGGCCCGCGGCGCCGAGGCCCTAATCGCCGCCGCGGGCCACAGATTTCCCCCAGCTTTGCTTTGTTTTTTCGCAGTCTGGCCGGCGAAAACTTCCCGCCCGCGGCCAGCTTACCCGTTTATGAAGCTCCTGCTCGTCGAAGACGAACCCGCCCTGCGCGCCGTGCTGCTCGAATCGCTGCGCCCCGGCGGCTACGTGGTGGAAGTGGCGGCCGATTTTGCCCAGGCCTACGAGAAAATCAAGCTCTACCGCTACGACTGCGTACTGCTCGACCTGACGCTGCCCGATGGCAACGGCCTCGACCTGGTGCGGGCCCTGAAGGCGGATAACTCGCCGGCCGGCGTACTCATCTTTACCGCCCGCGATACCCTGGAGGACCGCATCGCCGGCCTCGACCTCGGGGCCGACGACTACCTCGTCAAGCCCTTTCATTTGTCGGAGCTGAACGCCCGGCTGCGGGCCATCATCCGGCGGCGGCAGTTCCAGGGCCAGCACCACATCGTGTTCCGCGACCTGCTCGTGTGGCCCGAGCAGGCCGAGGTGCTGGTGCGCGGCGAGCCTCTGATGCTCACCCGCAAAGAGTACGACCTGCTCCTCTACCTGCTCGCTAACCCCGACCGCGTGCTCACCAAGGAAGCCATCGCCGAGCACCTCTGCGGCGACGCCGTGGACGCCGCCGACTCGTTCGATTTCATCTACACCCACTTCAAAAACCTGCGCAAAAAGCTCCAGGAGAAAGGCGCCGATAACTACATCCGCACCATGTACGGCGTAGGGTATAAGCTGAGTAGTGAGTAGGTTTTGCGATAGAAGCGGTTTAGGAAGTCCTTTCAATCGACCAGAACGCCAGATGAGCATGACGGCCTTTGTTGCCCATTTGCCAACTCACTCATCCACCAACTCATCAATCAAAATGAAGCTCCTTGCCGCCACCAACCGCTACTACCTGGCCCTGGCGGCGGTGCTGTTTGCGGTGGGCAGCGGGGCCCTGTACGTGGGCGTGAACCACGTGCTGCGCCACGAAGTGGGCGAGCAATTGGCCGTGCGCCGCCACGAAATTGAGCAGCAGGTGCGTGCCGGCCGGCCGCTGCCGGAGCCCCCGTTCGAGTCGGGGCTGGACGTGAGAGCGGGGCCCCAGCCGCTGGGTTTCAGTGATATGCTGCTGCGCGATACGTTGGAGCACGAGTCGGTGCCGCACCGGCAGCTCACGTTTGTGGTGCGCCCGGCGGCGGGGCCCCCTGTCTGGGTGACGGTGCGCAAGTCGCTGGTCGAAACCGACGACTTGGTGCGCGTCATCCTCACCACTATGCTGGGGGTGCTGGCGGCGCTGCTGGGCGGCGCGGCCCTGCTCAACCGCTGGCTGGCGGGGCGGCTGTGGGCCCCGTTCCAGCACACGCTGGGGGCCCTGCGCAGCTACGACTTGCAGCAGCACCAACCCCTGGCGCTGCCCACGCCTGCCATCGCCGAATTCGCCGAGCTGAACCTGGCCCTGACGCACCTCAGCCAGCGCCTGGTGGCCGACTACGAAAACCTGCGCGAGTTCACGGCCAACGCCGCCCACGAAACCCAGACACCGCTGGCCATTATGCAGGCCCAGCTGGAGCAGCTGCTGCAACTGCCGGCCCTGGAGCACGACCCCGCCGCCGCGCCGCTGCTGGCCGAATTGTACGGGGCCACGCGCCGCCTCTCGCGCCTGCACCAGGCGCTGGGGCTGCTTAGCCGCATCGAAAACCGCCAGTTTGCCGCCGCCGCGCCGGTGCGGCTCAACGAATTGCTGGCTGAAAAAAGCCAGCAGCTGGGACCCCTGCTCGAAGCCCGGGGCCTGGCCCTGCACCTGCGCGCGCCGGCCGGCCCCGTGGTGCACATGCACCCCGGCCTGGCTGATTCATTGGTGCACAACTTGCTGCACAACGCCATTAAGCACAACGAGCCGGGCGGCGACGTGACGGCGGTATTAACCAGTAATTACCTGGAAATCAGTAATCCTGGGGCCAACCCGGGCGGCGACCCGGCCCGCTTCTTCGAGCGCTTCCGCAAGCACCGCGCCACCGCCGACTCGCCCGGGCTGGGCCTGAGCATCGTGCAGCAAATCGGGGCCTACTACGGGTTTGGGGTGAGCTACACGTTTGAGCCCGTAGGCCGGCGGCACGTGCTGCGGGTGCAGTTCGCGCCGCCGCCAGCTCCGTAGCGTTGACGCTGCGCGTCCGCGCGTTTCGCTTCGTCCTGCCGGCAATAGGGTAGTTTTCGCATACACATGTAAAATTAAAAACGATAAATTAAAAGTCTGATATTGAGACTTTTAATTTATCGTTTTGGCGGTGATCCAAAGCGTGGTGAGCAGGCGCTCTCGTCGTCCGCCAAAAAGGGCTTTAACTGCTTGCTGGCACATCTTTTACCGCAGGAGCCAAATAATGCCATCACCACGGTTTGGACCACCGCCATCGTTTTTAATTTTATATTAATGCCGAAGGTTTACATAAACCTGAGAAATGCTATAAACGTGCCGCGGACTTGGTAGTCCGCGGCACTGCCCGGTCGCTGCCCGATAATTGGCAGGACGAAGCAGGACGAAGCGGGAGCCGCGGGCTATCAAGTCCGCGCTACATCGTTCAACCGCGCGGACTCGCAGCGTCCACGCTACATTACTTACTGGCGCGGATGGTTTTAACTTCGGCCACGCTGATGGCGCTGGCTTTGTTGCCGAACGAGTTGCGCACGTAGGTGAGCACGGCGGCCATTTGCGCGTCGGTGAGGAAGTCGTGGGCCGGCATGACGTTGTTGTATGTTTCGCCGTTGATTTCCACTTTTTCCGCGAAGCCGTGCACCAGGATGTTGGTTAGCCGCGCTTTGTCGCCGAGCACGTAGGTGGTTTTGATGAGCGGCGGGTTCATATTCTGCACGCCGCCGCCGTCGGCTTGGTGGCAGCTGAGGCAGTACTGGGTGTATACTTGCTTGCCCTGGGCGAGCAGCGCCGGGGCGGGGGCCCCGGCGGCGGCGGGCCGGGCTTTGGGGTTAGGCCTGGTTTGGGCGTCGGCGGGCCCGGGGCCCGGCAGCGCCAGGGCCCCGGCCAGCAGGAAGGCAGCGGGAAGGAAACGGCGAATCATGCGGCGGGCGCTATTTGTTGTAAACGATGCGGAAAATGGTCCCTTTCGAGTCGTCGCTCACGTAGAGCGAACCGTCGGGGCCCTGGGCCAGGCCGCAGGGGCGGTGGTCGGCGCGGCCCGAAGCCGTCTTGGCGGCCGAGCCGGCGAAGTTGTCGGCAAACACCTCGTAGGGGCCGCTGGGCCTGCCGTCCTTGAAGGGCTGGAAGGCCACGAAGTAGCCCATCTGGGGCTCGGGGGCCCGGTTCCAGGAGCCGTGGAAGGCGATGAAGGCGCCGTTGCGGTACTTGGCCGGAAACATGCTGCCGGTGTAGAACAGCAGCGCGTTGGGGGCCATGTGGGCGGGGTAGGCGGCCACTGGGTCGATGTATTTGTCGGTCACGGCCTTCTTGCCGTCGCCGCCGTACTCGGGGGCCAGCATTTTCTCGTGCTTGGCGGGGTCGTAGTAGATGTAGGGCCAGCCGGCGTTGTCGCCCAACTTAAGGGCGTACATGCACTCGGCCGGCAGCTGGGCCGAGGTTTTCTCGTCGTACATCGCCGGGAAGATGTCGTGCAGCTGGTCGCGGCCGTGCTGCATCACGAAAAGCTGGTTGTCCTTCGCGTTCCAATCTAAGCCCACCACGTTGCGCAGGCCGGTGGTGTAGCGCGTGCCCTGGGCCTGGCGCTGGCGCTGCCCGTCGGCCTTGAACTGCCAGATGCCGCCCGCCGAGTCCAGCACCGGGCAGTTGGGGATGCCCATCGAGCCCTTCTCGCGGTCCTTCACCTGGCACGAGTTGGAGTAGGCCCCCACGTTCACGTACAGGTTGCCGGCGTTGTCGAGCACGATAGACTTGCTCTCGTGCTCCTGGCCCAGCTTGAGGCCGGCCACTACCAGCTCGGGCTGGCTGGGGCTGATGACCTCACCCTTGGCATCGAGCTTGTAGCGGTACACGTCTTTGTCGGACGAGGCGTACAAGTAGCCGTTTTTCAAGTATATGCCCGTGCCGCCGTAGTTGCCGAAGCCGCTGGCCACGGTGGCCTTGCCGGTGGCCGTGGGCTTGAGCACCAGGATGCCGCCCTTGGTAGTGGGCTTGTTGAGCTTCACGTACACCGTGCCCTCGGGCGTGACGGCGAGGTGCCGGGCCTTGCCTCCGGTTTCGGCCACTACCAGGGCCCCGAAGCCCGCGGGCAGTTTCAGGCCGGCGTTGCCGGGGTCGGGGGCCACACGGGGCGCGGCCGGCACAAGGGCGAGCAGGGCCGCGCCGCCGGCCAGGGCGGCGGGCAACAGGACGGAGCGAAGGGCAGAAATTTTCATAAGCAAAGAAAGAAAAAGAATAGCCAAATCGGGCCCCGCGCCTTGTGCATCCCGTGCTGCCGGCTAGTCGGGCTACAAGCCCCGGGCGGCGTCCAAAGTTTCCGGGCCCCAAAAACGTGTCCTGATCAGATAAAAAAAGGTCAACTTTGCCGGGGGCAATTTATGGAATAACCGCCTACAAAAGGGCTTTCTTACCCGTCTGTAGATGGTTTAAGGCAAATTCGGGGGCCCTGGCTCCGTCTCTTTGCGTACCTGAGCCGCGCCCCGGCGCCGCTGAACATTAAGGCCCTGCAAATGCTGCTGCAAAAGGCCCGCGCGCACAACCACCGGCTTGTTGCTCTACCTCGGCGGCCTTCCACGCGCTACTTGCCAAGTAAGCGTGTAGCCTGGACTTTGCAGTCCGGGTGCGAGCGCAGCGAGCATCCCGCGTTGGGTTCAGGTCCGGGCTACCGGAACGGCTCGCTACGCTCGCGCTCGGGGAGTTGGCGCGGGGCTGGTGGCGGCGGGCCCGGGGCCCCGGGTTGCTTACTGGTTTCGTGGTGAGGCCGTTTAGGCAGGCCCTTGGGCTACCTTTGGCGCGGGTTGCGGGTGCCCGGGGCCGGCCTGGCTCGCCCGCCCGTTTCCTGGATTCTCTTGTACCCCCGTCATGCCCCACTCTTTCTCCGCCCGCCGGTTGGCGCCCCGCCGCCTCGTTCGCCACTCGCTGCTCCTGGTCAGCTTCGTTTGCTGCTGGGGTTTCGCGCACGCCGAAGAAATTAAGTCGCCCAACGCCAACCTGGCGCTCACCTTTTCGCTGCAAGCCGGCGGCGTGCCCACCTACAGCCTCACCTACAAGGGCCGCGCCGTCATCAAGCCCAGCCACTTGGGCCTGGAGCTGAAGGAGGGCCCCGCGCTCACCAACGGCTTTGCCGTGAGTGAGGCCAAAACCACGGCCTTCGACCAGACCTGGATGCCGGTGTGGGGCGAAACCAAAACCATCCGCAACCACTACAACGAGCTGACCGTCACGCTCACGCAGGCCGCCACCAAGCGCGTGATGGTGCTGCACTTCCGGGTGTTTGATGACGGGCTGGGCTTCCGCTATGAGTTTCCGAAGCAGCCCGAGCTGGCGTATTTTGTGGTGAAGGAGGAGCGCACGCAGTTTGCCCTGGCCGGCGACCACAAGGCCTTCTGGCTCCCCGGCGACTACGATACCCAGGAGTACAGCACCACCACCTCGAAGCTCTCGGAGGTGCGCGGGCTGATGAAAACGGCCATTACGCCGAACGCCTCGCAAACCCCGTTCTCGCCCACCGGCGTGCAAACGCCGCTCATGCTCAAGAGCCAGGATGGCCTCTACATCAACCTGCACGAGGCGGCCCTGATTGACTACTCCACCATGTCGCTGGAGCTGGACGATAAGAACTTCGTGCTCGAATCGCACCTTACACCCGACGCGCAGGGCAACAAAGGGTACCTCCAAACGCCCTGCCTCTCGCCCTGGCGCACGGTGATTGTGAGCGACCGGGCCGGCGACATTCTGGAGTCGAAGCTGGTGCTCAACCTCAACGAGCCCACCAAGTACCCGGACACCAGCTGGATCAAGCCCACCAAGTACGTGGGCGTGTGGTGGGAAATGATTACCGGCAAGAGCACGTGGTCGTACACCAGCGGCGGCAACATCAAGCTCGATTCCATCAACTACGCCACGCTGAAACCCAGCGGCACGCACGGCGCCACCACGGCCCACGTAAAGGAGTACATCGACTTCGCCGCCCAGCACCACCTCGACGCCGTGCTGGTGGAGGGCTGGAACATTGGCTGGGAGGACTGGTTCGGCCAGAGCAAAGACTACGTGTTTGACTTCGTGACGCCGTACCCCGACTTTGATGTGCAGGAGCTGCACCGCTACGCGGCTGGCAAGGGCATCAAAATCATCATGCACCACGAAACCAGCAGCTCGGTGCGCAACTACGAGCGGCACCTGGAGCGGGCCTACCAGTTTATGAACGACAACGGCTACACCGCCGTGAAGAGCGGCTACGTGGGCAACATCCTGCCCCGCGGCGAGCACCACTACGGGCAGTGGCTCAACAACCATTACCTCTACGCCATCACCGAGGCCGCCAAGCACAAAATCATGGTGGACGCCCACGAGGCCGTGCGCCCCACTGGCCTGGCCCGCACCTACCCCAACCTGATTGGCAACGAATCAGCCCGCGGCACCGAGTTTGAGGCCTTCGGCGGCAACAACCCCGACCACACTACCATCCTGCCCTTCACGCGCCTCATCGGGGGCCCCATGGACTACACACCGGGCATCTTCGAGATGGACGTGAGCAAGTACAACCCGGCCAATAAGTCGCACGTCAACAGTACCCTGGCCCGCCAGCTGGCCCTATACGTGACGATGTACAGCCCGCTACAAATGGCGGCCGACCTGCCCGAAACCTACAACAAGCACCTCGACGCCTTCCAGTTCATCGAGGACGTGGCCGTGGACTGGGACGCCTCCCAGGTGCTCGAAGCCGAGCCCGGCGACTACATCACTATCGCCCGTAAGGCCAAGGGCAAAAGCAGCTGGTTCGTGGGCAGCACCTGCGACGAGCAGGGCCGCACCTCGCGCATCAGCCTGGGTTTCCTGGACCCCGGCACGCGGTACCTGGCAACGATTTACGCCGACGGCAAGAACGCGCACTACGAGAAAAACCCGCAGGCCTACGCCATTCGCAAAGTGCTGGTAACCAGCAAAACCAAGCTCACGCAATACTGCGCGCCGGGCGGTGGCTACGCCATCAGCCTCGTACCGGCGGGCGCGGGCCGGCGCTAGGGCCCCGGGCCGCCCGGGGCCCTAGCGCCGGCCCGCGCCCGCCGGTACGAGGCGCAAAGCCAAGGCTGGCGGTTATGGCAGTTTTTGGGTCCGCGCACGGCCCGGTCGGCCGGCTTTTTTAGCCGGCCGACCGGTTGACTAACAGCTATTTGTTCTTCCTGACGATAAGCGGCCGGCCGGCTGAAAAAGCTGGCGAACCGGCAGCGGCCAGCCGGTACCCTGGCTTGGAAACTGCCCTGGCCCGACCCGCCCGCACAGCAGGGCGTGGGCGCGGCGTGGATGCCGGGCACGGTCAGCAGCCCGGCGCAATTGCCCATGGGGTGGGGCGCGTCAAAACCGGCGGCGAAACCTGCGCTTTGGCCCGGCTGCGCGCGGCCCCCGGGCCAGGTCTTGGGCAAAGTTGCGGGCGGTGTGGCCCAAGCCCCCAATGGCCCAACTGTGGGCGCGCACAGCAGCAAGCGCTGGGGGCAGGAAGTGCCGCGGAAGCTAGCGGCCGGCCGGCGTGCCGCCTGACGAAAATCATGTAATAGGAGAATTATTGTCAGGTGCGGGGTGGGCCCCCGGGCCAATCTTTGCTGGCAGCCCAGGTACCCACACGGCGGGCCCCGCCACCTACTGCCCACGCCCATGCCCACGCTCCTCGTTTCTTCATTTTTGGCCTCCGCGGGGGTGCTGGCCCTCATGCTTTTGGCTGCCGCTGGCGAGTGGCGCGCCCTGCGCACGCTGCTTATCCCGGTGGGGGGCGCCGGGCCGGGCCGATGAGCCGGCGCCCAACCGGCCCCTGGCCGTACCTGGGCCGCGCCTGGGCCCCTGGCCGGCCGGAGGCCCCCAGCGCGGCCACGCTGGCGGTGATGCGGACGGCCGACGCTACCATGTCGCCCGTTGAGCGGCGCGCCTACGCGGGCCCCGCGCCCGGCGCTCCCCACCGCCCCCACCTGCTCCCGCGGCCCGGGCTGCGGGGGGGCCTCACCACTACCTAGCCGCTCCTTCGCAATGGACTACTACCTGGCTTCGGCTGCCGACATTGCCCAGGCGCTGGAAACCTCGCCCGCGGGCCTCGACGCGGCCACGGCCCGGCAGCGTCTGGCCGCGCACGGCCCCAACGAGCTGGTGGCCACCGCCCGGAAATCGTGGTGGCGGCTGCTGTTGCACCAGTTCACCGACGTGATGATTCTGGTGCTGCTGGCGGCGGCCGGCGTGTCGGTGCTGATGGGCGAGGCCAACGCGGCCTACGTCATCCTGGCCATCGTGGGGCTGAACGCTGCCGTGGGCTTCGGGCAGGAATACCGGGCCGACAAGGCCCTGGCCGCGCTGCAAAAGATGGCGGCCCAGCAGGCCCAGGTGCTGCGCGGCGGCACCCCCCAAACCGTGCCCGCCGCCAGCCTGGTGCCCGGCGATGCGGTGTTGCTCGAAGCCGGCAACGTCATCCCGGCCGACGTGCGCTTCCTCGAAACCCACGCCCTGAAAGTGGACGAGTCGTCGCTGACCGGCGAATCGGCCAACGTGGCGAAAAACGCCGACCCGCTGCCCCCCGGCGACTACTCCCTCGGCGACCGCCGCAACCTGGGCTACCGCGGTACCAACGTTACCAACGGGCGGGCCACGGCCTACGTGGTGGCCACCGGCATGGGCACCGAGCTGGGCAAAATTGCCGCCCTCGTTCAAACCAAAGAAGTGGCCACGCCGCTGCAAAAGCGGCTGGCCACGCTCGGCGTGCGCTTGTCGGCGGCGGCGCTGGCGGTGGGGGCCCTGTTCTTCCTGATGGGCTGGCTGCGCGGCGCACCCCTGCGCGAGCTGCTGCTCGTGTCGGTGGCGCTGGCCATTGCGGCGCTGCCCGAAGCCCTGCCGGCCCTCGTAACGGTGGCCCTCGCGCTGGGGGCCGAGCGCCTGGTGCGGCACCACGCCCTGGTGCGCAAGCTGCCCGCCGTGGAAACCCTGGGCTCGGTCACCTACATCTGTACCGACAAAACCGGCACGCTCACCCTCAACCAGATGACGGTGCAGGAAGTGTACGAAGCGCCCCAGCCGGCGCCGCCCGGGCTGGGCCCCGGCAATGGGCTGCTCATGGCCATGGCCCTGAACAACGACGTGGCCCAGGGCCCCGACGGCCAGTGGCTGGGCGACTCCACCGAGGTGGCCCTGGCCCGCTACGCCGCCGAGCACGCCCACGCCCACCCCGCCCTCGAAGCCCGGTTTCCGCGCGTTGCCGAGCTGCCCTTCGACGCCGAGCGCAAGTGCATGACCACCGTGCACCAAACCGCCGACGGCGTGCTGGTGCTGACGAAGGGGGCCGTGGGGGCCCTGTTTGCGCAGCTCGCCGCGGGCCAGAAGGTTAAAATCCCCGACCTGGAGCGGCGCGCAAACGCTTTGGCTGGCCAGGGCTACCGGGTGCTGGGCTACGCCGCCAAGCACCTGCCCGCGCTGCCCGCCGACCTCAGCCCCGCCGCCCTCGAAACCGGTCTCACCTTCCTGGGCATCGCCGGGATGATGGACCCGCCCCGCGCCGAGGCCCGCCAGGCTGTGGCCGAGTGCCGGGCCGCCGGCATCAAATGCGTGATGATTACCGGCGACCACAAGCTCACGGGCCAGGCCATTGCCGAAAAGCTGGGCATCCTCGCGGGCCCCGGCGAGTTGGTACTCACGGGCCCCGAGCTGGCCAAGCTCGACGGGGCGGCCTTCGCCGCCATCGTGGAGAATGTGCGCGTGTACGCCCGCGTGGACCCGGCCCAGAAGCTGCGCATCATCCGCGCGCTGCAAGCCCGGCACCAGTTCGTGGCCATGACCGGCGACGGCGTGAACGACGCCCCGGCCCTAAAAAACGCCGATATCGGCGTGGCTATGGGTATCAGCGGCACGGAGGTGGCTAAGGAGGCCGCCCACCTGGTGCTGCTCGACGACAACTTCGCCACCATTGTGCAGGCGGTGAAGGAGGGGCGGCGCGTGTTCGACAATATCCTCAAGTTCATCCGTTACCTGCTGGCGGGCAGCGTGGGCGAGATTCTGGCCATCTCGCTGGCCCCGCTGCTGGGGCTGCCGGTGCCGCTGCTGGCCATCCATATCCTGTGGGTCAACCTGATAACCGACGGCCTGCCCGGCCTGGCCCTGGCCTACGAGCCCGCCGAGGCCACCGCCATGCAGCGCCCGCCCACCGACCCGCGCCAGACCATTTTTGCGGGCGGCTTGGGTTGGTTCGTGCTCGGGGTGGGGGCGCTGGTGGGGGGCCTCACGCTGGGCACGCAGGCGTGGGCCCTGCGCGATGGCGACGCCCACTGGCAGACGATGGCCTTCAGCGTGCTCTGTTTCAGCCAGCTGGGGCTGGCGCTGGCCGTGCGCTCGCAGCACGAATCCGTTTTCCGCCAGGGCCTGTGGTCCAACCGGCCCCTGCTGGCGGCGGTGGTGCTGACGGTGGGGGCCCAACTGCTGGCCATCTACCTGCCTTTCCTGAACCGGCTGCTTAGCACCCAGCCCCTGAGCGCGGCCGAGCTGGCCGGTACGCTGGCCGCCGCCAGCCTGGTGTTTTGGGCCGTAGAGGCGCAGAAGCTGGTCCTGCGCCGGCGGAGCGCCCGCTCCGTGGGGGGGCCGCCGGCGCAGGACCAGCTTCTGGGGCCCCCCGCCTTGCCGCCGGCCAAGGCCGTGCGCCTGGTCCGGGCCTAGGGCTCCCGGCGCTTGGCGCCGGCCCCCAATTGCCTTATCCGTTCGTTGTTCATTCTATTTTTTTCCGTTTCGCCATGGCCCTCAACTTCGTCGTGCTCACCGATTTTTCGCCCGCCGGGGCGCGGGCCCAGGCCTACGCCGCCGCGCTGGCCGCGCCCGTGGGCGCCGTGCTCCATTTGGTGCACATTGCGTCGCCCATGCCCGTCACCACCCTGGAGTACGGCCTGTCGCTGCCCGCGCTGGACGGCGGCTACGTGCGGGAAATCCGCCATTCGCTGGCCCAGGACGCGGCCCGGCTGCCGGTGCCGGCCACGGCCGAAGTCGTTGAAAACGACTGGTACGCGGCCGTGGTGCAGGCCCTCGCCGCCTACCGCCCCGCGCTGCTGATTTCCGGCCTCACGGCCACCCACGGGCGGTTCGACGAGTGGTTCAGCAACCGCACCTTGCCGCTGGCCCACAACACGGGCTACCCGCTGCTGCTGGTGCCCGAGCACCTGCCCGCGGCCGCTGTGCACCCGCCCCGCCGCCTGGCCCTGGCCGTGCGCGACCAGCCCTTTGCCCTGGCCCCGCCGGCCGCGGCCCTGGCCCCGCTGCTCGCCGCGCTGGGCACCGCCGTTTTGCCCATAACGGTGCTGCCTGCCGCCGAAGCGGGCGCCGGCCAGCGCGGCTGGCGCGCGGTGCAGCACTGCGGGCTGGCCGCGGCGCTGCCGCCGGGAGGCCTGCACCGGGTAGTGGGCCCCGCGCCGGCGGCGGGCATCCAGCAGGCCGTGGCCGAGCTATCGGCCGATGTGCTGGCCCTGCTCGATTCGGGCCACGGCTGGATGAACATGCTCTTCGGCGGCAGCGTCCTCAGCGAGGTGCTGCGCCACACGCAAGTGCCCGTGCTGCTGCTGGCCACGCAGGAGCTGCCCTCGGAGTGACCGGCTGGCGGCGCGGCGCTGAGCTGAGCCTGGGCCCGTGAACCGCGGAAAAAACCGGCGGATCGGGTCCCGGCTCAGGAATCGCCGCAGGCCATCCACAGCACTTGCATTGCAAAAAATTAACCTTCCAAATTTCCCTTTCCTTATGGCCCTCACGCTCATTGTTTTCGCCGGATTTTACCCGCCTGCCCGCCGGGCCATCCAGTACGCCGACCTCCTGGCCGAGGCCATGCACGGGCGGCTGGTGCTACTGCACGTCAACCGCGCCTCGCTCTACGACGTCAACGGCCTGGCGGCGCAGGGCTACCACCGGCAGGAGCTGGTGCGCCAGACCGATACGGCCGCCATCCTCCACCAGCAGGCCGAGGGGCTGCGCACCGCCGCCACCGTGGAAGTAGCCACCGACCTGCTGCCCGCCGTGGCCCAGAACCTGGCCCATCGCTACGAGCCGGCGCTGTTTGTGCTCAGCCAGGCCGACGACGACCGCCCCCCCGCGGCTGAGCTGGTGGCCGCCGCCGCCGAGCTGCTGCGGGCCGGCAGCTACCCGCTGCTGGTGGTGCCGCCCACCGCCCCGGCCGAGCACCCGCCGCGCCGCATCCTCATCGCCGCCGACCGCGAGCCGTTTGCGCTGGCGCCCGCGGCCAGCGCCCTGCGGGCGCTGCTGGCACTGCCGGGCACGGAGGTGGTGGTGGCCCACGTGTCGAGCGGCGTGGAGGACGACGAGGGCTGCGCCCTGGCTTTGCGCGCCGTGCAGGCCAGCGGCTTGGTCGAGGGCCTGCCCGTGCCCGAGCTGCGTGGCTACCAGCACGAGCACTACGACCAGGGCGTGATTGCCGCCGTCCGCGACGTGCAGGCCGACCTCGTGGTGGTGCTGGCCCGCCAGCGCAGCTACCTCAGCGACTTGTTTCACCGCAGCGTTACGGCCCACTTGCTGGAAAACTGCCCCGTGTCCGTCCTGGTGCTGCCCGTGGTGGCCATGCCCCTGGCCCCGCCGCCCCTGGATCTTGCCGCCGCCGCCCAGTACACCAACGCGGTGCTCATCAGCCTGGCCCCGGCGGTGTGAAGGGATGAGAACCGCCGTGCTGAACGCAGCGCCAGCTGAAAGCGGCGGGCCACGTTGAGGCGGTGCCTGGTTTCGCGCGGCCCGTCCGGCGCAGGCAATGCGCCGGGCGCGGGCCTAAGCTTGGCGTACAGTTTTTCAAAAGGGATAGATTCCGTAGCTGTTGGTGGCACGAATCAAAAGCAGGGCGAGCCTTCTCCCCATACGGCCGGTACAGCCTTGGGCATTTCCCTTCAAGTGGCGGATTGGCTAGCCGCGGTGCGGAACGCGGGGCCGACTGGATTGCCGGCTTGCCGCCAGTTTTAGGGCCCCGGGCAACGGGCAGGGCAGGCTATGCTCCGCCGATGCTTGCCCGGGGCTCCTAAAAGCGTTTAGGCCGCCGGGCAAACTCCGGCGGCCTAAACGCTTTTAGGAGCCCAAAGCCGCTACGGCCGGGATGGCGCGGCCACGGGCGGGCTCAACAGCGCCAGCGCGTAGCCGGCCAGCAGCGCCAGCGGCGAGGACGCCGCGCTAATCAGCAGGTGGCCCTGCTCGGTGGCCACGGGCCAGTGGCCGGCGCGCCCCAGGGCCAGCAGCCCCAGGCCCACCACCAGCGCCGCCCCAAAGCCGCCCACCACCCAGCGGGTGCCGCGCCCGCGCAGTAGCACGTGCAGGGCCCCGGCGCTGGCCCCGGCATACAGCAAGTGGTACGTGACCGACGCCGGCAGGCTGTGCTGGCTCAGCCCTGGGGCCCCGGCGGTGGGGCCCCAGGGCCCGCTCACCAGGGCCCCGGCGGCCCGCCACGCCCGCGTCAGCACGGCAAACACTTCCTCCTGAAACTGGCCCAACACGACCAGCACGACCCCAAAAAAGGCCAGGGCCAGCCAGCGGGCCCAGGGGCGCGCCGGTGGGCGGGCCTCACGCCGCGGGCGCATGTTCAGCGCGGGCGGCCGGCCGCCCGTTCGTCCACCACGCCCACAGGGCGAGGATGGCCGCGTAGGCCACGAAGGTGAACGTGTAGTGGTGGTTAAAGTCCACGGTGTGGTACCAGTAGGTGTGGTTGAGGGCCAGCACCGCCACGCGCGCCACGTTCACGCAGTACAACGCGACGATGCCCAGGGCAATGAACCAGCCCCGGCGCCGGTCGGTGGCGGGGTAGGCCAGTACGAAGCCGGCAAACAGTGCGTACAGCACCAAGCCGTTGCAGGGGTCGCCCACGAGCACGGCCGGCTGGCCCGCCATCCGCAGCAGGGTGGGGGAGGTGGGCACCGTGCTGGCCGCAAACCCAAAGGCCCGCAGGCCCCACGCCGCCGCCCGCGCCACCTGCACCGACAGGGCATGGTCGAGGCGGCCGTCGGGGCCCAGGCCGTGCTCGTAGCCCAGCCACCAGAGTAGGTATAGCCCAGTAGCCACAGCCAGAAAACGCCACTGGGGCCGGGCGGTTTTACTGAAAAGAACAGCCATAAAATGGGAAAGTAAAAAGTTGTCAGCTGCTAAGTAGTCGCGCAAAAGTAACCGTAGCAAAAAAGGCGGTCATGCTGAGCGCAGTCGAAGCATCTCTACCGCAACAGTAATTATTTACTTACGAGGTAGAGATGCTTCGACTGCGCTCAGCATGACGTTCAGTTCAATACGCTTACTTATGCGTGAGTACTTAATTATCCGTTGTTAGCCAATAGGTTGTATTGGTGTTGGCAACGATAACTAGCAACTGACAACTACTATCAGACAACGGAAGCAAACAGGGCCCCGGGAAGACTAACGGGCGCGGCGGCGGTCGCGGAGTTTTTTCAGGCCGAGGGCTACGCCGCTGGCCAGCAAGATGGACGCGCCCCCGTCGATGGGCACGGCGGTGGGTGCGTTGGGCGTGGGGCCCCCCGAGCCGGGACCATCTTGGGCTAGGGCCGGGGCGGCAACGAGCAGGAAGCACGCAACGGTGCCGTACAGGGCGGCTACTAAAGTATTCTTTTTCATGGTAAAAGGAATATGAAAAGGGGGAGGGAAATGAGCAAATGCAACTTAGCCCAGGGCAGCGCCAGGTGGGGATTGGGGGCCCCGCCCGGCGCTGCGGGCAGGCTATTGGATAATGGCCAGGCGCTTCACCACTTTGGTAGTGCCGCCGGTCATTTGCAGGGTATATATCCCGAAGGCGAGGTGCGAAACGTCGAACTGCGCTGTGGCGCCCGCGGCCGTCATCGGCAGCGTGCGTTGCGACACTACCTGGCCGAGCTGGTTGTAGAGCGTGGCCGTGACCGGCGAGCGGCCCAGCTCGGCGGGGAGCAGCAGCGTGAAGCTGCCGCGGGCCGGGTTGGGGTACAGCTGTACCAGTTGGGCCAGCGCAGCGGGGTTAGTGGCCAGCACCGCCGAGGGGCCGAAGTACAGGCTAAACCGGCCCCGCAGGGACTTGGTGGCCGCCGTGAAGGTGTAGAGTGGCTGCTGCTTGAGGTCGATGCGGGCCCCGGTCTGGGCATCCAGCAGCAGCACCTGCGTCGTGGCGGCGAAGTTAATGACGCTGGCTGCGTTCAGGGTGAATACACCCGTGTTGGGTACCTGCACATCAAGTGGCACGCTGGTTGCCACCGTGGCCACCAGCGGCGCCAAGCCGTTGATGGACAGCGCATCGCTAGCCGCGAAGCTGCTGATGCTCAGGCCCGACGAGCTGGGCAGCTTGTAGGCATCGAACTTGGCATCGTAGCCGGCCGTGGCGCCTTGCTCGAAGTACACGTTGGCTTCGTCGGCCAGCAGCAGGGCGGCGCCTTGCAGCTTCAGGTTCACCAGGGGCCGGGTGTCGGGGCCCCCGCGGTTGAAGCTGGGGGTGGCGGCAAACGTGGTGACGCGGGCGGCGTTGTTCAGGGCGAGGCTGCCCGTCGTCTGCCCGGTGCTGACGCGGGCGAAGAAGCCCTGCATGGCGGAAATCTGCGGGTTGCCCACGCCGTTCACGTAGCTGCGGTACTGGCCCACGTACTGGCCGGTGCTCTGGTACACGTACACGGCGTCGTCCACGTTAGTGCGCGTCACGCCGCCCATTAGGCTGAAGTCCAGCGGCGAGGGGTAGGGGTTGCCCAGCAGCTGCCAGCCGCTCTGGGGCAGGGTGCCGCGCATCAGGTTCGTGCTGGCCTGGGGCCCGTTGTTGAGCGTGCCCTTCAGGGCCACCACGGCCGTGGCCGGGATGTTCACCGTGTAGCCGCTCATGATGCTCATCGGGTCGCTGCCCATGGGTACTACGAAGCCCATGTCGAAGGCACTCGTTGCGTCGGCTGCGCTGGTCACGCGGGCTTGGTCATAACCAAATACGTTCGGGAAGGGCGTCACGCTGCCGCTATTGGCCCCGGCCGAATTGTAGGCCTGGTTGAAAATCGGACTGAAGCCGGGGGTATTAGCGCTCAGGTCGTTGAGGGTCGCGCTAGCCACCGGCGAGCTGTAGTGGCGGTAGCCCGGCCCGGCGTTGTAGAAGGGGTCGATAGCGCGCTGCATGGTTGCAGGTCCTACTACGGCACCGTTAGTGTTCACTACCAGAGCTGTGCCAGCTTTGGGCGTCGAGAGCAGCGTCAGCGGCTGGCTGGCGCTCGTGATCAGGTTGCCGTTGGTTAGGGCCAGCACTTGGGCGATGCGTACTCCGCCGTTGTTCAGGGTCAGGCCGGCCGTGTTGTTCACTGTTAGGCTGCGCACCGTGTCGGGGAGACCCGTACCAGTGGTCTGAGCTGCGCCGCCGTTGTACACGTAGTTAGCCTTCTTGTTAAAGGTGCGGGTGAGTTGGATAGCGCCGGTTGAGCCCATGGCACTGATGCCGTCGGAGCTGCAAATGCGCAGCGTTGAACCATCCTGCATCACGAAGCTACCGGGCCCGGTCACGGGCAGGCAGCTGGTGGCCAGCACGCCCTGGATGCTCAGTGTGCCACCCGTTTGCAGGGTCAGCGTACCATTCACTTGGATGGGGCCGTTGAAGGCCGCCACGCCGGTGCCGGTGATGGTGATGTTGTTATAAGTACCCGCTTCCACCGGCATGGCGGTGCTCACGATCAGGTTAGGGTTGACCACGACGTTGGTCGGGCCGCCGGCCGCGCCCGTGCCGATCCACGGCGTTTGCACAAAGGGAAAAGTGGCGCGGAAAGTCGTGTCGTTATTTTCCACACCGGTCTTGAATCCCAGGACCCCTAACAGTTGGGGCGTCTTCACGCTAGTGCTGTTGGGCGTGTAGTCGTCGTACCATAGGCCGATGGCGGCTAGTACTGCGCCGCCTACGGCCTTCAACTCAATGCTTACTACTTCGTCTTCCAAGCGGCGTCCATTAGGGAAACCGTCCATGTTGGGAATGGGCTGGATATCGGTGCTACCGTTGAAGCGCGTGTCAACCAAGCCGAGCACGGCGGCGGCCAGCAGACCCTGGTTGCTAAACTCCTTGTTGGGCTGTCCATTGATGGTACGCGGGGTGGCGGGCACGGCCATGTTCAGGCGCAGCATGTCGCCGCCGGGGTTGCCACTGATATTGGCGCTCAGGGGCAAGAAGTTGTTGATGAACGGCTTGCCCTCTGCCAGTGGGTTGCCATTGGGCTTACCTGTGGCAAGCTGGTAGGGCCGCATGTTAGGTACGCCAGTGTGGAAAATAGGCTTGATGTCGACCGACCGCGGGCTGTTGGGCTTGAGCAGGTAACCACCGAGAGAGGCATCGGCCAAGGCTGTGCCGGCTACGGCGGCGGAGCCTTTTAGCGGGTACAGGCCCGACTGCGTGTTGCCGAAGTCGAAGCCCTTGGCAGGCAGGCCAGGAAAGCCAGCCAGCGACGCTTTTTGCACGTCGAGGGCTGCCAGTTGCGGCACGGCATTGCCAAATAGGCGGGTGTCCACGTACAGGCCCAGTTCGGGGTTGGATAGGTAATCGTCTGTGCCAGCGTCTTCGTTGTACGGTGTCAATGCATTCCAACGATCCTTGCCGCCGATGGGGTTAATCACCTCGTTGGTAAGGGGCATGCCTATGCGCGATACCTGCACATAGTCGCCCTGGATTCCAATGCCTGCGCTTGCACTGAAGGTTTGAATGGCTGGGCGGCTAGCCGAGGCCCATACGCCAATCACGTAGTCGGGGTCGAGAATGGTTTTCGCTGCCGTCACGTCTTTACCATCTTTTTGGAGCGTGGCCACCGGAATGCTCAGCGCGATAGAGTGGCAGTTCTTGTGGCTTAAGCCGTCGGCGGCGCCGCTGGGCCGTAGGTTCGCCAGGTCAAAAATGGCACCTAAGTCAGCAAAAAACGGGTCGTCGGACGGGCCACAGAAAACTTGCTCGCCGCTGGTGGCCATGGTCACCGTGCTCTGGCGCAGGTCGGTATAGGAAGGCTGGTTCAAGCCTACGGTCTTGTCATTGATAGACCGGGGCCCAATGTTGTTGGGAGCCACTACGCCGTTGGTCACGATTGTGGTGAAAGCCCCGCCGCCCACGCTTTTCTCGCAAGTGTAGGTGGTCTTGAGGTTCTGCTTGGCCAGCCGGATGTTGAAAAACGTGCTGGGGTCCTCATTCACTCGCTTAAACGTGAAGCGGTAGGTAATGTCGTCGCCGTTCGTGGTGCTTTTGTTTTTCACGTGCACCTCGTAGCGCACATTCTCACCAAACGTCGAGTAGTTGGGCCCTCCCTGGGGCAGTTCGAACGGAATGTAGTTGGCAATGACGACGATTTTGCTCGCGTCGTTGGGGTCTTTGAATGCGTAGAGGTCGGTATTGTCCGCCACCGGGTCGTCGGCGATGAGGGGCGCTTCGCGGTGGCTACTGGCTTCGAGGGGGGTGTGGGCCGTGCTCCACACCGAGAGCCCGACCGCTGCCGCTGCTGCCACGGCGGGTAGCAACAGTAACTTAGGTATAAATTTAGAATTCATTAGGTTCGGACGAGTCAATGTTGAGAAAATGCGTTAGCGGCGGATGCGGTAACCCTGCCATGGCGTCTGCACATAAGGGAAGGCTGCGCGGAAAGTCGTGTCGTTCTTCTCCACGCCCGTGGCGAAGTTCAGGACCCCTTTCAACTGGGGCGTCACCGGCGAAGGGCTGGTGGGCGTGTAGTCGTCGTACCACAGGCCGATGGCGGCCAAAGCCGCGCCGCTGACGGCTTGCAACTCAATCTTTACTACTTCATCTTCCAAGCGGCGGCCGTTGGGGAAACCGTCCATATTGGGAATGTTCTGGATAGCGGTGCTACCGTTGAAGCGCGCATCGGTGAGGCCGAGTACGGCGGCGGCCAGCAGCCCCTGGTTGCTGAAATCGGGCGAGTTGCGTGGCGTGGCGGGCACAGCCATGTTCAGGCGCAACATATCGCCACCTGGGTTACCGCTGATGTTGGCGCCTAGGGGCAGGAAATTGTTAACGAACGGCTTACCAAGTGCCAGAGGGTTTCCTTTTTTGCCCGTGGCGAGCTGGTAGGGTGGTAGGTTGGGTACGCCAGTGTGGAAAATGGGCTTGATGTCAACTGAGCGCGGGCTGTTAGCCACGAGCAGGTATTTGCCGAATAGGGCGTCATCCAGGGCTGTGCCTTTCACTAACGCGCTGCCCTTCAGCGGGTATAGACCTGACATATTGTTGCCGAAGTCGAAACCGCTGGAAAATGGGGCGGGGAGGAAGCCCGCCAGCGACGTTTTTTGGATGCGTAATGCTGCCAAGGCCGGCACGGCCCCGCCAAACTGGCGGCTGTCCATGTATAGGCCGAGCTCAGGGTTGGACAGGTAGCCGTCCGTGCTGGCTGCCTCGGCGTAGGGTGTAGTGCGGTTCCAAGCGTCCTTGTCCCCGATGGGATTAATAGCTTCATTGAGCAACGGCATGCCCAGGCGCGAAACCTGCACGTAGGTAGCATTGTCGGTAGTGGGGGCTCCCACACCGCTCAGGGTTCGCATCGAGGGGCGGCTGGCCGAGGCCCACACGCCAATCACGTAGTCGCCGTCGAGAATACTGCTAGCAGATGAAACCGGCTTTTTGTCCTTTTGCAGCGTGGCAATGGGGATGCTCAGTGCGATGGAGTGCACATTGTACCGTGCCAGCCCGTCGCGGGCCCCCATGTTGATGCGTACTCCAGCCAAGTCGAATATGGCTCCGAGGTCCGCAAAGAAGGGATCGTCGGAGGATCCACAGAATACCTGTTCGCCGCCGCCGCCGGTGGCCGGGGTCACGGCGCTCTGGCGCAGGTCGGTGTAGGAGAGCTTGCTGCCCAGGCCTACGCCCGTGTTGATGGAGTTCGGCCCGACGTTGTAGGGTGGTACTACGCCGTTGGAAACGATTGTTGCAAACGCCCCGCCATTCACACTCTTCTCGCAAGTGTATGTGGCTTTCAGGTTCTGCTTGCCCAGTCGGATGTTGAAAAACGTGCTGGGGTCCTCATTGAGGCGAGTGAAGGTGAAGCGATACGTAATGTCGTCGCCGGCCGTGCCACTGTTGTTCTTCACGTGCACCTCGTAGCGAATGTTCTCGCCAAACGTTGAGTAGTTCGGGCCCCCTTGCGGCAGCTGAAACGGGATGTAGTCGGCAATCAGCACCACGCGGTCCTTGTCATTGGGGTCCACGAAGGCATACACGTCGGTGTTGTCGGCCAGCGGGTCGTCGGCAATTAGCGGCGCTTCGCGGTGGCTACTGGCTTCCAAGGGCGTGTGCCGGACGGTGCTCCACATGGAGAGCGCTGTAACGGCCCCGACCCCAACCAACCACTGGAGAGGTTTAGTAAAACTTTTCATAGGAAAACGAAGAGTGAAAAAAGTGAAAAACCAACAACAATAAAAAATTAAATAATTGTATGACAGTTAGTTAATAATAAATGTGGGCACGGAGTAGCCGGCACTGGCTTTTGCCAGCGGGTGAAGTGCAGCGGTGTTGGATAGAAACGGCTGCCGGGTGGAGGCCGGCAATGGAACTGATGGCAGCGAAACAGCAGCGGCGGCACCGGAAAAAAGGCGCTGGGCCCCCTGTCCGGGAAAGCGAAAAACCAGGCAAAACGGCACTTACCGTGGCTCAGCCCAGCGAAGCAATAAGAGCTATTGGCTCAATAGCATGTAATAATTTATATCTCCGCAGAGAGGTACGACGCCGGACCCGTTTTGGACTTACCAACGGGAACTTATTTTCAAAAAATATTGGATAAATTCAAAATGCCTGGCCCGGCCGCGCTGCTAAGTAGCACAGGGCCCCGGCCAGGCGGTTCGTTTACAAAAAAAACCGGCCCACTACGGCCGGTTTTTTTGTAAACGAACACTTTAAATGTCAGCGCAACGCCCGGGCACGGGCCCGCCGCCGCGCAAACGGTCAAGTTCGCGCGGCGGCGGGCCGGGCGGCGAACCGCTTCGGATAATGTATTAGAAGAAGATGCTGGCATTGGCCCGTAAGTTGAAGGGAGTGCCCGGCGTAAAGGTCCGCTCGGTGACCGGGGCGGATTCACCGCGCAGCTGGGTTTCGGTAGCGTACTGAGCCTCGTTCCACTCCACGTTGAGCAGATTCTGCACCGTGAGACCGAACTGGTAGCGCGGCCGGGTGTAGACCAGCACCGCATCAACCACGAAATAGGGCAGGGCCCGTACGGTGTTGTCCTCGTTGGCCGGGCGGCCGCCGAGGTAGCGGTAGCGTAGACTGGCGCTCAGCCCGTTGGCCTGCCTGTAAGTCAGGCCGGCGATGCTGGTAAAGACGGGGCCCAGGGGCAAGTAGTTTTTTCCTTCCGGTGCGCCGAGTAGGCGGGCGTGGCTGTAGTTGCCGTCAAAATCCAGGAACAGGCGGCGGGTGAGTTGGTAGCGGGCCGACAGGTCGAAGCCGAACCGCTGGGTGGCCCCTACGCTCACGGTGGTGCCCTCGTCGCCGCCATACACCAACTCGTCCTGCAAGTGCAGGTACCAGAAGGCCGTATTCACTACCAGGTCTGACACCGGCTTGAAGGTGCTGCCCACCTCGGCCCCCGTGGCGCGGGGTAGCGCTTGGGCGGGACGGGTGCCCCGGACCACGGCGCGCACATCGTTGGAGTGAAAGCCCATTCCCGAGCGTAGAAACAGCTGCACCGCCGGCGACGCCTGGTAGTAGAAATTGAGCTTGGGCGAAACGCGGGCGGCATTTACGCGTCCGCTCAGCGGCCCAAACGCGCCGGTCGAGTCGGCAATCTGCCCGCGAAAGTCAAAGACGAACAGGTCGGTACGCACGGCGGCGTTCATACTCAGGCGGTCGGTCAGTTCCAACGTCGCGTCGAGGTAGGCGTTCAGGTTCTGCTCATGTAGGCGGCCTACGTCAACGGTATCGGTGATGACGCGCTTGGTAGCGTGACGTAGCCCCAGGGCCGACTCGTCGAGGCGGGTGCCCACGCCCAACGTGGTGTGCAGGTTCCGGCTACCGAGGCGGTTGTCGCGCTCGTAAGTGCCCGTGTAGCCGTAGAGGTTGCGGCCCGTGTCGGTGTGGTTGATTTCGTCGCCGCCCACCGGGTTGTTCTTAAAAAACGTAAAGTTGGAGAACAGGCTGAAGTTGTAGCGGGTGTAGTAGACCTGCTGGCGCAGCACCGCGTCGTGGGGCAGGGCGGTGGTTAGGATGGCGTAGGCATTGGCCCGGTTAGTGTTGCCGCCCTCGCTGGGGTCGATGCTGCCGAAGCGGGTGATGGTGCCATCGGCTACGGCCCGGCTGGGGATTTCGCCGCTGGCGTTCCAGTTCGAGGTAAAATACGAGCCGAATAGCGTGAGCGAAGTCTTGTCGGTAAGCTGCCCCGTGTACTTGCCCATGCCATTGAAGCGTTTGAAGCGCTGATTATTAACGAAGGGCGAAGCGCTGTAGTAATATTCGCTGGCCACATAGGCACTTTCCGTCTTTTTGCTCAGTAGGTGGTGCGTGCCCAACAAATCGAGCATCACCAGCGCCCGGTACGTGTTGTACGAGCCGGCCTCCACCTTCACCTGGTTGTGGTCGAGGCCGGTTTTGGTAAAAAACTCACCCGCGCCGGCCGTGGCGAAATCGCCAAAGCGGGCCGTGTAGGGCCCTTTGTACACCTTGAGTTGTTCCACCGTTTCGGGAATGACGAAGTGGAAATCGGCGTAGCCCTGGCCGTGGCCCTGGCTGACCATGTTCACCGGCATGCCGTCCACGCTGATGGCAAAGTCGGTGCCGTGGTCGGCATCAAAGCCGCGCAGAAAAATCTGTTCGGCCTTGCCGCCGCCCGCATGCTGGGCAATGAACAGCCCCGGCACCAGCCGCAGCAAATCCTGGCCCGAATTGATGGGCCGTAGGGTCTGGTCGATGTGGGTGATGGCGGCCAGGCTTTGGTTGGGGTCACGGGGCTGGCTTACGGTCACTTCGGCTAGGTTGAGCGAAGCGGTGGCCAGCGCCACTTCCACGCCCCGCACCTCGCCGGCCACCAGTGTTACCGGCTGGCTGGCTGCCCGGTAGCCCAGGGCCCCCACCCGCAAGCTGTAAGGGCCGGCCGGTAGGTTGGCCAAGCGGAACTGGCCCAGCGCATCGGTGGCCGTGCTGCCAGGCTGGCCTACCAAGCCAACGCTGGCCCCCGCCAGCGGCTGGCCCGAAAGCGAATCGGTGACGGTGCCGCGCAGCGCGGCGGGGCGTTGAGCCTGGGCGGTTCCGGCCCATAGTAGGATTGCACACAGGAGTGCCGTCGACCGTCGGGCCGCCCAAAAATTTTGTAAATAGTAAAAAAACATAACGCCGGAGAAATGACGCCGGCCGGGCGCAAATAGCCCGTCGGGCGGCGTCGAGTGAGGGAAAAGTAAGGGTAGGGCCCCAGCGTACCGCTGGGGCCCCGGTGCGTCCGCGGGCGGACGCACGTTTCCTCCTTATCCCGCACAGGGCGGCTCGTATGCCCGGCGCTCAAACCCGGCCGCCTCCGCTCCGGGGCCCCCAATGGCTCTTCGCGCCGGGCCGGGCCGGGCCGGGCGCTGGCTTGCCACCAGCCCTTCCCCGAAGGCACAGTGCGCATCGAGTCCTTTCAGCTGGGCCAGGAAGTGCAGGCCGGTGCCGACGGGCAGCCCGTCTTTAGTAGCGGCCTGCTCGCCGTTGCAGTGCTCGAAGCAGTCGAGGCGCAGGTAGTTGCGCTGCTGGCACGCCGGGCTATGCACGTAAGGATGCGCCGTTGAGAAGCGCGGCGGTTCCGGCCTGCTTACGCCAAGCCCTGCCCCCACCACCAGGAGGTAGTTGGCCAGCAGCAGTACGGCGAGGAGGGAGCGGCGCATGAGGAATGTAGGACTCGGGTATTGGTAATTTTAAGCTTTGGTAATTAAGCCGTTATGATGAGTGGAGTGAAGTGTCTCTACCGCTGACTAATTTTAATGACTGCCGTGGTAGAGATGCTTCACTCCGTTCAGCATGACGGCCTAGGACTTAAAAAGAACGGGCGTAATCAAGCAAAAAACACCCGTTGCACCGTCCAGAAGGCCGCCACCAGGCCGATGGCGGCCGACACTGGCACCACCACCCGGGCGTGGTACCAGGGCTTGCCGGCGGCCCAGCGCCCGATGAGGGCCCAGGCCAGTAAAATGACCGTTACCTGGCCCAGCTCCACGCCCACGTTGAAGGAAATGAGCGAGCCGAAGTAGGCGTTGCGCGGCAGCCCCAGCCCGGTGAGGGCGCTGGCAAAGCCCAGCCCGTGCACCAGCCCAAACCCAAACACTACCGCCAGCCGCCACGGGTTCAGCCGGCGGCTGACGATGTTTTCGATGGCCACAAACAGAATGGACAGCGCAATGACCGGCTCCACGATGCTCGACGGTGGCCGCACGAAGCCATACATGGCCAGGCCCAGCGTGATGGAGTGCGCCACCGTGAAGGCCGTGGCCTGCCAGAGCACCGGCCGCAGCCGCGGCTCCAGGATGTAGAGGCTGAGCACGAACAATATATGGTCGGCCCCGAGCGGCAGAATGTGGGTGTAGCCGAGCTGCAAATACGTCCAGAATACCTCTGTGCGCGAGAGTTTGCTTAGGTCGGCATCGATGACGTGGGCTGCGGCAGGCAGGGCCCCCAGCACCAGCACTAGCAGCGGCACGGCAGCAATTAGCAGCAGGCGGGTGGGCGGGCGGCGCATGGTGCGGGGCCCTAGCGCTGGGCCAGCAAGGCCGTGCCCTCGGCGCTCACCTCGGGGTTGAGGTAGGGCGCGGTTTTGAGGGATTTTTCGAGCAGCGCGTGGCCCTCGGCGGCCTGGCCGGTTTTTAGCAGGATGAGGCCGGCGCGGGCCAGCAGCACGGGGTTTTGGGAGCCAGTGCGGCGGGCTACTTGCATGTACTTAGCGGCCTCGGCGTAGGCCCCGCGCTTGTAGTACACCCAGGCCAAAGTCTCGTTCACGTCGATGTTGTCGGGCCGGCGCTTGTACTCAATCTGGGCGTGCTCCAAGGCCTTGTCCAACTCGTTAGTCTTGAGGTAGGCGTAGGCCAGCTCGCGGTCGGCGTAGTGGCCCATGTCCTCGTTGTCGTTGGCCTGCTTGGCTGCGCTAGCCAGCATGGCAATGGATTCGCGGGCCATTTTATCGGCCTCGTCCGGCTGGTGGTTTAGGCGGTACAGGTCCACCAGCTCGTCGGTGAAGGCGTAGTCCTTCACTTCGGCCCGCGCCTGGCGGAAATTTTGGATGGCGGTGGCGTAGTCGTGGTGAGCGGCCGCCACCCGGCCCAGGCCGGCCAGGGCGTAAGCGTAGCCGGGGCGGTCGGCCAGGGCGTGCTGGTAGCAGGCTGCGGCGTGGGGCAAGTCGCCGCTCACCTCGTATAAGTGGCCCAGCGCCACGCGGGTCCACTCGGTTTGCTCCAGGCCGTCGAGGCCCGCCTTCACGGCCATGTCCATCGCCTGGATGGCCCCGGGCACGTCGCCCCGAATCTCGCGCAGGTAGCTTATGCGGGCGTAGGCCCCTAGGTCGGGGCGCACCTGGTTCATGCGGTCAGCCGTCCGCACGGCCTCGTCGTAGCGGCCCAGTTCCACATTGGCGTCGGTCAACAGGCCGTACACGAAGCCGCTGTTGGGGTTGATTTCCTGCGCCTGCTGGGCTAGCGCCAGGCCCTGCGAAAAGTGGTGCTGCGTGAGGCTGATGGACGCCTTACAGGCCAGGGCCTCAAAGTTGTCGGGCTCGGCGGCCAGCACGTCGTCGAGCAGCTGCACGGCGGCGGCGTCGTAATACGGGTGGTCGCCGGTCACGCGGCCTTCCTGCATGTAGGCCTGGGCCAGCAGCAGGCGGCTTTTCTGGTCCTTGGGGTCTTGGCGCAGCTTGGCCTGCAGGCCCTGGATGGCATTTTTCGTATTCACCCACTCGCCGCCCAGGGCCAGGCTGCCATGCCGTTCCCGCAGTTCGGGAGCGTGCAAGTCGGGCTTTTTGAACACGTATATGGCCGCCACGAGCGCGCCAAATACCAGCAGTAATACGGGGTAGAGGTATTTTCTCAAGGCGCAAAAGGGAAAAGGGTGGGAGGCGAAGTAATGGCAGGGGCCCCGGGGCCCGCGCCCGGTTGGGGCGCTGGGGGCCCCAACAATGGAGTCTTCAAACTTTGCAGGGCTAGCAATGTACGGGGCAACTCCTTGATTGGCTTTAGGTTTTGCCAGTATTTTTTTGTGCCCTAAAAAGCCAGGTTCTGGGGCCCCGGGGGCATGGGCCCCGGGCCAGCGGCAGGCTACATTTTGGTTTTCATCTTGCTCTTATTTGCCAGCTTGTTTCGCTTTTTCGCCGCGCGCTTGGCCTGCGCAGCGCACGGCGATGGCGAACCCTTCTTTCTGTTTGCTTTTAGTCGGCCCTGCTTCGGAAGGTTTGCCGCCCGCCGCTGGCCGGGCCCCGATGATCTTCGCTGGCATGGCCCATTCTGCGCCATGCTGAACGCGGTAATCCTGCTGGGGCTGGCGTACTAGGCCGCGCGCGGCGCGGGCTGGTGTCGCGGCACGCGCGCAGCCAGTGCCGTGCCTAGGCCAGGTTCTGAAACACTTGCAGCTCGAACGGGGCCGGCGCACTTGCCAGCCAGTCGAGGCTGGCGAACCAGGGCCCCCGCAGCGCGGTGTTGTTGTTGAGCAGCAGCTGGCATGGCCGCTGGGCGGCGCGGTGCAGATAGGCGGCGGCACCGCGCATGGCCTCGTCTTCGTCGATGTAACCGATCCTGGTGCCTTGCAGCCAGCGTTCGGCTTCGTCGTAAGACAAGAGGCAGGAGCTGCCGTCGTACAGGTCGAGGTTGGCGTTGAGAAGCACGGGACGGGGAGCAAGGGGGGTACTACCAAACCATATGATAATTTTTGGATTACGAAGGAAAATTATTCCTTGAATAAACCCTCCTCTCGAGCCTCGTAGGCTGGGCGGGGCGCGCCGGGCAATCCGGGTCGGGGCCCGGCGGCGTAGGTAAGGCCTCACCACTGGCGCCCCGCGTCCGCTTGATGCCTGAGGACGAAACCCAACTAGTGCAGCTGCTCCGCGCCGGCGACGGGGCCGCTATGGCCCGTTTCTACGAGCGCTACCGCGGGGCCCTGCTGACCCAGGTGCGCCGGCTGGTGCGCGACCCGCAAAGCGCCGAGGACGTGCTGCAAGAGGGCCTGCTGAAGGTATGGTTGGCCGTGGCCACCTACGACCCCGCCCGCGGCCGGTTCTATACCTGGGCGGCACGCATCTGCGTCAACGCCGCCGTGGACTACCTGCGCAGCCGCGCCGTGCGCCAGGGCCAGCGCACGGCGTCCATCGCCACGCTGGCGCTGACCGGGGCTGAGCCCGCCGCCCCGGTCGTGTTCTGGCCCGAACACATCGGCTTGGCCGACCTGCTAAACCACTTGCGGCCCGAGCACCGCCGCACGCTGGAGTTGCTCTATTTCGGCGGCTACACCTACTCCGAGGTTGCCGAAGAACTGGCCGTGCCCCTGAGCACCGTGAAAACGTGGGCCAGCGCCGCCAAGCGCCGCCTGGCCCGGTGGCTCTGAGTGCCCCCGCGCGCCTATCGGCCCGGCGCGATTTCCGGGGTGGGGTTTGGTCGTGCCTGCCCCCAACGGGCCAAGAAGCGCCGCTGCTTAGAACCGGTTTGACTTAATTTTTTGGCCTCTGGAACGGGGTAGAAACGTATCCTGGCGTCTCCGATTTGAACGGTGTCCGGACAAGTCGTTCAAGCCGGAGACGCCAGGATGCGTCTTTACAGTGTTCTGACGTTCACTCAAACAGCTGCTTAAGCACCGGCTTGAGCAGCGAAGCTTCTTAGCGGTAAGGATTGGGTAAACTTCCCGCCAAACTTACCGGCCGCTTTGGGGATTATCCCAGTCGGAAGCCGGGGGCCAGCAGTTGCGGGTCTACGCGGCATTTTGGCCAGGAACACTTCAGATTTACTCTAGAATTATTTAGCAAGTTTGCCCCTGCCAACCCGCTTGGCCGCCGGGGCCCGGCGGCGCTGTTTGCCTTTTATCACTACCCGCCCCATGCCATACGCTTTTCTTTCGAGGCTGAAAATTTTACTGCTACTTACAGGATTGGCGGCGCCGGCCCTGGCCCAGGTGCCCCTCACACCGGCCCCGCTCGCGGCGGCCGACACCACACACAAGTACGAAAACCCCAGCGGCGTATCCTCGGCGGTGCGGAAGCCGTTTTTCCAGCGCAAGCTGGTGCGCGCCAGCATCGTGCCGGCCATTCTGATTGGCTACGGGGCGTACACCTTCAACGGGGGGGGCTTCTACACCAACCAGGACGCCAACCGCGACATCCACCGCCTGTTTCCCACCTACCGCACCCACCTCGACAACTACCTGCAATTCGCGCCCTACCTGGAGCTGGGAGCCGTGGTGCTGGCCGGCGTTGCCTCGCGCAACGACCGCATAAACCTGGGGTTGGTCGTTCTCAAAAGCGAGCTGCTAATGCTCACGAGCGTGTACGTGGTCAAGACCCTGAGCCACGAGGAGCGGCCCGACGGCTCGGATAACCTCTCGTTTCCGTCGGGGCACACGGCGCAGGCGTTTCTGGCGGCCAGCATCGTGCACACCGAGCTGCGCGACCAAAGCCCGTGGTACGGCATCGGGGCCTACACCATCGCCACCGGCGTGGGGGTGCTGCGCATGGTCAACACCAAGCACTGGCAGAGCGACGTGGTGGCCGGGGCGGGGTTCGGGATCCTCTCGGCCCACCTGGCCTACCTGACGCACCGCAACCGCTGGGGCCGCAAGGCCATCGGGCGCGACGTGGGCCTGGTGCCCAGCTACTACGGCGGCGCGCCCGGCCTGTGCCTCACCTGGCGCCCCAGGTAGCTGGGCCCCATCGGCCGGGTGCCGGGTTTCCCCACCACTCGTTGTCTTTACCGTGGAAAAGATACCCGGGGAATTACGCTATTGTGCTGGGCGATGAAAACCTGCGCCACCGCCCTGGGCAAAACCGGCGGCGACCCGTTAGCCCAAACCCCGCAAGGGCGTGGAGGCTGCCAAAGAACAGGTACGTGCCGTTGAGCGCCGAGCTGCCATCGGTGTACCGCACCACGCGCTGTAAGCAACCCTGGCAGCTTCATCGTGGGCGGTACCCAGAGAGGTGCAGAATATCTGGTTGAATCCCCAGCGCTTGGAGTGGTCGGTTACGCGCTGGCAATTGCCCAAGCGACGTTGGCCGCGGCCCGCACCGGCGTGACGCTGGGTAAGCTGGGCAAGACCAGCCACGCCCAGGGCGCCACCAGCACCGGCGTGGCCTTTTCGCCCACAGGCCAGTGCTGCGAATGACCGGCAGGAGCGCAGGCGCCAACGGCAGCTTGCAGGACGACAGCGGCTGCACCATCGGCTGCGTAGGATACAAGGAATGAGTAAATGATTCTAAAGTAGCAGCTGGCCGACCTGCAGGTGGCAGCCGTGGTGCCGTGGCTGGAGGCGCGCCGGGTGCGGGGCTTCGTCGATGGGGCCCCCACCACCGGCAGCGGCGCGGCCCTGCCCGTGGCTGTGGCCCACCACCGACGGCGAGAGGCTCTGCGCCGTAATGGCCCAGTTGCTCGACGAAACCAAGAGTATGAATGACCACCTGGCCGACCTCAAAACATGGTAACAAAACCTGCAGATGAACCTGAACCTGTGCAATACGCAGGTCGGCCTCAACGTGAACAAGCAGGTGCGTTAAAACTCGGCCCTGGAGCGGTTTCCAAATCCCTGTACATGATATCCACAATGGTCAAACCAGTTTTTGGCATCCTGTTCGGTTATCCACCCGGCGGCGGCCCGGATGGCTTCCTCCAACAGGTCGCGGGTGCGGGCCTCGGCGGTGCGCAGCCACGTCTTGAGTTTGCTAAGTGCTCGTTCGGAATTAAAAGAATTATTAGGCCGTCATGCTGAGCGCAGTCGAAGCATCTCTACCGCTTCGTTAAACGATTAATTTAGTGTGCGGTAGAGATGCTTCGACTGCGCTCAGCATGACCGTATGATTATCTGTTTAAATAAGAACGAGCACTTAAAAGTCAGTTCAATGGGATTAAAATCGAGCGAATAAGGCGGTAGGTAGCGCAGGCAGGTCCCGTAGCTTTTCACGATTTCGTCCAGGCCTTCCATCTTATGCACCGATAGGTTGTCGAGCACCACCACGTCGCCCGGCCGCAGGGTGGGGCCAAGCACCTGGTCGAGGCAGGCGGCAAATACATCGCCGTTGACGGCCCCGTTGACGCTGAGCAACGCCCCGAGCTCGTCCGGGGTCAGGGCGACGATGAGCGTCCCGTTCGGGCCGCTGTGCAACGGCACGGCTTGGTCCAGGCGCTGGCTAGCCTGGGCACGGCCGTAGCGGCGGCAGTAGGGGAGGGTCGTGCTCGTCTACTCTAACCTACCCTACTAAAATTCGGGGCATAAAAACGGGGCGGTCCGATCTTTGAGGTTTTTTACACCGAAAAAGCCCGTCCTGCCCCGTGAAGCAAGGCGTCATCACCAAAATTACAACGGTTTTACAGCACCTGCCCATGGTGCGCAACCTGGCCCATCAAAAGTTTGGCAGCCAGTTTATTATTACGTTGGTAAGAAGCTGCAACGGGCAATTTTGTAAAGTGGCGCAGCACCTGAACGATGCCGTTAAACCAGCCTCGAACGAAACCCGGGTTCAGGATTTCTTCCGCGAGACGGACCTGCACTCCCTGGTGCTGGCGCAGTCAGTGCTGGGCCTGCTGCCGGCGCGGGGCAAGTTGCGCCTGTGCCTGTGCCTGGACCGCACGGAAGGGGACTTCGGCCAGGGTCAGGTCAATGCCCTGCTCCTTACCGTGGGTCAGGGCGCGTTTCAGGTGTCGCGCTACTGGGAACTGCTCGACCATTGCCGCGGCAATTCCAACGCCGCCCAGCGCATCGCCGTGCGTCAGGTCTGCGTGCGGGTGCTGGGCAAAGACCGCATCGGCGGGGCGCTGGGCGACCGCGAATTCGCGGGTCATTCCTGATTTAAGTAGCTAAAAGGCAATGGGTTGGGCTTTATCCTGCGGTTGCCCCGCCACCACCTGCTGCCCTGTTCGAGTGGGCGCCGGCAAGCCATTGCCGACCTGGGCCTGGCCGTCGGCCAGGTCCGGCGCGTGGCCCACTGCCAGGTGGACGGCGTCTGGGGACAGGCGTGGGTCAAAGCGCTGGTCGACGGGAATTTTCTCTTTCGCTTCGGCAACGTGGGCGGGGCTTACCTGGGGCAGCGCTAAGCGAAGCGGTGGACGATTGAGCAGTATTTCAGAACCTCAAAGGCGGGGGCTTCAACTGGGAAGCCAGCCCCTTGCGCTGCCATAAAAAACTACGCAAACGCGTTGCTTTGGTGAGCCTGGCCTACGCCTTTTGCCTAAGCATGGGGACACGAGCCGACGGGAAAAGACCCATTACCCGTAAAAACCACGGCTACCGGGCCACCAGCCTGAGCCGACACGGCTTGAATGTGCTGCGCCAAATCAGCTGCGCCAAATCAGCTGCGCCAAATCAGCTGCGCCAAATCAGCTGCGCCAAATCAGCTGCGCCGGCGCAAAACCGGACGGGGAACTTGCCGAGATGGTGGGCACGCTACTGCGCTGGTTTTATTGGCAAATCACTCGTTGTCAAACCACTATAAAAATAGTAGGGTAGAGTAGAGCACCCCCTACAACTGTCAGCCCTAGCGTCGGTGCCACGAACATGCCAGGGGTTAGATTCTTCATTGGGAGTTGCAGTAGCTGGTAGGTGTATTGGATAACTGCTGGCGCGCATCTACGACGCGCGCCAACTCTAACTTTAAAACCGCAGGTTCAGGCCGCCGCCGCCACCGAAGCGGTTGTCGTAGCTACCCATCAGCGAGAAGTTGCGCGAGAGCAGGTATTCGGCCCCGGTACGCCAGACGACTTCTTTCTCAAAGCGGCGGTTATTGTCCAGCGTATTCACCCACCCAAAGTCGGCCTGGTATTCATAATAGCCAGATACGAGTAGCCGCGGAAACACCATAATTCTCCGGCCCAGGCTCAGGCGGGGGCGCAGCTGGTTATCGATGCGGGCATCGAGGCTGAACAGATAGGGCGTCAGGAAGCGGACCCCGACCACGGCCTTGGCATCGGTTTTGGTTACCATCCGGCCCGCTGTTCCCAGCTCGGTGAGCGGGGCGGGCAGCCGCTGCCGGAAGTTCTCCACGTTCACGCCCCCGAACACGCGGAAGTAGTCGTAGAGGTAGCGCTCGTAGGTAACCTCCGATTCCATGTTGCGGTTCCAACCGTTCTCCACGCTCAGGTTGAACTGATTGCGGATGTTGGACGACACCAGGTTCAGCGAGCTCATGTGCGAGGCCACGCCGAGGCGACCCCAGGTGTAATACCTGTCGGTTTCGTGCACCAGCGTGCTCACCGGGTAGCCTTTCAGACGCGGGTCGCGGGGCGTATCGTAGCTCACAACGCGGCCCATCCCGCTCACCAGGTGGTAGAGGACGTGGCAGTGCAGAAACCAGTCGCCCGACTCGTTGCCCAGCACCTCGATAACGACCTGCTTCATGGGCGGCACGTCCACCGTGTGCTTCAGGGGCGAGTATTCGCCGTTGGCGTTGATGACCCGAAAAAAGTGCCCGTGCAGATGCATAGGGTGGTGCATCATCGTCAGGTTGTTGTAGGTGATGCGCGTAATCTGGTTGACCCGAATGGGGATTTCATCCGCCTCCGACAGGGGCACGCCGTTCATGCTCCAGATGTAGCGCTGCATGTTGCCGGTGAGATTAAGCAGGACATTACGCACGGGCAGGGTGTCGGCGTAGGCCGTTTTCTGCGTAGCCCGCAAGTAATCGTAGTTGTACTCGGCGAACATATCCATGCCGCCCATCTTCATCCCGGCCATCGGCTTATCGGCGCCCATTTTCATACCGGCCATTGGCTTATCGGCTCCCATTTTCATACCGCTCATCGGCATATCGGGCCCGGCATGGGCCGTGTCGGCGGGCATTTTCATGCCATCCATCTTCATGCCATCCATCTTCTTCATACCGTCCATCTTCATGCCGGCCATGGCTGGCTTGGGTTGCGCGGGCTGGTCGTTCATCTTCTTGCCACCCATCTTGTCGCTGCCGCCCATGTCCATCCCGGCCATCGGCTTATCGCCACCCATTTTCATACCGCCCATTTTTCCATCTTTCCCCGACTTACCCATCTGCATCCCCCAGTTGGCTTTTATCTGCTCGGGGTCGACGTGGTGGGGGCGAAACCTGAGCGCGGGCGCGCCCATGCGCATGTCCATTTTGGCCATCTGCTGCATGAGCGCGATTTTGTCAGGCCGGAGCAGCACCGGAGCGGCCAATACTAGTCCCGTGCCCAGGTAAGCCGAAGTAGTGCCGGAGCCGTCCTGCGCCGTGGCCCGAAGCTCGAGCTTGCCGGTGGGCGGAATTGTGACCAGGTAATCGTAGGTTTCGGCCACGGCAATGAAGGTTTTGTTGTGCTTCACCGGCACCACTTCCTGCCCGTCGGCCGCCACCAGCAGCGGGTCTTCGCCCCCGAACGTCATCCAGAACTGCGTCGACGTCGCCCCGTTGATGATGCGCAGGCGTACCTTCTCACCCGGCTTAAAGTCCGGGTACTGTTGCACCGGCTGGCCGTTCACCAGGAAGGCGTCGTAGTACACGTCAGCGATGCCGAAGCTCTCCATGCGCTGCTTCCAGAAGTTGAGCTGCGCCCCGAAGGCCCCGCGGGCAATCACGCGGTTGAGCGGCGTGGCCGTCCCTTTGCGGATGTTGTACCACGGGGTGCCCCGCTTAAGGAAGCGCAGGACGGTGGCCGGCTTCTGGTTCGTCCAGTCCGAGAGCACGAGCACCAGGTCCTTGTCGTAGGTGAGGCGCTCGTGCTTGGGCTCGATAACGATGGAGCCGTACACGCCGCTCTGCTCCTGCAGCAGGGTGTGCGAGTGATACCAGTAGGTGCCGGACTGCTTGAGCGGAAACGCATACTTCTGCACCTGCCCCGGCTCGATGGGCGGCGTATTGAGGTAGGGTACGCCATCGTAAAAGTTAGGTGCCAGGACCCCGTGCCAGTGCACCGACGTTGCCACGTTCATTTCATTCTTGACGTAAATGATGGCGTAGTCGCCCTCTTTGAACCGAATAGTAGGCCCGGGAATACCGCCGTTGACGGTCATGCCCAGCACAGTTTTACCGGCCTTCACCACCGGCTCCTGCCGCAGAGTCAGGTGATAAATGGTCGTATCCGTCTGGGCCCAGGCCGGCCGCACCGTGAGCAGCAGAATTAGTAGCGGAAAAAAGAATAATGTATTAACTCTCATGTCGGGGTTGTTGAAGTGCCCACTTTCCGGCAGGAAGTGGGTAGGCCTGAATTGAATTTAGCTGGCGTTTACTTAAGAAAATATGCTGGTTTTTAGGCTATTGAGGGTTTTGGCCGTGCCTCCTGCGGAGCTAGCCGAAGCGAAACGTGCCGCATCTTCGGCGCGGGAATAGTCGGGGCGGGGCTTCGATTGCATGACAGGCCAACGGGTAGCGGATGGGCTGGAACACCAGCCCGCCACAAAGGTCCCCGTCGCTCGCTGCCTTCCCCATGACAAAAACCACCGCGTTGCCTGACTTTTGTCAAAAGGCAGCCCCCGGCCGAACCATTTACCGGGCCGGTGCGAACAGCCCGCGGCGAATTAACTCGCCGCATTACAATGAGAACCTCAACAAACCCCTAATCAGGAAAATCACGCAGTTGTGCCGCCGGTTCGGAGGTGTTCCCCTATCTGTTTAACAACCACCTCATTGCCACGGGCAGGTAGTTTTGAGCCACCCTGTAAAACGCAAACGAGCTTTTGGCCATACCTCCTACTTCTGGGCAGCGGGGTTGGCCATTGTGAGCAGAAATACCGATTCCTGCCGGGCCACCACGTTGTGCGGAAGGTTGGATTGCAGTGTCAGCAGCTTTCCGGGTTTCAACTCCGCCGTCTGCCCCTCCGCCTAAAAGCCGAGGTGGCCTTCCAACACCTGCACACTGATAATGCCGGGGGCAGTGTGCGTTTTCATCTCCGCGCCTTCGTGCAGAGCTATCAGCACCAGGCGCATCCCATCGGCCTGAAGCAGCGTCAGGGCATTCCGGTCGCTGCGGTGCCAGGCCGGCTCCTGCTTGATTTGCGCCTGGGCCTGGGGCAGGTCAAGCACGAGCAGAGGCGTATTCAGCGGGCGGGTGCCGGCCGGGCGCTGCGGCGTGGCCTCGTTCGCTTTTTCTACCGAGTCTGCGACTTCATCGTGCGCGGCGGAGGAATCAGGGTTCTCTTGCAGGGCTTTCACCATCTCCGCGCTCAGGGCCTCGCTGGAAATCCCGTAGCCGTTCACCAGGGTGCCTTTCACGTCGTGCCGGGCCGAGGAAATGGCGTACACCACCGCCTCGTCGCCGGGGTCTGACATACCTTCAAAGCGATAGTGCTTATCCACTTGAAAATCATTCGGGTGCAGTCGGAGAGCGTCGCCGGGGCCCATTAGGCAGTTGTCCCGCAAGTTGAAGTCGACGGTGTAGCCCTCCTTATTCAACTGGTCCAACACCTGGGAAACAGTGGTCATGGGTATCATAGTTACCGGGCAGAAAGGGTGAAACTAGGCAAGGCTGGCACGCCGGCGGCCCCGGCGGCTTAGCTCCTCGGGCATTTGCCAGCGGTGGCATCCGCAGTACGAGTGGTCAACCGTAAACGGAGTCGCCGTTGGCAAGGCGCTTGCGTTAGTCGCTCAGAAGATTCTATTCGCCATTGGATTAGGCAGCCAGACCTGCCCGGCAGGCTTCTTCGCAGCGGCGGCAGGCCGCGGCGCACTCCTGGCAGTGCTGCATGTGGGTATGCTGGGCGCACTCGTCGCCGCAGGCTTTGCAGATTTCGGCACACTCTTTCAGCAGATGCGCAGCGTGCGCAGAGCCGCGAGCTACGAAGCGGGCTGTGAGGGCACAGATGTCGGCACAGTCCCGGTCGAGGCTGATGCAGCCAACCATCATTTTTACATCGTTTTCTTGCAAGCAGGCGGTGGCGCAATGTTCGCAGGCGGCAACGCAGGCGTTGAGGGCGTCGAGCAGGGATTGATTTTGGGTAGGCATGGGAAGAGAAGTTAGCGGTTGATAGTTGCTTCTAGTATACCTGCCCCCTACCCACCCGGTTCTACGTTATTTGTCCGTCAGCTTGCACTATTTGGTAACTCCGCATCCAGAGCGGCCGCTTCAGCGGTGGAAAGTAGCTGCTGCCGATAAGCGGACGGGGCGCACTGCGCAAACCGCCGAAACTGCCCGGAAAAGTGCGCCAGGCTACCGTAGCCCAGTAGCCGAGCAAGACGGCCGATGCCCAGCGGGGAAGTTCCCAGCAGCTCCTGCGCGTAAGTCAGCCGCTGGTGCGTGATGTAACTGAGTAGGCTCTCGTGGCCAGGCAGCCGGGCGAACAGGCTGTGCAACTGGCGCGTACTTACGCCCACCTCCTGCGCCAGCGTGGAGATAAAGTCGTGGTGCCGGAGCGTATCGGGGCGACGCAGTAACTCGTTGACCAGCTGCTTCACCTGCGCGGCCAGCACGTACTGCGGGTTTTCCAGCAGGGCAAAGCCAGCCGCCGCCAGCCCGGCCCGGATGCGCACCCAATCCAGCGCCTGGGCCGGGCCAGCTACGGTAGCCGCCCCCAGGCGCACGGCGAGTACCCGCAGCCCCAGGCTTTCTAATTCACGCCGCACGACGCGAATACCGCGCGAGCAAACCATGTGCTTAATGTATAGCACACAGCGGCCACTGTCGGGCGTGAGGGAATAGTCAAAAGACATAATTGATTTTTAGGGGAGAGCGGCACCGGATTCCGGCCGGCGGGGAGGCATCGAGGCTTACTTCACCGCAGCCGCGCGGGCATTGGGCGGTAAAAACAGCGCCTGCCATGGCTGCCCGATCATGAAGCCTACGGCGACAGCCAACGCGGCGTAGCGCAGGCCTGACAGCGCTTCCTTGTTGGGGAGGGAAAACCCAGAAAGTGTGAGGAAGTGGGCGTGGTCAGGCCACGTCAATGAGCAAACGAAAAAGCCCGCCCCGGCCATAGCGTAGCTATGCCGGCGCGAGCCTTAGCGCGTCAGAAAAATCAGACAGTCAGCGACTGAACGAAAATGCGGATGTCGGGTATTTTAGGCTTTAAGCGCCGGGGTGGCA
Source organism: Hymenobacter nivis (assembly GCF_003149515.1). NCBI lineage: Bacteria > Pseudomonadati > Bacteroidota > Cytophagia > Cytophagales > Hymenobacteraceae > Hymenobacter > Hymenobacter nivis. The sequence continues at coordinate 453,370 of NZ_CP029145.1, forward strand.
CTAACGTAACCGCCTGGGTAAGGTCCCACTGGCCGGCCTGGGGACGGAAGTAAAACGCAACAGACGCCGGCAACATAGCTGGGGTAGGCACAATCAACTGCTTCTGCACCGGCGAAGTCAGCGACGAAAGCAACGAGGCCGACTTGTCCTTGCAGCAGTCGTGGCTGGTGGTCGACCTCGATGAATGGCCCTTACGCTTGCCGGGGTGTTCCGCCTGGTCTCCGTGACCGTGACAGCCCGGATGCGCAGGCATTTCGGCGGCTTCATGGTGCGCCAGGCCCGCCGCGTACGGGGCCACCACCACCGGGTTTACCGTGGCGCACCAGCACTGCCCCACGAACACGTTGACGAAGACGAGCAGGAAGCTCGTCGCCAGCAAACGGCGAAAGGGGAACAGGATACGGAACATAACGGGCACTAAGCAACCGCGAAAACAGACTTATCCCCGGTAAGGAGTGGGACTGATCAGTTAACTGCAAAGCCTGCAAAGGGTTTACGCCCTGCCCCCGGAGGAAACCAGCCGCAGGAAAATACGGCACTGAGTAGCATTTCAGGCTGTTCCGCAAGTGCAATGGGCTGTTACCAAAAACTATTCGTTGTCGGGGTTTTGTAAGTACGAAGCCAGATTTTATAAACTTGTATGAGCGGGCAACGGTAAACAAACCGGAATTTAATTGGCCTCGAACGGCGGTATTGTCCGTCAAATTATGCAATTCTGCGGCGGTATTCAGTACCAATTTCGCTGGGCGAGCGTCGTTTCTTTGTAGAGTGGCTGCGGGCTTCCTCTTCTGAGTAGCCGTGCCCGGCAACCACATAGTAACCTGCTGTAATGGAACCAACTACCAAAACCGAAACCCTCGACATCGAAGGCATGACCTGCGCCTCGTGCGCGGCGGCCGTGGAAAAGTCGCTGAGCCGGGCCCCGGGCGTACAGAGTGCGCTGGTTAATTTCGCCACCGAAAAAGCCACCGTACAGTACCTGCCCGGCCAGGCCAGCCCGGCCACCCTGAAGGAGGCCGTCGTCAATGCTGGCTACAGCGTGACCGAGCGCCCCCCCGATACCAGCGCGGCCGAGCGTAGCGCCGAAACCGACCGCCAGAAAGCCCTGGCCTACCAGAAGCTCAAGCGCCGCTTCTGGGTGGCCGTGGGCCTGGTCGTTGTCATCATGCCGCTGAGCATGCTGATGCTCTGGCCCGCAATGATGCAGCGTGTGAATGTGCAGTGGCTCAACTACCTGCTGCTGCTGCTGACGCTACCCGTGCTGGGCTACAGCGGGCGCGAATTCTACGTGTCGGCCTGGAATGGCTTCAAGCACCGATCGGCTAACATGGACACGCTCATTGCCGTAGGCACCGGCGCAGCGTTTTTCTACAGCCTGGCGGCCACCGTGGTGCCCGGCTTTTTCACTAGCCGGGGCCTGATGCCCGAGGTGTATTACGACACCACGGCCACAATCATTGCCCTGATTCTGCTGGGCAAGGTGATGGAACTGCGCGCCAAAACCCAGACTTCGGCCGCCATGCGCAGCCTCATCGGCTTGCAAGCCAAAACGGCCCGCGTGGTGCGCCCCGGTGGTGCGGAAGTCGATGTGCCCATTGAGCAGGTGCAGCTTGGCGACATCGTGGTGGTGCGCCCCGGCGAAAAGGTGGCCACCGACGGCCGCATCACCGAAGGCCAGTCGTCGCTCAACGAAGCCATGCTCACCGGCGAAAGCCTACCCGTGGAGAAGCAAACCGGTGACTCAGTGTTCGGGGCTACCCTCAATAAAACCGGCTCATTCCGCTTCGAAGTAACCAAAGTGGGAGCCGACACCATGCTGTCCCAGATTGTGAAGCTGGTGGAAGACGCCCAGGGCAGCCGCGCCCCCATTCAGCGGCTGGCCGACAAAGTCAGCGCCATCTTCGTGCCCACGGTGGTGGTCATTGCCATTCTGACGTTCGTACTCTGGTTTGATTTGGCCCCGGTGGATACGCGTTTGCCACTGGCCCTAGTCAACTTTGTGGCCGTGCTCATCATTGCCTGTCCCTGCGCGCTGGGGCTGGCCACGCCCACGGCCATCATGGTTAGCACCGGCAAGGGTGCCGAGCACGGGGTGCTGATTCGCAACGCCGAAGCGCTCGAAAAAGCCTACCAGGTAAACACCGTGCTGCTGGACAAAACCGGCACCATTACCAAAGGCGAACCGGCCGTAACGGACTTCGTGGCCCCCGGCCAGGACGGCCCGCGCCTGTTACAACTAGTGGCCGCCGTGGAGCGGCAAAGCGAGCACCCGCTGGCCGAGGCCGTGGTGCGCCATGCCGACGACCAGGGCGCAGATAAGCTGACGGCCACCGGCTTCCGGGCCGTGGAGGGCAAGGGCGCGGCGGCCACCGTGGACGGTCAGGCCGTACTCATCGGCAACCGCCGCCTGCTCACCGACGAGGGCGTTACCCTATCGCCCGAGCTGACAGCCCAAGCCGAGCAGCTGCTGAGCCAGGCCAAAACCTTGCTCTACGTGGCTGTAGCCGGGCAGGCCGTGGGCCTGGTGGGCGTTGCCGACACGGTGCGCGATACCTCGGTTGCTGCTATTAAAAAGCTGCAGGCCCTGGGCATTGAAGTGGTGATGATGACGGGTGACAACCCCCAGACCGCCGCCCAGGTGGCGGGCCAGGTGGGCATCACGCGCTACTTTGCCGAGGTGCTCCCGGCCGACAAGGCCGGCAAGGTGAAGGAGCTACAAGGTGAGGGCCGCATCGTGGCGATGGTCGGCGACGGTATTAACGATGCGCCCGCGCTGGCCCAGGCCGACATTGGCCTGGCCATTGGCTCGGGTACCGACGTGGCGATGGAAGCGGCCGGCATCACGCTCATGCGCTCCGACCTGAACGGGGTGGTAACGGCCATTGAGCTGAGCCGCCAAACCATCCGCACCATCAAACAGAACCTGTTTTTTGCCTTCGTCTACAACACCCTGGGCATTCCCATCGCGGCCGGTTTGCTCTACCCGTTCTTTGGCATCCTGCTCTCGCCCATGTTAGCGGCCGGAGCCATGGCCCTCAGCTCGGTATCGGTGCTGACCAACTCGCTGCGCCTGCGCTCTTTCGACAACCACTAATCGTTGCTACCCATGGATACGACCGCCATCATTGTTACCATAGTCGGCCTGGGCCTGGTTGCCTTCGTGCTGTGGTACTTCTTCTTTTCGGCCCGCCAGGCGGCCAGCGCCGTTTCCTCCTCAAGCGGCGTGCAGGAAGTAGCCATCACTGTGAAGGGAGGCTACTCGCCCGACATCATCGAAGTAGAAAAAGGCAAGCCCGTACAACTGAGCTTTTACCGCAACGAGGAAAACAGCTGCTCGGAGGAGTTGCTCATGCCCGATTTCAGCATCCGCCGCGACCTGCCAGCCTTCAAAACGACGCTGGTAGAGCTGCTGCCCGAAAAGGCCGGCACTTTCCCGTTCACCTGCGGCATGGGCATGCTACGGGGTAGTTTGGTGGTGAAATAATGACGCATCCCATGAAAGCCGACGTCAGCATTGCCCACGTCCTGCCGCCGCCGGGCTCGCACCGGCTGCTGGTTAAGAACATGGTCTGCCCCCAGTGCATCCGGGTGGTGGGCGAAGACCTTGCGGCCCTGGGCCTGCAGGTGCACCGCGTAGCGCTGGGCGAGGCCGACGTATCGACGCCCGACGGCGCAGCCCCCGACTGGGCCGCCATCCGCAGCCGCTTGCAGGGTGCTGGTTTTGAACTGCTGGAAGACGCGCGCGACCAGCTGGTGGACCGCATCAAAACCCTGCTGGTCGCGCTGATTCACTACCCCCCGCCCGGCCCGCGCCTGCTCAACTACTCCGATTATCTGGTTGAGCACCTGGAGAAGGACTACCACTACCTCTCCCACTTGTTCTCCGCTTCCGAAGGCCTGACGATTGAAAAGTTCATCATTCGCCAGAAGGTGGAGCGCGCCAAGGAGTTGATTGGCTACGACGAGTTACCCATTGCTGGCGTGGCCGAACTACTGGGCTACAGCAGCCCGGCCCACCTCTCGCGGCAGTTCCGGCAGGTGACGGGCCTCACCCCGACCGAGTTTCAGCGCCTGGGGCCCGCCAGCAACGCCCGCCGCAGTCTGGATTCGCTGATTTGAGCCGGAAACTATGCAAGCTGGGGCTTCATTGACATAAATCCTGAATGCAGGTAGTCCGTTTTAGCAATCAAAAAACCATCATCCCTACCTGATTTTATAAAAAAGCTATTCCGACTTCCCCTGCTGGCTCTGGCGCTAGAGCGTGAGGACAATTATCTTTACTAAAAAGAATGAAGACATTCACGCATCGCTACGCGGTAACGGACCGCCAGTGGGCCATCATCGCGCCGCTCTTGCCGGGCAAGGCGACAGACTGCGGCGTTACAGCAAAGGATAACCGCTTTTTTTCAACGCCGTAACGTGGATTTTGCGCACCGGGGCGCCCTGGGCGGATCTGCCCGAGCGCTTCGGCAAGTCCAATTCCGTGTGCCGCCGCTTTCGTCGCCTGGCCCAAAAAGGCGTGTGGGAGGCCGTGTTCGAGGCGTTGAAAGCGCCCGATTTGCAGTGGGTGATGCTCGATTCGACCGTGGTGCGGGCCCACCAACACGCCGCCGGCCAAAAAAAAGCGACCCGGCAACCGAGTGCCTGGGCCGCAGCCGGGGCGGGATGAGCACCAAAATCCACGCCTGTACCGACGCGCTGGGCAACGGCGTCTGCCTGCGGGCCACCGGCGGCCAAGCCGGCGACTGCCCCCACCTGCCGGCCTTGCTCGAAGGCCTCGCGCCGGGCCAGGTCATTGCCGACACGAGCTACGACAGCGATAAAAACCGCGCCTATTGCGCCGAAAAGAACATCGACGTCGTAATTCCGAATCGGCCCAATCGCACCGCGCCGGCCCCTTTCGACGAAGAACAATACGAAGACCGCAATAAAATCGAGCGGTTTTTCAACCGCATGAAACGCCACCGCCGCTTGGCCACGCGCTACGAAAAAACCGTCGTTTCTTTTCTGGCCTTCTGGCATGTAGCGGCCGCCCTAGATTGGTTGCGATGATTGTCCTCACGCTCTAGCCCAAACTCCGGGAGTCGGTCGAAAAAGCCGAGCACAGCTGTGCGAAATGGGTCCTTGGTGCGGCAAAAGGTGGTGTTGATAATCTTCTGGCGCAGGAATTTCCAGAACCGCTCAATTAGGTTCAGATTGGGCGAATAGGGCGGTAAAAACACCTGGCAAATCGGCTTATCGGCCAGGCAGGCCCGCAATTCCTTGTTTTTGTAGTGGCGGGCGTTGTCACAGATGACGTAGATGCGGGTGTTGTGGGCCGCATCGGCGTAGTAGAGTACCGCCTCTCCCCGCTCGACGTGGGCTCCGAGCACCGCCAACTCGTCCAGGAAACCGGCTTGCGCCGCGGCATCGGCCTGACAGGGCACGGGCATGGTCAACTTGTAGGTGAAGCTCAGGCGGTGGAGCAGGTCCGTCAGGCCGGAAAGCGAATAGGCCACGCGACAGGTGCGCAGCAGCCAGGCCTGGAGAGCTTTGCTATCCATATAAAGCGTCGCATTGAGTTCGCGGCAAAGGTGGGCGAGTTGGGCGCTGGTCAGCAAGCTGTACAGTCCCGGTGGATAGGGGGGTAGGTCGAGCGTCGGGTCGGGTCGAGAGACAGTAGGATTTTTACGCCATTCGGCGCAGATAAATTCGCACGGGGTCGGGCCCTTTAACCACTGGAGTCATTTGGCGTAGTTGCGGGCCGCTAAGAAGCTCTGCAGGTAGGTGTTAAGCTCCGCCTTCGTCTCGTGATGGAACCGCTTAATTATCGCCTCCTTCACCATGCGGTTCACCCGCTCGACCTGGCCGTTCGTCTAGGGGTGCGTGGGCTTGGTAAAGCGCTGCTCAATGCCCTGCCCGTCGCAGAACTGGCCGACCGGGTGGTGGCCTACCCGCGTATGGTGGGGCAAGCAGTAAAACTGGATACTGTTGTAAGTCAGTAGCTTATGTACTTTTTAGGGAATCTGAGGCACTAGCCAGCACAGGAGGTTCACCGCGAGGGCCTGTGTGGCCTGCGGGTGCAGTTCGGCAAAGGCCAGCTGGCTGGTGCGGTCGATGGCCGTAAACAAGTACTGTTTGCCCTCTTCGGTCTGGATTTCGGCAAAATCGAGGCGCAGGTAGCCGAGCGGATAGGCCTTGAAGTTCGCCTTTTTCGCCCCGTCAGCCGACGCGTCGGCGGGCGGTAGCCGGCTGCTGTCGTGGCGCTGAAAACAGCGGTGCAAAGCCGAGCGACGCAGGTGGAGAATCGATTCCTGCAGGGCGTAGAGGCAGTCATCCGGGGGCAACAGGGTCTGCTGGCGGAAGAGGACGATCGCCGCTTCTTCGGCCGGGCTCAGGACCGTGGAAGCCGGTCTGGGGCCGCGCACGGCCTCTTCGGTGCCGGTGCGCCGGTGCCACTTGTGCGCCGTTTTGGGGTTGAGGCCCGAGCGGGTAGCTAGCGTTTGTACGCCTGCTGCACTTTGCTGGATAAGGCGCCGAGTTGCCGGCGTTGTCGTGGCGCAGCCGTGCGGTATTTCCCCCATAAGTTTGCCTGAAAACTACGACTCAAAATTCCTTCCCCATCCTCCGAGACCATACAGCTACCCCGATTTATTCTTGAAGCGGTTTCAGGTTTAGTGCCCGGTCCGCCGGCTTTTTCAGCCGTCCGACCGGTGGCAACGCTCCAAACCTTGCAACAACCTGGAAACCGCGCTCGACATGATGTTCTTTTAAATTCCCAACCCCGCCCTTACTGCCCCACCTTATGCCCGATTCTTGGCCGTGCCGCCAGCTGCGCCTGCTGCTAACGGCCGTGATGTTTTACACGCGGCTGCCCGTGCCGCCCTGGGTGGGGCACTCCGACGACCAGCTCAACCGGGCCACGGTGTACTTTCCGCTCATCGGCTGGCTGGTGGGCGGAGTGGCGGCGGGCGTGTACTGGGGCGCGGCGCAGCTCTGGCCGCCGCTGGTGGCCGTGCTGCTGAGCACCGGCGCAGGCGTGCTGCTCACCGGCGCGTTTCACGAAGACGGGCTGGCCGACACCTGCGACGGCTTCGGCGGGGGCTGGACGCGGGAGCGCATCCTCACCATTATGAAGGACAGCCGCGTGGGCACCTACGGCGTAGTGGGCCTGGGCCTGGTGCTGGCCACCAAAGTGGCGGCGCTGGCCGGGGCCCCCGGGCCGCGCGCCGGGGCCCTATCGGTGCCTGTGCTGCTGCTGGTGGCGCACCCACTGAGCCGGTTGGTGGCCGCCAGCTTCGTGCGCACCCTGCCCTACGCCCGCGCCGACCTGGCCGACGGCAAGGCCAAACCCATCGCCCAAAGCCTGCCTCCCGGCCGGCTGGCCGCGGCTGCGCTGCTGGGGCTGCTGCCGCTGCTAGCGGTGGCGCTGTGGCAGCGGCGGCCGGGGCTGCTCCTGGTGCTGGGGCCCCTGGCAGTGCTGCAAGTGGTGCTGGGCCGCTGGTTCAAAAAATGGCTGGGCGGCTACACCGGCGACTGCCTGGGGGCCGCGCAGCAGCTGGCCGAAGCCCTGATTTATTTGTTCTTAACCGCCCACTTGGTATGACTATCCACCTCATTCGCCACACCGCCGTGCAGGCGCCCGGCATTTGCTACGGCCACCACGACGTGCCCCTGGCCGACACCTTCGCCGCCGAAGCCACCGCGCTGCTAGCCAAGCTGCCGCCCGCGCCGGCTGGCGGCTACCGCGCCTTCAGCAGCCCCGCCGCCCGCTGCCGGGCCCTGGCCGACGTCGTGACGAGCGACTACGCGCTTGACGAGCGCCTGCGCGAAATGCACTTCGGGGCCTGGGAAAACCGTCCCTGGACCGACCTGCCCCGCGCCGAAACCGAGCCCTGGATGGCCGACTACGTGGCCCTGGCGCCGCCTGCCGGCGAAACCTTCGGAGCTCTGCAACGGCGCGCTGCCGCCTTCCTCGCCGAGCTGGCCGCCGTGGCCGACGGCGCCCCGGGGGCACCCGTGCTGGTGTTTACCCACGGCGGCACCATCCGGGCGCTGCTCTGCCACTGCCTCGAAATACCGCTGCGTAACGCTTTCCAGCTGCGGATTGATTACGCTTCCGTCACCAAAATCGAGCAGCAGCACGGCAAATGGAACGTGCTGACCATGAATGGATAAGCGGGCAACTTGCCCTGGAATATGGTTGTCGATTCTATTTGGAAAACCGCCAGAAATAATTAAAACGTCATGCTGAGCTTATCGAAGCATCTCTACCGCGCAACTAATCAATTTTAGTGCTGCGGTAGAGATGCTCCGACAAACTCGGCATGACAGCCTGTTTTTACAAGGTTTCTAATTTTAGGAACAAGTGTATTATATAAACATCAACATATTTATGCTTTACTTGCCGCGCGCAGTCATTTTCTAACGCTTGCTTCCGCCGCCGTCATGCAGATTTTGCCGCCTTCCGAATTGGAAACCCGCCAGTGGGCCACGTTTTTGCACCTGTCGCTGCTGGCGGGCCTACTGGTGCCGGGCGCGGGGTTTATCCTACCCATTATCCTGTGGCAAGTGAAGAAAGAGGAACTGCCTGGCATCGACGCCCACGGCAAAGTGGTGGCCAACTGGATTGTCAGCGCCCTTATTTATGGCGCGGTCGCCGGGGGCCTTTGCTTCGTACTGGTGGGCTTTCCGCTGCTGGGGCTCCTGGCACTACTGGCTTTCGTGTTTCCCATCATCGGGGCCCTGAAGGCCAGCGACGGCGTGGTGTGGGCGTACCCGCTCGTCATTCGCTTTTTCTCCTAATAAACTGTTTGCGTTAATGCCAACTCGCTGTAGAGATGCAAGTATGCGTCTCTGCAGCGCTTTAAGAGCCAAAAAATTAAGTTGAACAGCTTCTAAGCAACAGCAGTAAATGGCCGGCTGATGGCGGATAATTCTTGAGCCGGAGGGGCTGGATGCGGCGCGGCCGCGGCATTCTGTGAATACCTTGCGGCCCCAATAATTCTGAGCTTCTGGTCAACCCTATGCATAAGTATTTACTGGCTTTCACCGCGGCGGCGGTTGCCATGGCTACGGCGGCTTCGGCCCAGCAATTGCCCGCCCTTACGGCCGACGACTACGCCCGGGCCGAGCGCTTCCTGAGCTACAACACCCAGCCGCTGGTGGATGGCACCGCCGGCGAGCCCCACTGGCTGCCCAACGACCGGTTATGGTACCAGGCGTCAACGGCGCAGGGCAGCGAGTTCATCTTGGTGGACCCGGCCCGCAAAGCCCGCACCGCGGCCTTCGACCAGACACGGCTGGCCGCGGCGCTGTCGGCGGCCAGCGGTCAGCAATACACCGGGGCCCGACTGCCGTTCCGCAGCTTCACGTTTTCACCCGATGAGAAGAAGGTTTCCTTCACGGTGCAAGGCAAGGACTGGCAATACGACCTGGCCAGCGGGCAGGTGCGGCCCGCAGCCGCCGAGGGCCCCAGCGATAGCCCCAACGCGGCCAACGAAATTGAGTCGCCCGACGGTCGCCTGGCCGCCTACATCAAGGACAACAACCTGTGGGTGCGCGACACGAAAACCAATCAGCAAACCCAGCTCACCACCGACGGGGCCCCTAATTACGGCTACGCTACCGACAACGCCGGCTGGACCCACAGCGACCGACCGATCCTGCAATGGTCGCCCGATTCACGCAAAATCGCCACCTTCCAGCAGGACCAGCGCAAGGCCAGCGACATGTACCTGGTGACCACCAGCGTGGGCCGGCCAACCTTGAAAACGTGGAAGTACCCGCTGCCCGGCGATAAGGACATCGTCACCATCGAGCGGGTGATTGTGGAAGTGAGCCCGGCCAAAGTGGTGCGCCTGCAAGTGCCGCCCGACCCGCACCGCGGCTCGCTCTCCGACGATATTTCCAGCAGCGGCACTTTTGATGACGTGGACTGGGCCCCAGACGGCTCGCAGCTGGCGTTCGTATCCACCTCGCGCGACCACAAGCAGGAGAAATTCCGGGTGGCCGACGCCGCGACCGGTGCCGTACGCGAGGTATTCACGGAAACCGTGCCCACGCAGTACGAGTCGGGCCAACACGCCATCAACTGGCGCTACCTACCCAAAACCAAGGAGGCCATCTGGTACTCGGAGCGCGACAATTGGGGCCACCTTTACCGCTACGACGCCGCCACCGGCCAGGTCAAAAACCTGATTACCAAGGGAGATTTTGTGGTGACGCAGCTTCTGCGCGTGGACGAGCAGAAGCGCCAACTCTACTTCGTGGCCGATGGCCGCGAGCCGGGCAACCCGTACTTCAGCCACTTTTACCGCGTCGGGCTGGACGGGAAGGGGCTGAAGCTGCTCACGCCCGAAGCCGGCAACCACCGCATCGAGCTCTCGCCCTCGGGCCGCTACTTTGTGGATAGCTACTCGCAGCCCGACCGCCCCGGCGCCACCGTGCTGCGCGACTCGGACGGCAAGCTCGTGGCCACGCTGGAAAAAACCGACATCTCCCGCCTCACCGCCACCGGCTGGAAGGCGCCCACGCCCATCGCCGTGAAGGACCAGGACGGGCGCGCCGACCTCTACGGCCTGATGTTCGTGCCCACCGCGCTGGACCCGGCCCGCAAGTACCCCATCATCAACTACATCTACCCGGGGCCCCAGGGCGGCGGTGTGGGCAACTGGTCGTTCGCGGCGGCGCGCAACGACAACCAGGCGCTAGCCGAGCTGGGCTTCGTGGTCGTTGTCATCGAAGGCAGCTGCAACCCGCTGCGTTCCAAGAGCTTCCACGACGCCTGCTACGGCCACATGGAAGCCAATACCCTCGCCGACCAGGTGGCCGGCATGCGGCAGCTGGCCCAGCGCTACCCCTACATCGACCTCGACCGGGCCGGCATCTGGGGGCACTCGGGCGGCGGCTACGCCACGGCGGCGGCCATGTTCCGCTACCCCGATTTCTTCAAGGTCGGCATCTCGGAATCGGGCAACCACGAGAACCGCAACTACGAGGACGACTGGGGCGAACGCTACATCGGCCTGCTCACCCCGAACCCCGACGGCACCTCCAACTACGACGCCCAAGCCAACGCGCCCCTGGCCAAGAACCTCAAGGGCAAGCTAATGCTGGCCCACGGGCTGATGGACGATAACGTACCGTCCTCCAACACGATGCTGGTAGTTGAAGCCCTGATCAAGGCTAACAAGAGCTTCGACCTGGTAGTATTCCCCAACGCCGCCCACGGCTACGGCCTCTACTCGCCCTACATGATGCGCCGCCGCTGGGACTACTTCGTGCGCAACCTGGCCGGCGCTGAGCCACCCCACGACTACGAAATGCAGCCCCGGCCCGACCTGCGCAACGGGGGGCAATAGGGGGCTGCTTGTAGATGAGCATGACCTAATAAAGCTGTCATGCTGAGCGCAGCCGAAGCATCTCTACCGCAGCAGTAACCATTATTACTGCCACAGTAGAGATGCTTCGGCTGCGCTCAGCATGACGGTCTTATTTTGGGGCCCTGAAGGTGCGAAACGTCGCATCTCCAGGGCCCCAATGTGTGCAAACCTCCTTCAACTCACGCCGCCGCCCAGCAGCTTGTCCGGCGTAATCGGCAGCTCGCGCACCTACTTGCCGGTGGCGTGGAACCCAGCATTGGCCACAACGGTGTGAAGTCGATAAGGCCGATTTCGCCCAAGCCCTTGGCGGCGATGGGGTTGAGCACAGGGTCGAGCTCGCCGAGGAGGATAGCGTCGATGGCGGGCACCAAATGCCCCCACCCCGGGCGGCCGCGCAGGCGGGCCGTTCAGGGTGGGGGCATTGGCAATTGTGCGGCGAACCAGCGGCCGAGCCCGGGCTGGGGGCCCCGGCGGGTGGCGCTACTATTTCTTTTCCGCAACCGGGAATTTATCGAGGATGTCTTTGGCCACGCGGCTGAACTCGCTGCCCAGGCGGGCGGGGTCATCGACGGGGTTGGCAATGGAGCCGCGCCACACCAGGTTCTTGGTGCGGGCGTCGATGAAGTCGATAATCAGCGTGCCCTCGTTGTACTGCTCGGTATGGGCCGTTTGGTAGTATCTGGGGGTGTACCAGTAGCCGTAGTTAATGGGCAGGAAACCACCGCGGTACGACACAGCATACGGGTAGGCATAGCCATAGCCGGGCTGGGTGTTGTACACAGTTCGCTCGGCCTGTTCCACGTAGGTGTGGGTGGTGACGAGTAGGTTGGGCCGTTTGTCGGCTTGGCGCAGGCCGCGCTTCACGAGTTCCTCGGTAATGGCTTGCTTGATTCTGTCCTGTGCGATGGGGCTGTGCAGCAGCGGGTTGTCGTTGCCGTTGGTCTTCACCTTCATGTCGGCAAAGTCGAAGGTTCGGTACTTACTGAAGTTGACGTTGGCGCGCTGCTCCACGTTCACGGTAGGTGCGCAGGCTGTAACGCCCAGCGTCAGGGCCACGGCTACCGCTAAAAATATCCTTTTCATGCAATAAAATCTGAAATGAATGATGCCATTCATACTGGTTCTGCCGCCGGCAGGTTTCCGAGGAGCTTACTTAAGCCCGCCTTTCCGAAGCGGCCCAGAACCAAACAAAGTACCGGGGCCCCGGCGGCGCGGCCAATAAAGCCGTGCCGCCGGGGCCCCCGTTTCCCGAACCAACCGGGCTGCCTACAGCTCCATAATGTCCTCGTTCCAGAGCGTGGGTTCGGCTGCGATGAACTCATTCATCAGGTCCACGCACTCCTGCAAGTCGAGGATGACGACCTCTACACCGTGGCTCTCGAGGAATTCCTTCGACTCGCCGAACGTGCGCGACTCGCCCACCACGACCTTAGGAATCTTGAACTGCACGATGGTACCGGCGCACATGTAGCAGGGCATCAGCGTGGTATACAGCACGGTGTCGCGGTAGGTGCGCTGGCGGCCAGCGTTCATTAGCGCGTCCATTTCGCCGTGCTTGATGGCGTTGTTTTCCTGCACCCGCTTGTTGCGGCCGCGGCTCACGAGCTGGCCGTCGCGCACCAGCACCGAGCCGATGGGAATGCCGCCCTGCGCCCGCCCCATCCGGGCTTCGTCGATGGCGGCTTGCATGAATTCGTCTTTGGTAGCGGCGGTATTTTGGTCAGACATGGGTAGTGAGGGGTGGGGGCCCCAAGATTACGGGTAGAACGGATCAGAAATAAAAGCTACCGGGCGCAAATGCCGCGGTAGTCGCAAAACTCGCACTTAGCGAAGTCGTCGGTTTTGCGGATGGGCTCGGCGGGGTCGAGGATTTTGAGGATGATTTTCGTGATTAATTCTTCCGAAACCTTCACGAAATCCTGGCCCTCGCTGGTCAGAAACGATAAATCAGCCGAGAGCAGGCCGGCGTCGAGGTTGCGCATCGACACGATGGCGGTGTTGGCGGTTTCGCGCTTTTCGGTGCTGGCCAGCATAAAGCGGTAGAGCCAGAGCTGGCGCACCTTGTCGGCGCTGCTGCTGGCCTCGCCCACGAGGCGCTCGGTGGCTTCGGCGGGCGAGTAGCGGTTGCGGTAGCCGCTCAGGTTTAGCTCGTTGGCATCGACGAGGCCGGTTTTGTAGTCCACTACCCGCAGGCGGCCGTCGGGCAGCTGGTCCACGCGGTCGGCCATGCCGAAGAGGCGCACGGACAGGGGCCCCGAGCCGGGCACGTCCACGAACACGGTGGCGGCCAGGGGCTTTTCGAGGCTGAAGAGGCGCAGCGGCAGGCCCTCGCGGGTGGGCAGGCCCTGGAGGTAGCGGGCCACGAGGCGCGCGGCCACCTGGCCGTACACGTGGTTCAGGCCCTCGTCGGGGCGGGCGTAGCGTTCGGTGTCTTCCTGGCGCAGGGCCCTGGTCACTTCGGCGGGCACCTGGGCCAGCAGGGCGGGTAGGTCGGCTTCGGTGAGGGGGCGGGCGTCCTGCTCGAAGGGGCGGAGCAGGTTTTCCAGCGCCGCGTGCACCATCGTGCCGAAGCTGCTGGCTTCCAGGGTTTCCTCCACAGCCTCGTTCTCGTGGAAACGGGCCACCTTGGAGAAGTAAAACCGTAGCGAGCAGGCCAGAAAGTCGTTCAGGCGCGAGGGCGAAATGTTGCGCTCCAGCACGCCGCGCAGGGCCCCCAGCAGCTCGTCGTCCTTCTCTAGCACGAAGTCGCCGGCGTAGCTGGCGGTGGCTTCGGCACTGTCGGGCACGGCCACGGTCAGGTCGTCCACGGTCAGCAGCGGGTTTTGGGGGCGCAGGTCGTTTTCGAGCTGCAACAAAAACCGGCTGCGCTCGCCGCTTTTGGTGCCCTCGGCGCCGGGTAGCACGTGCACCAGGTCCACGCGCTGGGCGCGCTGGAGCAGGCGCCAGAAGTTGTAGGCCGTGCCGGCCTCGGCGTCCACGTTGGTGGGCAGGCCGAACTCTTGGAGCACGTCGTACGGGAACAGCGACTGCTGGCGCTTGGGCGCGGGCAGCACGCCCTCGTTGCAGCTCAGGATGATGACGTGGTCGAAGTCCAGGGCCCGGGTTTCGAGCAGGCCCATCACCTGCACGTCGGCCAGCGGCTCGCCGGCGAAGGGCAGGCGCGTGCGGCCCATCTGCTCGTACAAAAACCGCCGGAACGAGGCCACTGACAGGCGCTGCTCGCGGCAGTCGAAGGCCGAATCGAGCTGCTTGACGAGCGTATAAAACAGGTACAGGTACTCGGCGCCGAGGGCCGGCTCGTGGTCGGGGCTGGGCTTTTCGGCGGCGTACACCTGGTGCAGCAGGTCAATCAGCGCGTAGCAGGCCTTGAGGATGTCGTCGCAGTTGTTCCAGGTTTGGAACAGGGCTTCGAGCAGCGGCTGGTGCTTGCCCAGGGCCAGCAAATCTGTGGCGGGCAGCAGCACAGCGTTCAGGCGCACGATTTCGCGGCACACGTGGTCCAATATGCCGTGGTACTGCTCGTCGGGCTGCTGGTTCAGCCAGAGCTGGTAGCGGCGCAAGAAGGGGTGGGCCAGCAGCTTGCTCACCGCCAGGTGGTGGTAGCGGGGCACGCCGTAGCCGGTTTCGGCGCTGCCCTCCCGAATGCCGGTGAGGTGCACCTCGAACAGTAAATCGACCAGGTTGAACAGCGGCGTGGCCTGGAAGCTCAGGCCCATTGTCACGTTGTAGGCGGGCACGGCATCGGGCGGCAGGCCGTGCAGCACCGGCAGCAGCAGGGTTTCGTCGGGCAGCACCACGGCCACGGTGGCGGTGGGGTAGTCGCGCCGGGCTTCGGCCAGGAGCTGGCCGGCCAGCTTGCCCTGCATGCTGGGGTTGGCCACGCCCAGCAGGCGCACGTGGTGGGCGTGGCCGCGCAGCCACTCGGTGCCGCCGCCCAGGGCTCCCGCCGGCAAACCCCACTTTTTGACGTACAGGCGCAGGTGCTGGCCGGCGCGGTTGGGCGAGTCGGGGGCCAGGTAAAACGGGTCACCGTCGAAGCGCAGCTCGGCCCGCCCGGCCCGGTAGAGCAGGTGAATGAGCTTCTGCTCGGCCTTCGACAAATTGCCCAGGCCCACGAACACGTGGTGGGCTACGGCCGGGGCCCCCGGGTCGGCGTCCAGGGTATCCAGGCGCTTCTGCAACTTATTCACGGCCAGGCGGTAGGCCAGGCCGGGGTAGGCGAGGTGCTGGGCCAGCATACGGCGCTTCAACTCGCGGTACACCTTTTCAAGCTGGTCCCAGAAGCTGAATGCGCGGCCCGCCAGGTGGCTGCGCTCGGGCAGCGCCTCCAGCTTCCAGCGCTCCAGGGCCTTGGCCTGGCTGAGGTACTCGAATACCTTGCGCGGCTGGGCCAGGCTCTGGTCGAGGTTGGAAAAGTCGTTGAGCAGCAGGCCCGACCAGCCCACGAACCGGTCGAAGTTCAGGCTGGTGTCGTAGCCTTTCAGGATGTCGTAGAGCAGCAATTGCAACGCAATGGGCTCCTCCACCTGCACGCCGGCCAGCTCTACCATGTAGTCTTCCATGGCCGCCACGCGCGGGGCCCACAGGGCCTGGCCGGGGGGCAGGGCCAGGGCCAGCTCGTTCTTTAAGTACACCACCGCGCGGCGCGTGGGCACCACCACCACCAGCTCCGATAGCTCGTCATCGGGGCCCGCGCCGTAGCGCTCCAGTAGGTGGCGGGCCGTGTCGGCCAGGAACGTGGGGGCGTGGTCGGGCGGGGCGAAGGAAGGCAGGGTAGCGGGCGCGGCGGCGGGCATTGGGAGGGCAACTGGAAAGGGCCGGTAAGGTACGGCCGGGCGCGGCGGGTCCCCGGCAACTGGTCGGATTGCCGCGTCGGCCGCGCCGTGCGTTGGCTGCATTGTGGGCAGCAGGCCAGCATTTTAGGGCCCCCGAAAGTGCCGCCTGACATTGCCCGGCCCGCCGCCACCCACCTCAACCTTGCCGCAATGGAAGAAATACCCAATCTGCTGGCTGAAGGCCGCGCCGCGCCGTGGGCAACGCCCCCGCCCCCCGCGCACGCCGCCGCCGCCACAATTACCTGATCAATAAAATCGCGGCCGTAGCGGCCGTTGTGGAATAGTTTTTAGAGATTAGGCTTGGGTTGAGTGCCCGGTACCAGGTAAGCACCCGGCAGGAGTGGGGCCCCGGCGCGGCCAGTAGTGGGTGAGGACTGTTACTTTAGCCCGGTATTTTGCCCTCCCTGTATTTCCGTTTATGTCCCTTGTCGAGGCCCCCACACCTGCCAACTTCTCCCCCGAGTTGCTGCCCGCCCTGCTCGACCTCTCGCTGACGGGCGTGGTGTTGTACGAGCCCGTGCGCGGTGCGGGCGGCGCGGTGGTGGACCTGGCCTTTGCCTACCTCAACCCCGCCGCCCAGCGGATGCTGCGCCTGCCGGCCCGGCCCGCGGCCACCTTCCTGGCGCAGTTTCCGGACGCCCGCACCAGCGGGAGCTTTACCTTTCACCGCGATACCTTGTTGGGCGATGCGCCGGGCCAGTTCGAGATTAATTACCAGGCCGATGGCTACGACAACTACTTCCGGGTAGCGGCCCGGCGGGTGGGTGGCCAGCTGCTGGTGAGCTTCATCGACACCGCCGGCCAGCCCCGCACGCCCGTGGAAGAGGCCCTGCGCGCCAGCCAGGCCCGCGAGCAGGCTGCCGGTGCCAAGGCCGAGTGCCAGCGCCGCCAGCTCGACAACGTGCTGATGCAGGCCCCGGCCATGATTTGCGTATTTGAGGGCCCTGGCCACCGCCTCCAGTTCGCGAGCGGGCCCTACCAGGCCCTGGTAGGCAGCCGCCCGCTGTTGGGCCGGCCCATTGCCGAGGCCGTGCCCGTGCTGGCTGGCCAGCCCATTATTGGCTTGCTCGACGTCGTATACCGCACCGGCGAGGCATTTTTTGCTGCCGAGAGGCTCGTGCGGCTCGACCTCGACGGCCCGGGCCCCGCCGCGCTGGGGGAGCGCTACTACAACTTCACCTACCAGCCCCGCCGCGACTTGGCCGGGACCGTCGACGGCATCCTGGTGTTTGCCTACGACGTGACGGGCCAGGTGCAGGCCCGCCGCACAGTGGAAGCCAGTGCCTGGCCGGCGGCGGCGCTGAACGGCCAGCTGGATGTGCTCAACGAGGAGCTAGCCGCCACCAACGAGGAGCTAGCCGCCACCAACGAGGAGCTAGCCGCCACCAACGAGGAGCTAGCCGTCACCAACGAGGAGCTAGCCGTCACCAACGAGGAGCTAGCCGTCACCAACGAGGAGCTAGCCGTCACCAACGAGGAATCGCGGGTCACCAACGAAGAATCGCGGGTTACCAACGAGGAACTGCTGATCACCAACGAGGAGTTGGGGCGCACCCAGCAGAAGCTGGAAGCCACCAACCGGGCCCTGGTGAACGCTGCCTGCCGTGCCGCCGACGCGCAAGCCGCCGCCGAAGCCGCGCGCGCCGAGCTGGCGCGGGTGCTGGAGGGGGCCCCGGTGGCTTTTTCCTTGTTTCGGGGGGCCACGCACGTCGTCGAGTTGGCCAACGCCGAAATGACTGGCATTTGGGGCCAGCCGCCGGCCCAGGTGCTAGGCCGGCCCATCCTGGAAGTTCTGCCCGAAATCGTGGCCCAGGGCTTCGCGGACATTTTTGACGACATTTTCCGCAACGGCACGCCCTACGATTTTCAGGAAGCTCCCGTAACCATCAACCGGCCCCACGCTGGCCGGCCTACGCTGGGCTACTTCAACATCGCCTACCGGCCCCAGTACGACGCGCAGGGATGCATTGGGGGCATCGTGACGCTGGCCACGGAGGTAACCGAGCAGGTGCTGGCCCGCCAGCAGGTGCAGGCGCTGAATGAGGAGCTGGCCGCCATCAACGAGGAGCTGCGGGCCAGCAACGAAGAGTTTTTGTCGTCCAATACGGCCCTGGCCGAGGCCCAGCAGGCGCTGGGGGCCCTCAACCAGGAGCTGGAGGCCCGCGTGGCGCGGCGCACCGAGGAGGTGCGCGCCGCCCTGGCCGCGGCCGAGCAGCAGCGCGAGCAGCTGCGGGTGCAGCAGGGCCTGCTGCGCCAGATACTGGGGCAGGTGCCGGCCGCCATTGCCACGCTCATGGGCCCCCAGCACCGCTATTCGTTCTTCAACGACCAGTACCAGGGCCTGGTCACCGGCCGCGCCCGGTTGGATGCGGCCGTGGCCGAGGTGCTCCCCGAATTGGTGACGCAGGGTCTCGTCGATTTGCTGGACAAAGTGTACGCCACGGGCCAGCCCTGGGCGGGCGTCGAAACGCCTATCCTGTTCCACGACGTGCACACCGGCCAGCCCGTGCAGCGGTACCTGGACTTTGCGTACCAGCCGCTGTTCGACGGGCAAGACCAGATTCAAGGTGTTCTGGCCTTCGTTGTGGACGCGACCGAAAAAGTGCTGGCCCGCCAGCAGCTCGACGCCCTGCAGGCCGAGCTGCTGGCCACTGCCCAGCACCGGGCTGAGGAGCGCGAGGCCCTCTACCTGGTGTTCGAGCAAACCCCGGCCGCCGTGCTGCTGCTGCGCGAGGCCGGGCACCGAATCGAATACTTCAACCCCGCCTACCAAGCCCTGTTTCCGGGCCGGTTGCTGCGGGGCCACCTCCTGGCCGATGTTCAGCTCGAAATCGTCGAGCAGGGTTTCGTGGCCTTGCTCGACGAGGTGTACCGCACGGGCCGGCCCTACATGGGCACCGAGGTCCCCATGCGCTTCGTGCCTGCCCCGGGCCAATCGGCCGAAACTGCCTACTTCAATTTTACCTACCAGCCCCACGTCGAGCAGGGCCAGGTGGTGGGTATTTCCGTGTTTGCCTACGAAGTAACCGAGCAAGTGAAGGCCCGCCAGCAGCGCGAGGCCCAGCAGGGCGAGTTGCAGCGGGTGTTCGAGCAGGCCCCGGTGGCCATCTGCGTGTTCCGGGGCCCCCACTACACGCTGGACGTCATCAACCCCTCCATGGCCCTGATACTGGGCCGCCCGCTGGCGCACTTGCTGGGCCAGCCCATTTTTGAGGTCCTGCCCGAGCTGCAAACCCAGGGCTTGCCCGAGCTGCTGGCCGAGGTGTGGCGCACCGGGCAGCCATTTGTGGCCTTGGAGCGGCCGGTGCAGTTTGGCTACCACCCCCTGGGCGCGCCGGGCTACTTCAACTTCGTGTACGAGCCCTTGCGCGACGAGCAGGGCCAGGTGGTGGCCGTTATCAGCATGGCCGTGGAGGTGACGGACCAGGTGCTGGCCCAGGCCCAGGTGCAGGCGCTGAACGAGGAGCTGGCCGCCATCAACGAAGAATTGCGGGCTACCAACGAAGAGCTGGGCGACACTAACGACCGCCTCAGCCGCACCAACGCCGACCTGGACACGTTCGTGTACATGGCCTCGCACGACCTCAAGGCGCCCATTGCCAACATTGAGGGCCTGCTCGAAGCCCTGCGCGAGCAGCTGCCCCCGGCGGCCCTGCAAGCCGAGCTGGTGCCCCGCCTGCTGGCCATGATGCAGGGGGCCGTCGAGCGCTTCCAGCAAACGCTGGGGCACCTCACCGATGTATCCAAGCTCCAGCTGTACCAGTCCCAGCCCCCCGAGCCCGTGGAGCTGACAACCCTGGTCGAGGCCATCCGCCTCGACCTGGCCCCGCTGCTGGCCGCCACCCGCGCCACCCTGGTGGTGGAGCTGGCAGCGGTGCCCACCGTCAATTTCTCGCCCAAAAACCTGCGTAGCATCCTCTACAACCTACTCAGCAACGCGGCCAAGTACCACGCGCCCGGCCGCCCGCCCGTGGTGGTCCTGCGCGGCCGCCGCGCCGCTGGCCGGGTGCTGCTCGAAGTAGAAGACAACGGCCTCGGCCTTAGCCCTGAGCAGCAGGAACGGCTGTTTGGCATGTTTCAGCGGTTGCATGACCACGTGGAGGGCTCGGGCGTGGGCCTGTACACGGTCAAGAAAATTGTGGAAAACGCCGGCGGCACCATCGCCGTGCACAGCCAGCTGGGCGTGGGTTCTACCTTCACCGTAACCTTGCCCGGCTAGCTCCCGCCGGTTATTCGTGCCCCATGCCCCTGCTTTCCTGCGTGCTGCTCGTCGATGACGCCCCCACCACTAATTTTCTGAACCAGCTGCTGCTGAAGAATATGGCTGTGGCCATCCGCTGCCTGGTAGCCGAAAACGGCGCCCAGGCCCTGGCCCTGCTCGACAGCGCCTGCGCGACGCCGGGCCCCGTCCTGGTACTGCTCGACGTGAACATGCCCGTGCTCGGCGGCATTGCCTTTTTGGAAGCCTACCAGCAGTTGCTCGCGGCCCAGCGGGCGGCCGTGGTGGTGGTGCTCACCACTACCCCGCACCCCCACGACCTGGCCCGCCTCCAGGCGCTGCCCATCGCCGGGCTCGTCAGCAAGCCCCTCACCCGGCCCAAAATAGCCGAGTTGCTGGCGCTGCACTTTTGAGCGGATAGTTGCCAGTTGTTCATTGTCCGTTGTTCGCTTTTGACCGATGCCTACTCTACCCTACGATTTCCACAGGTATTTGATACAGAGTAATTTGCCTGATTAGCCAATCGAATAGGGTTTCGACCATTCGGGCTACCTTGGTTGATGCATCCGTTTCGGGGCGGGTGAGTTGGCGAACGATATTCAAGCCGTGGCGGCTCAAACTCGTGGCGCGATAGCCGTGGTTTTTGTGCGCGAGTGGCTTGCGCCGGTCCGCCGCCTGTCCCACACTCAGGCAAAACGCGTAGGCCAGGCTGACCAGGGCGACGAGTTTGCGCAGCTTGTCGTGGCAGCGCAAGTGGCTGTTTTCCAGGTTAAATCCCCTGCCTTTCAGGTTCTGAAAACACTGTTCGATGGTCCAGCGCTTCGCGTAGAATTGCCCCAGTGACGTCAGGCCGGACGTGCCAAAGAGAAAGAGGAACTCCCCGCCTTCGAGCGCTTTGACCCAGGCTTGCCCCCACACGCCATCGACCTGCACCTGGGCGAAACGCCGGACCTGCCCCACGCTCAGGCCCAGGTCGGCAATGGCGCGACGGCTCCCGCTTTCAGCGGTCAGCAAGTGGTGCTTGGGCAGGCGCATGACAAAATTCAAGCCGTTGTCTTTGAGCCACTTCAGCCACATATGACCGACGAACTCGCGGTCCCCGAGCACCAGCCCGATGCGTTCGCGGCCCAGCAGGGCCACGCAGGCTTCGAGCACGGCGATGCGCTGGGCGGCGTTGGAGTTGCCGCTGCGGTTGTCGAGCAATTCCCAGTAGAGCGGTACGTGCCACGCCCCGCAGCCCACGGTGACGAGCAGGATGTTGACCTGGCACCGGCCAAAGTCCCATTCGGTGCGGTCCAGGCACAGGCGCAGCTTGCCCGTGGCCGGTAATAAGGCGATTACCAGACGGGCCAGGGCCAGGTAGTCGGGTTGCACGGTGCGAAAGAAGTGCTGAATCCGGGTTTCGTTCGAGGCCGGTTTGACCGCGTCGTTCAGGTGCTGGGCGACTTCGCAGAAGTGCACGTTGCGGCTCTTTATCAGGCCGATAACGAACTGGGCGATGAACTTCTGCCGCGAGAGGTGGCCCACCAGGGGCACCAGCTGTAAAACGGTCGTAATTTTGGCGATGAGGCGTTGCTTCACGGGGCGGGAAGGGCTTTGTTGGCGTTGGAACCACAAAGGTCGGCCCGCCCCGTTTAGCAAAAAAACCCTGCAAACACGCCGTAGAGGCTGTTATAAGGCCTCAAAAACCTGAATAGCAAATAGTTGAAAAATCGTAGGGTAGAGTAACCGATGCCTTATCCCCTTACCGACAACTGACAACTAACGGGCTCCTACACTGTGTGCAGAATCACGTACAGCGAAACCGTGGAAATAACTGCCCACAGCAGCATGCCCAGCACGTAGGGTTTGGCGCCCACCGAGCGTACCACCGCGGCCGACAGCCCCGCGCCGATGAAAAAAAGCGTCACCGTAAGGCCAATTTTGGCCAGGTGAACCATCGGGGCCCCCAAGGGCTGCACGGCGGGCACAAAGGTATTGAGGAGCATGGCCCCGATAAAGCCGAAGATGAAGTAGGGGATCTTAACTTTTACGTCTTTCTGTTTGAAGATCAATGAGGTGCCAATGGCAACGGGGATGATCCACAGGGCCCGGGCCAGCTTCACGGTGGTAGCTACTCCCAAGGCTTGGTTGCCGTAGGCGGCCGCCGCGCCCACCACCGAGCTGGTGTCGTGGATGGCAATGGCGCACCACAGGCCAAACTGGTTCTGGCTCATGTGCAGGGCATGGCCGATGGGCGGAAAGGCAAACAGCGCCAGGGCATTCAGCACGAACACCGTGCCCAGGGCCACCGACATTTCCTCGTCTTTGGCCCGCAGCACCGGCCCGATGGCCGCAATGGCCGAGCCCCCGCAAATAGCAGTGCCGCACGAGATGAGGTGCACCACGCGCCGCCCCAGCCCCAGCCACCTGCCCACGAAGTAGCCCAGCGTGAGCGTGCCGAAAATGGAAACAACCGTGAACAGGATGCCTTCCTTGCCGGCCTGCACCGCGGCGTGGGCGTTCATGCCGAAGCCCAGCCCAATTACCGAAAATTGCAGCAGTTTGTGGGTGAGGGCCTTGGTGCGGGCCGGGAAGGGGTTGCCCACCGTTTGGGCTAGCACCAGGCCCAGCGCCAAGGCCACAGGCGGCGAGGCCCAGGGCGTGAGGCAGAACGCCAGGAATAGCCCAAACACCACCTGGCGCAGCGTAAATGCCCGCCCAAAAACCACGCGCGGCGTGTGCAGGTGGCGAAAGAAGCCCGTGGTTTCGTTGGGCGCAGGGGCCCCAGCAGTGGCCGGAACGGTAGCAGGGTCAGGCTGGGTGGTATGCGGTGAAGGAAACAAGGTCGACACAGCGCAGTGGGTTAAAAGCTGCCCAAAAGTACGACGTTGACTATCAGATAATTCATTCAGAAATGTTATTCTGAATAACCTCAGGTTATAATGGACCCCGGACTGCCGCGCCTGCCCTGCCTTGCCAGTCCCCGGGCGTGGGGAAAGGTTGAGGAAAACTAAAAAGAACGTCTGGCGGCCCCGCGAGGCCGCCCGGCGAGCACAACCAAACGGCTTTGCCTACGTGCGCTCAGGCGCCCCGGGTTGGCACGCGCTTTGGGCAAAGCTTAAAAAGCGCTGCGCCGGCCGGGCCAGTGGCTGCCCTTGCACCCACACGGCCTCGAATTGCCGGGGCAGGCCCAGGCCCGCCACGGGCACAATTTCGAGCAGCCCCGCCGCCAGTTCGTGGTCCAGGGCCCGGCGCGACACGAAGCCCAGGGCCCCCGGCGCCGCCCCCAAGTAGCCCTTGATGGCCTCGGTACTATCCAGGTAAATAGCGACGGTGAGGTCGCTGAGCTTGATTTTGGCCGCCCGCAGGGCAAATTCCAGGATTTCCAGCGTGCCCGAGCCGCGCTCGCGCAGCACCAGCGGGTGGGCCAGGGCCCCGGCCAGCGGCAATGGCTGGCCCGGCGGCCCGGCGGGCGTGGCCCGGCGTACGGCCACCAGCTCGTCGGGCAGCAGCAGCTCGTAGTGCAAATCGCGGCTCCGTGAGCGGCCTTCCACGAAGCCCAGGTCCAGCTCGCCGCGCAGCAGTGCGTCGGCAATATGCTCAGAATTCGCGCTCAGAAATGTGAGCTGCACCTGCGGGTAGCGCGCCTGAAACGCGGGCAGCAGGCCCGGCAGCACGTACTGGCTGAGGGTGGTGCTGGCCCCCAGGCGCAGGCGGCCGGCGGCCTCGTCGGGGTTGCGCAGGGCCAGCAGCTGGTCGTCGAGCACCTGCTGGGCGGCGGCTACGGCCTCAGCGTGGGCCAGCAGCAGGCGGCCGGCTTCGGTGAGGGCTACGCGGTTGCCGCGCCGCGCCAGCAGCCGCTGGCCGTACTGGGCCTCCAGCTCGCGGATGTGCTTGGTAACGGCCGGCTGGCTCACAAACAGCTCCTGGCCGGCTTTGGTAAAGCTCAGGTGCCGGGCCACGGCGGCAAACACGCGAAGGCGAAAATCGGACATGGTAGCAAAGTACGGGGCCCCGCGGTGGGGGGGGATGCCCTCCAAGGCCCTCGGCCACGCGGTGGGGGCCCTGGCCCTGGCACGGCGCTGGGCATAGCGGCGCGGAATTAGCCAAAAAGGAAAGGCGAGGAATGGTAAAATACTTTTCTTTGCAAGAACATCATGTCATCATTCTATGAAAATACGCTATATACTTGCCCTATTAGCTCTAGCCGTTACGCCCGCCCTGGCCCAAACCGCGCCGGGGGCCCTGCCCGCCGCGCCGCCGCCTGCCGCTGCACCCGCTACTGTGCCGCTGTGGCGCACCCAGGCCAAGGCCGGCCTCAACCTCAACGAGGCCACGCTGAGCAGCAACTGGCGCGGCGGTGGCGCCAATAGCCTGGGCCTGAGTGCGCTGGCCAACCTGCGGGCCGACCGCAAGCAGGGTATCCACAGCTTCGATAACGAGGCCGACTTACTGTTCGCCTTCTCCCAAACGGCCGGCCTCGGCTACCGCAAAACCCAGGACCGCCTCTACCTCGACACCAAGTACGGCCGGGGCCTGAGCGCGAAGTGGGACATGTTCCTGTCGCTGAACCTGCTTTCGCAGTTTGCCCCCGGCTACCGCTACGACGACAGCGGCGTGCAGCAGGTGTCGGACCTGTTCGCGCCCGCTTTTTTCACGGCTGCCTATGGCTTCGAATACCACCCCAATCCCACGTTTCACGTGCGCTTGTCGCCGTTTGCCCCGCGCCTCACAGTGGTAGGCCGCGTCGAGCGGTTTGTGCCGGCGCTGGGGGCCACGCCCTACGGCGTGAACCCCGGCCACAGCACCCGTTGGGAGATTCTGGCCGCCCAGGTGCTGGCCGAGCTCGACCGCAACCTGGGCGCCAACATAAACCTGAAGGCGCGCTACGTGCTGTTTGCCAACTACGAAACCTTGGACCCCAAGCGCATCGACCACCGCCTCGACCTCACGCTCACAGCCAAGGTATCGCGCTTCGTCAACGTGTCGCTCAACGGCACGGCCCTCTACGATTACGACCAGGACAGCGCCATTCAGTACAGCCAGGGCCTGACGCTGGGCGTGGCCTACGCCTTCCAGAACTTCGTCGATCCACCCAAGAAGTAGGCCGCACAGGGCCTAGTCCAGTGGCTCCTCACGTTCGGGCGTGCCGTCGTACTCGGCCACGAAGCGCAGCATCAGCAGCAGCATGTCGGCGGGTATATTGTGGGCGCGGGGCAGTAGGAAACGGCCATTTTCAGTATCAAAATAACCAATAATTCGCTGTAGGTCAATGTCCTGTGCAGGACGGAAGCCCATGCCCCAGTCGGGGAAGCTGCGATGGTCGGTGGGGCCCTCGCCCAGCACTTCGCAGTCGTGGTGGCGCGGGTCGCGGGCAATTTTGTCGTAGTACAGGTGGCGCACTACTGCCTTTTCGCCCTCGATGACCTGCATAAACTGGCCATTCGCGGTCGCGGTGTAGAGCAACATGCCCGTGATGCGCTTGGCGTGGTTGATAGGTCGCCAGCGTTGCAGCGACGCCGCTAGCTGGGCCGTGGTGAACAGGCGCTGCGTCTGGCTCCGATAAATCAGGTAGTACAAATTCATTAGGCTCTGATACGGGCGGCGGCCAAAAAAGTGTCGGGCCCCAACAACTCGCGCAAAGTAGCCCCGTTTGCCGCGCCGCAACAAAAAAGAGCGGGCAGCCGGCCGGTGCCAACGGCCCGCCCCTGCGGGTACCGTCCCAGAAACAGGGTTGCTCCAGTAGCCGTGCAAAAGTACACGGGTTGCCAATTGCCCGTTGCCAATAAGCCATGGGTTTATTGCCGACGAGCAACCAATGCCTACGAACTTAATGCGCCACCAGCTCGGCGGGGCCCTCGGCCAGGGGCACGTACTTGGTGTGCTCGGCGCGGTAGAAGCGCTCGAATACCAGCGGGAAGATGAACAGCGTGAGGACGGTGCCCGTGATGAGGCCCCCAATTACGACAATGGCCAGGGGCTTAGAGGTTTCCGAGCCGATGCCGGTGCTGATGGCGGCCGGCATCAGGCCGATGGTAGCCATGAGGGCCGTCATTACCACGGGGCGCACGCGGCTGGCCACGCCCTCGCGGATGCTGTCGTCGAGCATCAGCTTGCGCACCAGGTTTTGCTTGAAGACGGAGATGAGAATCACGCCGTTCTGAATGCAAATACCAAACAGGGCGATGAAGCCGATGCCGGCTGAAATCGAGAAGTTGGTGTGCGTAATGAGCAGCGCCGCAATGCCGCCGATGATGGCAAACGGCACGTTGAGCAGCACTAAGCCGGCGTCTTTCAGGTTGCCAAACAGGATGAACAGGATGAAAAAGATGAGGGCCAGCGATACCGGCACCACTTGCGTGAGGCGCTGCTGGGCCCGTTTCTGGTTCTCGAAGTCGCCGGTCCAGCGCATGCTGTAGCCCTTGGGCAGGTGCACCACGGCGTCCACTTTGCGCTGGGCTTCCTCGATGGTGCTGCCCATGTCGCGGCCCCGGATGCTGAACTTCACGGCGGCGAAGCGCTTGTTGTCGTCGCGGTAAATTAGGCTGGGGCCCGTCACGCTGCTGATGGTGGCAATTTCGGTAATCGGAATGGTTTTGCCGCTCTGGGTGGGCACCATCAGGCGGGCAATTTCCTCGGGCGTCTGGCGGAAGTTCTCCTCATAGCGCACCCGAATCGGGAATTTGCGCTCGCCCTCGTACAGCTGCGAAGCCTCCTTGCCGCCGATGGCCGTTTCGAGCACCGACTGGGCGTCGGCCTTGCTCACGCCGTAGGCCGCCATGCGCTGCTCATCCAGCTCCACGTGCAGCTCGGGCTGGCCGATGTTGCGCAGCAGGCCCAGGTCGCCGATGCCGTCCACCTTCTTCAAAATGCCGTACACCTGGCGGGCGTTGGCCTCCAGCGTTTTCAGGTCGGGCCCGTAAATCTTCACGGCAATGCTGCCCTTCACGCCCGACGCGGCTTCCTCCACGTTGTCGGTAATGGGCTGCGAGAAGTTGAAGTCCACGCCCGGGAAGCGGTTCAGCTTCTCCTGCATGTGCTCAATCAGGGCCTCGCGGTTGGCCTTGCTCTTCATTTCCTTGTTCACCGCGTCGGTGTGCTTGAGCTGCACCAGGAACTCGTTGTTGTAGAAGCCCGTGGGGTCGGTGCCGTCGTTGGGGCGGCCGGTCTGGCTCACTACGTCGCCCACCTCGGGGAAGCTCAGAAACACGCGCCGCATCTCGTTGCACAGCTTGTTCGACTGCTGCAAGTTGATGCTCAACGGTAGTTGGGCACGCACGTAAATCGAGCCCTCGTTCAGCTCCGGCAGAAACTCCGAGCCCAGGAAGTGGAAGGACCCCAGGCCCAGCACCACCGCCACCGCGGCCACCAGCAGGCTCACGGTTTTGCGGGCGTAGGTGAAAGCCAGGAAGCGCTGGGCCCCGTTGTTGATGCCGCGCACGAAGAAGTTGTCCTTCTCGCGCACATTCTTGTTGAGCAGCAGTGAGGCAAGCACCGGCACCAGCGTGAGCGTAAAGATCAGGGCCCCCAGCAGGGCGAAGCCCAGCGTCCAGGCCAGGGGCGAGAACACTTTGCCCTCCACCTTCTCGAAGGAGAAAATGGGTAGCAGCGCCGTAATGATAATGGCCTTGGCAAAGAAGATGGACTTGCCCATTTCGCGCCCGGTTTTCTTAATCAGGCCCAGCTTGGCGAGCTTGTTGAAGCGCTCCATGCCCACCTCGTGGGCCTTGTGGTCGAGGGCCACGAACAGCCCTTCCACCATCACCACGGCCCCGTCGATGATGATGCCGAAGTCGATGGCGCCCATGCTGAGCAGGTTGGCGCTCATGCCGCGCAGGCGCAGGCAGATGAAGGCAAAGAGCAGCGCCAGCGGGATGATGATGCTCACAATTACCGTGGTGCGCCAGTCGGCCATGAACACCAGCACGATGAGCGTTACCAGCACAATGCCCTCCATGAGGTTGTGAATCACGGTTTCCGTCGAGAAGTCAATCAGCTGCTGGCGGTCATAGAAGGTTTTGATGTGCACGCCGGGCGGCAAAATCTTGGTGTTCAGCTCCTCCACTTTGTCCTTGAGGCGGGCAATGACTTCCGAGGGGTTTTCGCCCTTGCGCATCACCACGATGCCTTCGAGCTTGTCGTTCTCGTAGTTGCGGCCCACCTGGCCCAGGCGTGGCAGCGCCGACTCGTGCACGATGGCCACGTCCTTGATGAGGATGGGCGTACCGTTCACGTTCTTGATGACCGTATTGTTGATGTCGTTGATGTTGTTGAGCAGGCCAATGCCGCGCACCACGTAGTTCTGCTGGCCCGAGTTGATGACGTCGCCGCCCACGTTCACGTTCGAGCGCTGCACGGCCTGGTACACGTCGAGCGGCGTGATGCCGAAGTCCTGGAGCTGGCCCGGGTTCACGCTCACCTCGTATTCCTTGGCCTCGCCGCCGAAGCTGTTCACGTCGGCCACGCCGGGCACCGATTTCAGCTGGCGGTCGAGCACCCAGTCTTGCAGCGTTTTCAGCTGCCGGATGGTCTGGTCCTTGCCCTCCAGGGTGTAGCGGTAAATCTCGCCCGTGGGGCCGTAGGGCGGCTGCACGTCGGGCTGGATGCCGTCGGGCAGGTCCACCTCGCGCAGCAGGTTGTTCACCTGCGGGCGGGCAAAGGCGTCGTCCACGCCGTCGTCGAAAATGACCTTCACCACCGACAGCCCGAAGAGCGTGGTGGAGCGCACCGACGCCTTTTTCTGCACCGGGTTGAGGGCAATTTCGATGGGCACCGTCACGAACTTCTCAATCTCCTCGGCCGAGCGGCCGGGCCATTGCGTAATGATGGTGATTTCGGTGTTCGTCACGTCCGGAAACGCCTCAATCGGCGTGTTCCGGTAGCTAATGGCCCCCGCGACGACCGCCAGAATGGTCATCAGGAACACAAAGCCCCGATTTTTAAGTGAAAAGGCAATAATGCCCTGGATGAACTTATTCACTGCGGTTAATTATGAATTAGCAATTATGAATTATGAATTAGACAAAGCCTTATTTATCAAAGGATTTGCAGTCGTTTCTAAACCGAATTATTAATTAGGAAATGCAAGGCTGGCACTCATTGCTGGGTTGCAATTCATAATTCATAATTACTAATTCATAATTAAAAACTAGTCGTTCAGCTCGTCGTAAATCAGTAGCTGGTTTTGGGAGATGAACCGCTCGCCAGCCTTCAGGCCCGCGGCCACGTAGCTGAAGTCGCCCACGGTGCTGGCAATTTTCACGGGGCGGGTTTCCACGTGGCTGCGGTCTTTGTACACCATCACAAACGTGCGGTCCTTGTCGAACACCACGGCGCTGGCGGGCACGGCCAGCATGGTGCCGCCGGCGGCATTCTGCACCTTAATCTGGGCGTACATCTCGGGTTTGAGCAGGTAGCCGGGGTTGCGCAGCTTCACGCGCACCTTCATCACCTTGCTGTCGGGGTCGAGGATGTTGAACACCTTGTCGACGTGGCCCGTGAAGTGGCGGCCGGGGTAGGCCAGCGTCGTCACGTCGGCGGTGAAGCCGGGCTGCACCTTGGAGATGTCGGACTGGAACACGCTGGCCAGAATCCATACCTCATCCAAGTCACTCACCGTGAATAGGTTCTCCACGTTGCTGTTGTTGAACTGCATCGAGGTGGTCACGTTCTTATCGGTGATGAAGCCCGAGATGGGCGACTTCAGCGAATACTTGCCGTCGGGCGTCACGCCGTAGATGGCGAGCTGCTTGCGGCTTTTGCCGGCCGTGCCCCGGGCCTTTTGCAGCTCGCTGCGGGCCAGCAGCACGTCGCGCTCCGAGCTCAGGCCAGCCTTGAACATGTCCTGGGCCACGGCCACGTTTTTCTGGGCAATGGCCAGGTCGGAGCCGGCGGCGGTGCCCTGGTTTTGCAGGTCGGCAATCTCGCCCGAGCGGATGATGGCCAGCTGCTGGCCCTGGCGCACATAGTCGCCCAGCTCCACGTTCACCTTTTCCACCACGCCGCCCACCAGCGGGAAAATCTTGGCCGTGTGGTCTTCGTCGGGCGTAATCTGGCCGGTCAGGCTCAGCTCGTTGAGCATGGGGCGCTCCTTCACCGTGTCGATGCGCAACTCCTTCATCACTTCGTCGGTGATGTGAAAGGCCGGGGCGGCGGCTGTTTCGGGGGCTTTCTTTTCGGCCGAGGAGCAGGCGCTCAGCGTGCCCAGCAGCAGGGCCGGGGCCAGCAGGGAAATACGGGTCATTGGGATATCTAGGCTGTTGGCTAATAGCTATTAGCTGTTGCGAATCGAATTAAAAAGCGGCCGGTACAAAAAAGCCAGGAGCCAAAAGCCAGCAGCCAATGACTAAAAAAATCTACTCGGCCCGGAACACCGGGCGGCCCACGGCGGCGTTCAGCTGCTCGAAGGCGCGCATGCGGCTGGCCCGCAGCTGGTTGAGCTGTACCAGGTTGTCGTTGTAAGACTGGTAGTAGTCCAGGAACTCCACCAGGCCGATCAGGCGCCGCGCGTAGGCCTGCTCAATACCGCCGATGATGCGGTCGAAGGGCGTAGTGTCGCGGTCGGCCTCCCGGAACTGGGCATCAATCAGGCCCACGAGCTGGTAGTTCTGCTGCACCTCGTTCTGCACTACCAGGCGGGCTTGGCCAAGCTGGGCCTGGCCGCTCTGGATGAGGGCCTCGGCGGTGCGGATGTTGCCCTGGTTGCGGTTGAATACGGGCACGGCCACGCCCAGCGTCAGGGCGTTGTAGTTCTGGATGTAGGAGCCGGCGCGGTCGTAGGTGTAGCCTACCAGCAGGTCGGGGGCCACCAGGGCGCGCTGGTAGCGCAGGTTGTTGCCCTGCTGCTGCAAGTAGGCGGTGCGGGCCAGTAAGTCGCCGCGCAGCACATGGGCCGAGTCCACGAGCTGCTGCATGGCGTAGGGCCCCAGGCTCAGGTCGCGGGTGCGGGGCAGGTCCACCTGGGGCACGAGGTAGGCCCCCGAGGTGTCGCGCGTCAGTATCCGCAAGTCGCTCATGTTCGGGGCCATGTCCACGAACAGCTGCTGGCGCTGGTTCTGGAGCACGAATAAAAACGCCTTGAGGCGGACGACCTCTTTCTGGGCGATGTTGCCCTTCTCGTACTGCTGCTGGTAGGCCGGAATGATGCGCTGGAACGACGTAATTTCCGTGTCGTACACGGCCAGCGTGCGCTGCTTGTAGTACAGGTCGTAGAAGGCGGTGCGCAGTTGGAAGCGCAGCGTGCGCAGTAGGTCCTGCAGGTTGTACTGCTCGACAAGGGCGGCTGCCTGGGCCACGTTGACGGCGGCGCGGCGGCGCCCGGCAATGACGATGAGCTGCTGCACCTGCAAGATGCTCTCACCGGTGCGGGTCACGTCGAAGGTGCGGCCCGTTTCAGGGTTGTGGATGTTCTGCTCCACGCTCACCACGGGGTTGTCCCACAGGCGGGCTTGCAAAATCTGGGCCTGGGCGGCCGTGATGTTGAAGCGCTGGGAAAGCAGCTGCAAGTTGCCCTGTACGAAGCGCTGCTCGGCCTGGGCCAGTGTCAGCTGCGCTGTATCCACGGCCAAGGCCCCGGGTAGGGGCGCCACCGGCCGGGGCGCCGGGGCTGGGGGCCCCACGCGGAGGGCGGGCGCCGGGGCCCCATTCTGGGCCCGGCCCGGCAGCGTGGCGCCTACTTCACAACATACCAGCCAGCCAACTAACAAGAAAAATGAGCGCAGCATAAAACGTTAAATAGTGCCATTAAGCCCCATGTTATGTAATACACAAAACGCGGGAGGTTAAAGATCTAGCGTACGCAATGATTGCAAGATGAAGATACAAAGCGTTTTTTAGGAGATTTCACAAAAAACACAGTTCAAATATTTATTAAAATATTGATTAATAGCTAGTTTATTTGCTAATTATTTTGCCCAGTGCCCGGCCCTAAAGCGGGCGGGGCGGCTTAGTCGGCGGCCGGGAGCAGCGGGTGGAAGCGCACGCCGTCGCGCGGGTTGAACTCAAGGGCCGGGGCCGGGAGCTTTATAAACTGGGAGGCCCCGAGCAGCATCCGGCCCGTGGAGCCGGCCGGCACGAGGCGGGCAAAGTCGGCGTCGGGCGAGAGGTAGAACTGGCGCACGCGCCGGAACTGCACCGGCCGGCCGTCGGCGCCGTACAGCGGCGGGTTGGCGTGGCCGCCCGTCAGGCCGCTGCCGCTGTAGCCCAGGTCCAGGTTCAGCCAGCGCGGGAAGGAGGGCCCCACGGGCAGCACCGACGCCACGTTTACCGAGAGCCAGTACTGCTGGCCGTTGTAGTCCTTCAGCATTTGGGCCCCGCGGGTGCGGCCCAGCAGCTCGGGCCGGTACTTGGCGTACAGGCTGCCGCTGAAGCCGTAGCGCAGGCTGGCCCGCTGCTCGCCGAAGCCGTACTGCTGGCCCGCGAACAAGGCAATGCCGGCCGCGTTGGCCGCCATGTCGCCCTTCGAGAAGCCCCAGCCCTGCGAGTAGCCGTCGAATACCTCGATGGTGCTTTGGTAGAGCAGTGCGATGAGGCCCCCGGTGAGGACGGCCGTGCGGTCGGGCACGCCGCTCCAGCGAAACAGCTCGTACTCGCCCCGGCTGATGGCGTAGGCCGTGGTGGCGTGGCCCACCTTGTCCATTTGCAGCCACTCGCCGTTGTCGTCGAAGGTGTGGAAGGGCACGCGCTTGGTGTACCAGGTTTTGCCCAGCAAATACGAAGTGAGGGCGTACACCACGGCCGTGCCCATCACCACGCCCACCAGCCGCCCGGTGTGTACGCCGCCGGCCGCCAGCGGGTCGGGCGGCAGTGGCGGGGGCGGGGTGGGCGGCAGGCCCTGGGCCACGGCCGGGGCCCCCAGCGCCGCGGCGGCCCACAGGGCACCGGTAAGCAGGCGCAGGGTACGGGGAATAACAAACACAGGCAGCGGCAGAAAAAAAACCAGCCGCCGGGGCCCCGGCGACGGCCGAAACTACGGCCCCCGGCGGGGTTTGGCTGCGGCCTGGGGCCCAAAACGCAAAAAGCGCCAGCCCCACCGGGCCGGCGCTTTTCTACTTTCGGCGGCTACGGGCCGCATCCCGGTACTTACGCGCCGGTGGGGCGGGGCTGCCCGGGGGCAACTGCCGCAGCCGGCACACGGGGCCCGCTGGCCGCGGCGCGGGCCTTGCGGTAGCGGCTGACGTGCGGCAGGTCCACGTGGCGCAGCTCGTCAGGGGTGGCCCCCAGCGCGTAGGCCAGCCGTTCCAGCATTTCCGCGCCGGGGGTGGCATGGCCCTGCTCGTAGCGGCTGAGGCCGTTGGCGGACAGGCCCACGTGCTGGGCCAGCGCCGCTTGGGAGAGCCGGGCCCGCCGCCGCAGGTAACGCAGGTTTTTGGCGATATGCATGGTTGGCGGGGGCCCTGGGGCGAGGTTATTTCTGCTTGCGGGCGCGCTCCAGCTTGCTGCTGTACACCCACTCGTACACGGTGGGCAGCACCAGCAGCGAGAGCACGGTGGCCGTAATGAGGCCCCCGATGACGACGATGGCCAGCGGCTTCTGGGTTTCGGAGCCAATGCCGTGGCTGAGGGCGGCGGGCAGCAAGCCCAGCGAGGCCATCAGGGCCGTCATCACCACCGGGCGCAGGCGGGTGCGGGCCCCGTCCTTGATGGCGGGTACCAGGTCCATCTTCTCGCGCAGGTTCTGGCGGAACTTGTTCACCAGAATCACACCGTCCTGCGTGGCCACCCCGAACAGGGCGATGAAGCCCACCCCGGCCGAGATGCTGAAGTTGGTGTGCGTGATGAGCAGCGCCGCGATGCCGCCGATGAGGGCAAACGGCACGTTGAGCAGCACCAGCGTCGAGTCCAGGGCGTTGCCAAACGAGATGAACAGGATGAAGAAGATGGCCAAAATGCTGATGGGCACCACGATGGCGAGCTGCTTCTGGGCGCGCTCCTGGTTCTCAAACTCGCCGTTCCACTGGGTGTGGTAGCCCTGAGGCAGGGCCACGTTTTTGGTCACCAGGGCCTGGGCCTCGGCAATGGTGCTGCCCAGGTCGCGGCCCCGCACCGAGAACTTCACGGCGATGAAGCGCGTGTTGTCTTCGCGGTAGATGAAGGCCGGGCCCGACACGTTCTGGATGGTGGCGATTTCACCGAGCTTGATTTTGCCGCCGTTCAGCGTGGGCACCGTCAGGTTGCCGATGGCGTCCATGTTCGAGCGGTACGACTGGTCGTAGCGCAGGCGCAGGTCGAACTTGCGCTCGCCCTCGTACACGGCGCTCACGGCCTTGCCCCCGATGGCCAGCTCAATCACGGCGTTGGCGTCGGCGGCGGCCACCCCGTACTGGGCCATCTTGTCGGGGTCGAGGGTGATGCGCAGCTCGGGCTGGCCCAGGTTGCGGAACACGCCCAGGTCCTCGATGCCCTTCACCTTCTTGAGCTGGTCGTACACTTGGGTGGCTCTCTTATCCAGAATGTCGAGGTCGGCGCCCGTAATTTTCACCGCAATGCTGCCCTTCACGCCCGACACGGCTTCCTCCACATTGTCGGAAATCGGCTGCGAGAAGTTAAAGTCCACGCCGCGGTATTGGGCCAGGGCCCCCTGCATCTCGGCAATCAGCTGGTCCTTTGTGATGTGGCGCTTCCACTCGTCGGCCGGGTACAGGTCCACGAAAAACTCCTGGTTGAAGAAGCCCGTGGCGTCGGTGCCGTCGTTGGGCCGTCCGGTTTGCGAAATTACGCCCCGCACCTCGGGGTACTTCTCAAACACCTGGCGGAACTTCTCGGTGTACTGGTAGCTGTCTTCCAGCGCGATGGAGAGCGGCATGGAGGCCCGCACGTAGATGGAGCCCTCGTTGAGGTGGGGCAGAAACTCAGTGCCCACGAAGTGGAACGAGCCCACGCCCACCACCAGCGCCAGCACGGCCACCGACATGGTGCGGCGCGGGTAGGCCATCACCTTGTCGAGCAGCGGCAGGTACGCTTTGTTGAGGCCCTCCAAGATGGGGTTGTGGCGCTCGCGCACGTTCTTTTTCAGCAGGATGGACGAGAGCACCGGCACCAGCGTGAGGGCCAGTAGCAGGGCCCCCAGCAGGGCAAAGCCCAGCGTGTAGGCCAGTGGCGAGAACAGCTTGCCCTCCACTTTCTGGAACGAGAAAATCGGAATTAACGCCGTGACGATGATGAGCTTGGAGGTGAAGATGGACTTGCCCATCTCGGTGCCCGTGTGCAAAATCCGGCTCAGCTTGGCGCGCTTGTTGAAGTTTTCCATGCCCTCGTGCTCGGCCCAGTGGGCCAGCATCACGAACAGGCCCTCCACCATTACCACGGCCCCGTCGATGATGATGCCGAAGTCAATAGCCCCGATGCTGAGGAGGTTGGCGCTCATCCCCTTGAGGCGCATCAGGATGAAGGCGAACAGCAGGGCCAGCGGAATAATCAGCGCCACGGTTACGGTCGTGCGCCAGTCGGCCAAAAAAAGTAGCAGGATGATGGTCACCAGCAAAATACCCATCGCCACGTTTTCGCCCACCGTGTGCAGCGTGTGGTTGTTCAGCTCCGAGCGGTCGTAGAACACCTTGATGCGCACGTCGCCGGGCAGCACCGTTTTGTTGAGGTAAGCGACCTTGGCCTCCAGCAAGGGCAGCACGGCGCCGGGGTTTTCGCCCTTGCGCATCAGCACGATGCCCTCCACCACGTCGTCGTCGTTGTCGCGCCCCACAATGCCCAGCGGGGGCAGAAACGAGGTTTGCACCGTGCCGATGTTGCGCACCAGCACCGGCACGCCGTTCACGTTCTTGATGATGATTTTCTCAATGTCGGGCACGTTTTTCACAATGCCGATGCCGCGCACCACAAACGCCTGCTGCCCCTCGCGCAAAATGTCGCCGCCCACGTTCACGTTGGCGCGTTGCAGGGCCTGGTACACGTCGAGGGCCGTCAGGCCGTACTTGTTGAGCAGGGCCGGGTTGGCGGCCACCTCAAAGGTGCGCACCTTGCCGCCGAAGCTCACCACGTCGGCCACGCCGGGCACGGCGCGCAGGTTTTTCTCAATCACCCAGTCCTCCAGCGTTTTAAGGTCGGTCACCGACTTCTGCTTCGAGGTGAGGGTGTAGCGGTAAATTTCGCCGGTGGGGCCCGTGGGGGGCTGCACGCCGGCCGTCACGCCGTCGGGCAGGTTCACGTTGGCCAGCTTCTGGGCCGTTTCCATGCGGGCGTTGAAGCCGTCGGTGCCGTCCTCGAACACAATTTTGATGAACGAGAGCCCGAACAGGTTGATGCTGCGGATGACCGTTTTGTGGGTCACCGAGTTCATCTCGGTTTCGATGGGGATGGAGATGAAGCGCTCCACTTCCTCGGCCGAGCGGCCCGGCCACTGGGTGATGATGACCACCTCGGTATTGGTCACGTCGGGGTAGGCCTCGACGGGGGTGTAGTAGAAGCTGATGGCCCCGGCAATGGCCACCAGCCCCGTCACGAAGAACACGACGTAGGGGTGGCGCAGCGAGAAGCCAATCAGGCCCTTGATGAATTTATTCATGGCAAACAAGAAGGCAAAGGGAGGGAGGGCAGGCGGCTGGCTTTTCGCCGGCTGCCCGCTAATCGTGGAGGCGGGGGAGCACCCTGGGGGCCCTGGCAATTACCGGGCAGCCGGCGAAAAGCCAGCCGCCCGGGCCGGGCCGTAGGGTTCCCTAGTTAGCGCTTAAGTCGTTGAATAACAATAAGCTGCCCTGAGTTACCACTTGGTCGTTGGCGTGCAGGCTGCCGGTCACGTAGGTGTAGCGGCTGGTGTTGCGTAGCACCTTCACGGGCACCAGCTCGTAGGATTTGCTGGCGTCGTCGCCCGACTTTAGCTCGGGCGTGCCCGGCCGGCGGCGGACGACGAAGTAGCGGTCGTTGCTGAAAATCACCGCCTTGGGGTTTACGGCCAGGGCCTGGCCGGGGCGCTGCAAGTTGAGGGTGATGCTGCAAAACATGTCGGGCTTGAGCAGGCCCCCCGGGTTGGGCAGTTCCACGCGGGCCTGGAGCACCTTGGTGTCGGCGTCCACTACGTTGCTGATGTTAGTGATGGTGCCCTTAAACGTGCGGTCGGGGTAGGCCAAAGCCGTGATGCTCACCGGCTGGCCCACCTTCACGGCGGCCACGTCGCTCTCGTACACGTTGAGCAGCACCCAGACGCGGCTCAGGTCTGAGATGGTGAAGAGCGGGGTGTTGTTGTCGGGCCGCAGCTGCATCCCGGCGTTGATATTGCGCTCCACGACGAAGCCGCTGGCGGGGGCCCGCACCACGTAGGTGGGCAGGGCCCCGCCGGTGCCCTGGGCGTTGCCGCCGTAAATTTTGAGTACCTGCGACGTGCGGTTCAGGGCCGAGCGGGTTTTTTCGAGCTGGGCTCGGGCGGCAATCAGGTCGTTCTGCGAGGCGAAGTTGGACTTGTAGAGCTGCTCGGTGTTGGCGGCGTTGCGCTCGGCCACGGCGTAGTCGGAGCGGGCCCCGTTGTAGTCGTTCTGGTAGCCGCTCACGTCGGCGCTTTGCACGCGGGCCAGGGCCTGGCCCTGCTGCACCTGCTGGCCCAGGGCGGCCGTCACGTCGAGCACGTTGCCGCTCACCACCGGAAACACCCGGTCCACGCGCCGCTGGTCGTAGCTCACCTTGCCGGTGAAGCGCAGCTCCTGGTCGGGGCTGCGCAGCAGCACCGTGTCGGTGCGGTAGCCCGAGCCCAGGTCTTTGGTATTAACGGGAAGCTTCTCTTCCGTTTTGCTTTGGCAACCAGATAAATAACCGGCCGCGCCCACAACCAGGAGCACGGGCAACAAATGGGAAATGCGCATTACAAGGAAAAAAGTAGCAGTTGCAAAAGGGGAGGATGGAGCCGCGCCGCGGGCCCCCAGGGGCGGGCAGCCGGCGAAAAGCTGGCTGCCCGCTAATCGTTGCAGCGGCTTGAACCGCAGCTTAGGGCCCCTGGGAAGTAGTCCAGCGATTACCGGGCAGCCGGCGAAAAGCCGGCAGCCCGGGATGGGGCCCCTAGTCTTTGAAGACGGGGGTATTGGTTACGAAATTGACTTGCTGCTTGGCCTGCTCCAGGCGGTTGCCGATGTCAATCAGGTTGAGCTGGGCGGCGTTGTAGGCCCGGAACTTGTCGATGAAGCTCACCAGATCAATCAGCCGGCGCTTGTAGTCGGCGGCGGCGTTGCGGCTCACGTCGGCGATGGTGGCCACGTATTCGGGCGTCACGCTGCTGCGCAGCTCGGTGGCGCGCTGCACCTGCTCCACGGCGGCGGCTACGTCCTGCTCCACCTGCAACTTATTCTGGTTCAGGCCCTGGGCGCTCTGCTGGATGCCCACCTGCGCCGCCTGAATGTTGCCCTGGTTGCGGTTGGCCACGGGCAGGTCGATGGCGGTTTGCAGGCCGTAGTAGTGGGCGTAGGCGTTGCCGTAGCTGGCGTAGTCGGCCCCGATGGTGAGCTTGGGCACGGCCAGCGCGTGCTGC
Organism: Hymenobacter nivis; assembly: GCF_003149515.1. Lineage (NCBI taxonomy): Bacteria > Pseudomonadati > Bacteroidota > Cytophagia > Cytophagales > Hymenobacteraceae > Hymenobacter > Hymenobacter nivis. The sequence continues at coordinate 492,232 of NZ_CP029145.1, forward strand.
AAGCGTAGGTTTTGCTCGGCGTAAGTGGTTTGCTTGGTGGCGGCGCGCAGGTCGGGCCGGTACTGGTAGGCCAGGGCCGTGAGGTCGGCCAGGGTGGGCAGGGTGGCGGGCGGCGCGGGCAGCAGGTCCTGGCCGATGGGGTCCACAAACGTGGTGCCCGGCAGCGCCAGAAACACGCGCAGCGCGGCCTCGTCCTGTCCGAGCTGGGTGAGCTGATCGGAGCGGTCCTTTTCCAGGCTCTGGCGCTCCAGCTCCAGGCGCGTCACCTCGAAGCCGGCCACCGTGCCCAGCCGCAGCTGCTCGCGGAAGCCCACCAGCAGGCGCGCCAACTGGTCGCGCTGGTCGCGCAGCAAGTCCAGCTTGCGCCGCTCGGCCACCACGTTAAAAAACGTTTGCGAAAGCTGGAAGCGCGAGTTGCGCAGCAAATCCTCAAAGGCGGCCTGCTGCACCTCGGCGTTGGTGCTGCTGAGCTGCACCAGCTTGGCGCGGCTGCCCGAAAGGTTGAGGAGCTGCTGCAATTGCAGTATTACCGTGTTGCCGGTGGGGTTGTTAGGATCGAGGGCTTTATCGGCGCCAAACGGGAAAAACTGCCGCGTGCTGGGGTTGTAAGCGTTGACTTCGGCCGATAGGTTGGGGTTGTCGCGCAGGGCCGACTGCACTACTGTGGCCTGCGCCAGGTTCACATTGAAGCGCTGGGCCAGCAACTGGAAGTTGGTTTGCACGAACTGCTGCTGCGCTTCTGGTAGCGTGAGGCGCAGCGTGTCGGCGGTTCCCAGCGCCGCCCGGATGGGCACGCCGGCGGGCATGCCCGGCACCACGGGGTACTGGCCGTAGCCGGGGCTGCCGGCCACCGGCGCGGGGCCGGCCTGGCCGGGCTGGGCCAGCTGGTTGCTGGGCAGGGCCCCGGCGGCGGGCGTTTGGCCGGGGGCCTGGGCCGGGCGGCCGGTGGGCTGGCCCGGGGTGGCCGGTAGGGCATTAGGGGTGCCGGCCTGGGGGCGCGACATGCTCGACTGGGGCCGGGGGGTGGCCATGCGCTGGGCCCGGCCCAGGCCCGGCAGCAGCCCCAGCCCGCCAGCTACAGCCAGGGTTTGGAAAAAACGTGCGTTCAATCGCATAAAAACACGCCGGCCCAACGGCCGGCCAGCAACAAGAAAGGGGTGAAGGGGCTCCGGGGCAGCGCTGCCCCGAAGACTTACACAAAATTCCTGTGGCCGTATTAGACCGGGATTAGAGGCACATTAGAGGCGGATTAGAATTCATCTTTTTTGCAAAAAAAAGAGGGCCCCGGGGCCCTCTTTTGATTTTATTGCTCTGCTGGCTGCAAATCTGTGCTGCAAGCCTGTGCTTGTCGTCCTCGGGGAACCTCACGGGACCCCAAGCGCAAGTCCAAGCGCAGCTTAGCGGCACAGTAAATCGTTTAGTACATCACGTTGGCCCCAGATACGGTGTAGAGCGGGTCTTCCTCGATGTTGACGTCGACTAGGGGCCCGGCCTGGCCCAGCAGGCGCCGCGAGTCGGGGCTGAGGTGGCGCAGGCGCACGGTTTTGCCCAGGCGCTGGTAGCGCTCGGTGAGCTTGTGCAACGCGTCGATGGCCGACATATCCGCCACCCGGCTCTCTTTGAAGTCGATGATGACCTCGGCGGGGTCGTCGGCTACGTCGAACTTCTCGCCGAAAGCCTGCGCCGAGCCGAAGAACAGGGGCCCGAAGATTTCGTAGTGCCGCACGCCGGCCGCGTCCACGTGCTTGCGGGCCCGGATGCGCCTGGCGTTTTCCCAGGCAAAGGCCAGGGCCGACACCACCACGCCCAGCAGTACGGCCAGCGCCAGGTTCTGCGACACGGCTGTGACGATGGTTACGAGTAGCATCACCAGCACGTCGGTGCGGGGCATGCGGCGCAAAATGCGCAGGCTAGCCCACTCAAACGTGCCGATGACGACCATGAACATCACGCCCACCAGCGCCGCCAGCGGCAGCCGCTCGATGAGCCCCGCGCCTGCCACCACAAACAGCGCCAGGGCCCCCGCCGCCACCACGCCCGAGAGCCGCCCGCGCCCGCGCGACTCCAGGTTGACCATCGTTTGGCCAATCATAGCGCAGCCGCCCATGCCGCCGGTCAGGCCCGAGGCCACGTTGGCCAGGCCCTGGGCTACGCAATCCTGGTTGCCGCGGCCGCGGGTGTCGGTCATCTCATCCACCACCGTCAGCGTCAGCAGGCTTTCGGTGAGGCCCACCAGTGCCATAATGAAGGCGTAGGGCCCCACCAGCGCTAGCGTGGCCCACGTGAAGGGCACCTGCGGCACGTGCAACGTGGGCAGCCCGCCAGCAATGGAGGCAATATCGCCCACCGATTTCGTGTGCAGCCCGCCCAAAATCACGAGCGCCGACACGACGACAATGGCCACTAGCGAAGGAGGCACAGCCTTCGTCAGCCGGGGCAGGAAGTATATAATAGCCATGGTAAGGGCCACCAGCCCCGCCATCAGCAGTAGCGGGGCCCCCACCAGCCAGTGCTCGGCGCCGGCCGTGTCGCGCACCTTGAACTGCTCCAGTTGCGCCATGAAGATGATGACCGCCAAGCCGTTGACGAAGCCGTACACCACCGGCTGCGGCACCAGCCGGATGAACTTGCCCAGCCGCAGCAGCCCGATGCCGATTTGAATGAGGCCCATCAGCACCACGGCCACGAACAGGTATTCGATGCCGTGCTGCGCCACCAGGGCCACAATAACGACGGCCACCGAACCGGCCGCGCCCGATATCATGCCCGGCCTCCCACCGAATACGCTGGTGATTAAACAAATAACGAAGGCCGAGCCGATGCCCACCAGCGGGCTAATGTGGGCTAGCAGCGCAAACGCCACCACCTCGGGCACCAGGGCGAGGGCGGTGGTCAGGCCCGCCAGCACTTCATTTTTAGCGTTGTGTTTGTACTGGGTGAAATACGAAAGTTGCAATTGCATACAAAGGGTAAAGAACGGCCACAAGAAAAGCCGCACGCTCCCGGCAGGAAGCGGCGGCCGGAGGATTCCAAACCGATTTTCAGGGCGGCGTGAGCCAAAAAATTAACGAAAGTGCGAAGGGCATAAAAGAGGAATGCGCACAAAAGTACGGCGGTGCTTTGGCCGGGCCCCCAGCTGAAGCACCGCTGGGGGGGCCGGCCAAGGCAAGCCAAATGCGAGGCGGCACTCCGCGCAAATCGTACCGGGTAACGCAGTGTGGCTTAAATTAGAACGAGTTGGCCAGCGTCAGGGTTGGCCGCGGCAGCTTAGCGAACCTTGTTGTACGGGATTGCATTTCCGCTGGCCTGGCCCAGGGGCCCCTAGGCCGGTAGCCACACCTCGGCCACGGTGCCCCGGCCGGGGTCCGATTGCAGGGCCAGGGTGCCGCTGTGCAGCTCCACGATGCGGCGAGCCAGTGGCAGGCCCACGCCGTGGCCCACCACGCCCCGCGCATCGGCGGCCCGGAAGAATGGCTGGAACACGTTGGCCAAGTCATCGGGGGCGATGCCGGGGCCTGCGTCGGCCACTTCCAGGCGAAAGCCACCCGCCTGGCAGCGCAAGCGCAGGTCTACGGCGGCGGCGGCTGGCGAGTACTTCAGGGCGTTGTCGACGAGGTTGCCCACAGCCCGGGCCAGCAGGGCCCGGTGCCCGACGATTTCCAGCGCGGCCGGGTCGTCGGGCAGGGGCCCCAGGTCGACGCGCACGCGCCCGCGCTGGGCCGGCGGCAGGGCCCCGCGCACCTCCCACAGCAGCTCGTCAAGGCGCACTTCCTCGGTAAGGGCCCCGGCGGCGTCGGCCTGGGCCATGTCCAGTAAGTTGTTGATGAGGGTTTTGAGCTGCTGTAATTCGGCTAGCACCGAGGCGGCGCCCTCGCGGTAGGCAGCCGGCTCGCGCGCGCGCGCAAGCAGCACCTGCAGCTCGCCGATGCTGGCCGTGAGCGGCGTGCGCAGCTCGTGCGAGGCGTTGCGCACGAAGGTGCGCTGGCCCTCAAAGCTGGTCTCGAGCCGGGCCAGCAGGCGGTTGAAGGTGCGGGCGAGGCGCGTCAGCTCGTCGCGCTCGGAGGTGCGCAGCGGGGTTTCGTCCACGCGCCGGTGCAGGTCCTGGGCCGTAATGCGGTCTACTTGGTCGTTGAGGGCCGCGATGGGGGCCAGCGCCCGCCCCGCAAACCCCCGCCCGGTCAGGTAAATCATCAGCAGGCTCACCACAAATACCACCCCCATGATGCTGGCCAGGTACTCCAGGCGCTGGTCCCCGTACGTGTTTTCGGCCGCGGCCACAATGATATAGTCGCCCTGGTTGTCGCGGTAAAAGATGCCCACTGCCTGCCGGGGCCCCAGCGTAAAGTACAATTCCTTGGAGGCCACAATGCGCGCCAGTATGGCGTCGGAGAGTTGCACCCGGTGGTCGGCGGCTACGAAGCGCACCCGCATCTGGTCGTCGTACACCTGCAAAATCTCGTTGTTGAGGGATTGCAGGTACTTCTTTTCGAAGTCGCGGAAGGCCTCGGCGCGCATCTCATCTTTTTTCAGGTAGATGTAGCCCGTCACCTGGGCCCGCTCGCGCAGCCGCTGCCGGAACTCGCGCCGCGTGTAGCTCTCCTGCAAGGCAAACACGCCCGCTAGCACGGCCAGCAGCAGCACCGCCACCACGCCCAGAAACAGCCACGTCAGCCGGTTGCGAATGGTCATTCTTTGATAATATGAAAAATATGAAAATGTACTGAATATGAAAGATGTACTTACCGGTTAATTTGGCAAATACGAAAAGGCAAAAATCATTGCCCTTGCTTGGTTACAAAGGCATTTTCACATTCAGCACATCTACTAAGTACCTGTTGGTAAATAGTTTATGTTAAAACAAACGGCTATGCTGAGCTTGTTTAAGCATATATCCACGTAACTAACTCTAAATGTTGTAGTTATTCCCGAATGAGAGATGCTTCGACTGCGCTTAGCATGACGTTCTTTACATCAAACTAATTAGCAACGGGTACTTACATCTACCACATTGTAAAGAATTATTCTTCCCGCATCACGTATCCCATGCCCACTACGGTGTGAATCAACTTCTTATTGAAGCCTTTGTCCACTTTGTTGCGCAGGTAGTTCACGTACACGTCAATCACATTCGAGCCCGTGTCGAACGACTCTTCCCAGGTGTGCTCAGCAATTTCGCCCCGGCTCAGCACGCGGCCCTGGTGGCGCAGCAGCAGCTCCAGCAGGTTGAATTCGCGGGCGGTGAGCTTGACGGGCTGGCCGGCCCGCACCACGGTTTTAGCGGCCGTGTCCATGGTTAGGTCGGCCAAGTGCAGCTGGTTGCCCTTGGCCCCGGGGCCCTGGCCGCGGCGGCGCGTGAGGGCCCGCACCCGGGCCAGCAGTTCCACAAAGTCGAAGGGCTTCACCAGGTAGTCGTCGGCCCCACCGTCGAAGCCCAGCAGCTTGTCCTCGGTGGTGCCCAGGGCCGTGAGCATGAGGATGGGCAGGTTTTGGTCTTGGGCGCGCACGGCCCGCAGCACCTCCAGCCCGCTCTGGCCGGGCAGAATCACGTCCAGAATCAGCAGGTCAAATTCCTGGTCTAGGGCCAGGCGCTGGCCGTAGGGCCCGTCGTAGGCCACGGCCACGTCGTAGCCCTCCTCCTCCAGCCCGCGCCGGATGAAGGCCGACACCTTGGGTTCGTCTTCGACCAGCAGAATCTTCGTTGCCATGGCCCGCAAAGAAAGCGCCCGGCCGTCCATGCGGCCCGCCCCGGGGCCCAAAAAAGTCCCGGCCGCAACCGGCCGGGGCTCAAAAAGGACAATAAATGCCGGGGCGCTACGGCCCGACAAAGGGTCGCGGCGACGCCTGAGGCCTCTTATTTCGTCGTCACGCGCACGTCCACCCGGCGGTTTTGCTGGCGGCCGTCGGGCGTGTCGTTGCTGGCCATGGGGTGGGCCACGCCGTAGCCTTCCGCGGTGAGGCGGCCGGTGGTCACACGCCCAGGCCCTCCAGTTTGGCCAGCACGGCGGCGGCCCGCTGGCCCGAAAGCTTCAGGTTCGAAGCCGCATTGCCGCGGGTGTCGGTGTAGCCACCCAGTTTCAGCTTTACGGCCGGGTAGGTTTTCAGGATGGCGGCCACGTTGCCAAGCTGCTCCTGCGAATCGGGCAGCAAGTCGCTGGTGCCGGTTTGGAACAGCAAGCGGTCGAGCGAGAACCAGGTGGTCTTGTCCACCGCCTTGCTTTTGTCTTCGATGAACGCCACCAGCCGCCGCTCCACGCCGTTGGCGGGTACTTGCAGGGCGGTGCCGTCGGCCAGTTTCAGCTCGCCCAGGGTGCCCAGTTTGTTCCACCCGGCCTTCAGGGCCAGTTCGGCCGAGTCGAGGGCCGCGCCCGCCGTGGCGCCCAGCGTGCGGGTGGTACCGGACGGGCTAGTGGTGGTATCGACGGTGGGGGTAGCTGCGGGCGTGTTGTTGCGGCCCTTCAGGAAATAAATCAGCCCCGCAATAACTGCCAGCACCAGCAGAATGAGCGGCCAGCGCGAGCTGCCGCCCGTGGGGGCCGGCTCGGGAATTACCGTGCGCACCGGGCTAGGCAGGGGCGGGGCGGCGGTGGGCGCTGGGGCCCCCAGGCCACTGGCAAAGCTGGATGCGGTGGCGCCCAGGCCCTCCAGCCCCACCAGCCCGGCCAGGCTGCTGAGGCCACTGGGCAGCTTGGCCATTACCTGGGTTTTCAGGCTCTGCAACATGCTCGATAAGACGCTGGCGTCTAGGCTATCGGTGCTGGTATGCTGCCCTAGCAGGCCCAGGATGGCCGGCCCGGCCATGTCCATCAACGAGCCTGCTGAAGCCGACGATACCCCAGCGTAATTACCAAGCGCGGAAGCCACCGCGCCGGTGATGCCCGCGTTGCCAAACAGCGACGCGAGCAGGCCGGGGCCCGTAGCTCCCGCGTCGCTGCTGCCGCTGCTTAGCAGGTCCAGCAGGCCGCTGGGGGCGGCCAGGTGGCTGCCCTCGGTCTGGTAGGCTTGTTGGCTGAGGGCCAGGGTTTCCTGGGCCCCGCCCGGGGTGCTGGCGCGGTTGATAACGGCGCCCAGCACCAGCGGAATGATGCCACCCGGTGCTCTCTGCACCGCCCCTTCGCTCTCGCCGAGCTTGGCCGCTACACCGCCCGCCAACTGGCTAGAGAATAGATCTTTGATTGTGCTCAGAAAATCTGCAGTTAGTAAGGAATGGATGGGTGAAAGACATGATAATGAGCATCTAAATATATAAATGTAATGCCAGCGTGTAACAAAAGCCCCGAGTTGTTCTATTCTATCTCTAGCCTGGGTAGCTCCCGCCCGGGCGTATTTACTCTGCTCGCTGGGCCCCGGGACTCACTAAAAAAGACCGCCCAGCTTGGCTAGGCGGTCTTTTTTGTGAGCCCTAGGGCTCAAGTGGTTCCGTGCGTTTTAGTCTTCGTCCTCGTAGTCCAAGCCCAGGCAGCTGTTTAGCGCCTGTTGCAGCTCGCTGGCGGCGTGCAGCTGGCCGGCCTTGCGGCTCACCACCAAGCCTTTGCGGTACACCTGCTCGGCCTCGTCCTTGCGGCCGAAGCCTTCGAGCAGCTTGCCGGCGTGGTAGTAAGTGCCCACGTAGTCGGGGTGTTCGGCCAGGAGTTTTTGGTAGTATTCCCAGGCCACCAGGGGCTCGGCGGCGCGGTATTCGGTGGCCAGGGCGTAGGCGGTGAACGGGTCGGCGGGGTCGTTGGCGTAAAAGGCCAGCAGTTGTTCTAAACGGGTGGGGGCGGCGCTCATCGGAATGGGAGATTTGGCTATCTTTGGGCCGGCAAAAGTGCGGCTTTTACGCCGCATATTAACGGTAGCGCTTACCGGGGCCCCACGGATGAACCTCTGCGGTGCGCGGCCGGTTATTATGCATGCCGCTTATTTTGCGCTCTCTGCTCACTCAAATTCTGCCTAGATGAAGTTTCTGGTTTGCATTTCCAACGTGCCCGACACGACCACCAAAATCAGCTTTACGCCCGATAACAAGGAGTTCAACAAAGCCGGGGTACAGTTCGTCATCAACCCCTGGGACGAATACGCCCTCACCCGCGCCATCGAGCTGAAGGAGGCCAACGCCGGCAGCACTGTGACGGTGCTGAACGTGGGCGAGGCCGACACCGAGCCTAATATCCGCAAGGCTTTGGCCATCGGGGCCGACGACGCCATTCGCGTCAACGCTGCCCCGCAGGACGCCTTTTTCGTGGCCGAGCAGATTGCGGCTGTGGCTAAAGACGGCGGCTACGACGTGATTCTGATGGGCAAGGAAAGCATCGACTACAACGGCTTCCAGGTGCACGGCATGGTGGGCGAGCTGCTCGGCATCCCCACGGTAGCCCCGGCCATGAAACTGGACCTGGCTGGCACCACCGCCACGCTGGAGCGCGAGATTGAGGGCGGCAAGGAGATTGTGGAAGTGAGCACGCCCTTTGTGGCCTCGTGCCAGCAGCCCATGTGCGAGCCCCGCATCCCCAACATGCGCGGCATCATGACGGCCCGCACCAAGCCCCTGAAGGTGGTGCCCCCAGTGGGCGACCCCGCCCGCACTCAGGTGGCCGAATTTGCGTTGCCCCCCAAGAAGCAGGGCGTCAAGCTTATCGACGCTGCCAACGCTGGCGAGCTTATCAAGCTGCTGCGCAACGAAGCCAAAGTCATTTAATTCTATTTGTCATGCTGACGAAGGAAGCATCTTATCACGGCTGCTTTCGTCGCAATCACTAATTCTAACGGCGCCAGCGTGATAAGGTCCTTCGCTGCGCTCAGGATGACAAAAAAGTAAAAATCATGTCCGTTCTAGTAGTTGTTGAATGCGCCGAGGGCGAAGTTAAAAAGTCGTCGCTTGAAGTGGCCACCTACGGGGCCCGGGTGGCCGCCATGTTGGGCACCACGGCCACGGCCATCGCCGTGGGCGAGGCCACGGAAGCCAGCCTGGCCAAGCTCGGTGAGCAGGGCATCACGAAAGTGCTGTACGACGCTGAGCCCCGCCTCAAGGATTTTGTGAACAACGCCTACACTAAGCTCATCGCCACGGCGGCCGAGCAGGAGGGGGTCCAGGTGCTGGTGCTGGCCAATTCCAACATCGGTGCTTCGGTGGGCTCGCGCCTGTCGGTGCGCCTCAAGGCCAGCCTGGCCACCAACGTGGTGGAGTTGCCCAAAACCGACGGCGGCCAGTTCGTGGTGAAGCGCGGCGCGTTTTCGGGTAAGGCGTTTTCGGATGTGGTGCTGAGCGGCGACCGCAAAATCGTTGCCGTGAAAAAGAACAGCCTGGAGGCCCGGCACGAGGCTGGCAAAACCGCCGAGGTGGTGGCCTTCGCCGCCCAGCTCACCGACGCCGACTTTGCCGACGCGCCCAAGCAAGTAGTGATGCAGGAGCAAACCGGCGGCGTGCTGCTGCCCGAGGCCGCACTCGTGGTATCGGGCGGCCGCGGCATGAAGGGCCCCGAGAACTGGCACCTCATCGAGGAGCTGGCCCAGGCCCTGCACGCCGGCACCGCCTGCTCGAAGCCGGTGAGCGACGTGGACTGGCGCCCTCACCACGAGCACGTGGGCCAAACGGGCATCACCATTTCGCCCAACCTGTACATCGCCTGCGGCATTTCGGGCGCCATCCAGCACCTGGCCGGCGTGAACAGCTCGAAGGTCATCGTGGTCATCAATAAAGACCCTGAGGCGCCGTTTTTCAAAGCCGCCGACTACGGCATTGTGGGCGACGTGTTCGACGTGCTGCCCAAGCTGACGGCCGCCGTAAAAGAATTGAACTAGCCCCGCGGGGCCGGTAAGAACCTGGGGCCCCGGAACATATTCCGGGGCCCCAGGTTCTTTTTTTTGGGCGGCACGCTATTCTTCCGGGCCGTTCTCCTTTATTTGCCGTAACGTTCAACTATTCATCCTACCTTCTAAGGCCCCCCGTTCGCCCGGGGCCCCAACCGCAGGTCAGCGGTAGCCAACTTCCCTTGAAAAAAATCCAGCTTGAAATTTTAGGCCTTTCCTCCAGCCAGTCGCAGTCCGGCTCTTTCGCCCTGATCCTGGGCGAGAAGCACGGCAACCGCCGCTTGCCCATCATCATCGGCATGTTTGAGGCCCAGAGCATCGCCATCCAGATTGAGAAAATCAGCCCTACCCGGCCGCTGACGCACGATTTGTTCAAGGCTTTCGCCGAACACGTGCACGTGGCCATCATCGAGGTGGTGATTTCCGACCTCAAAGAGGGCGTGTTTTACTCGCGCATTGTGTGCTCGGATGGTGCCACCACGTTTGAGATTGACGCCCGGCCCTCCGATGCCATCGCCATCGGCCTGCGCTTCGACGTGCCCATCTTCACGGTGGAAAGTGTGCTGAGCGAAGCCGGTATCATCCTGTCCGACCTTGATGAGGGCGGTGAGGAAACCGACGATGACGACGATGACGACACCGACGGCGAAAAGGAAACCCCCAAGGCCCCGCGCCCCACCGAGCCCAGCGGCCAGGTGCCGGTCGAAGAGCTCAGCAAGATGCTGAGCCAGGCCCTTGAAAAGGAGGATTACGAAAAAGCCGCCAAAATCCGCGACGAGCTCAACAAGCGCAACGGCCAGTAGGGCCCCCGCTGTTTGTACCAATAGCGCCTTTCCCGCCCGGAGAGGCGCTATTGCTTTTCGCCTATTCACTACCAATTTCGATGAATCCTTCCGACGAGGCCCTGCGCTATCCTATTGGCCACTTCCAGCTGCCCACCGCCCCGCTGGGGGCCCGCGGCCGCGCGCCCTATTTGCAGCAGCTGGCCGACCTGCCGGCTCTGCTGGCAGCGGCGGCCCAGGCCGTGGGCGGCGTGCGCCTGGAGCAGCCTTACCGCCCCGGCGGCTGGAGCGGCCGCCAGCTCATCCACCACGTGGCCGACTCGCACATGAACTGCTATTTCCGGTTCCGGCTGGCCCTAACGGAGGATAACCCCACCGTCCGGCCCTACAACGAAGCGGCCTGGGCCGCGCTGCCCGACGTGGCCGCCACGCCCATTACCGTGTCGCTGGCGCTGCTGGAGGCCCTGCACACGCGCTGGCTGGTGCTGCTGCACCACCTGAGCGAGGCGCAGTGGCAGCGCACCTTCTACCACCCCGGCTACAAAACCACGTCCACGTTGGAGCAGGCGCTGGTGCAGTACACTTGGCACGGGCAGCACCACCTGGCCCACGTGGAGTTGCTGCTGCCTCGCGGATAGGGCCCCCAACGCTGCCAAAGCAAAAGCCCCGGCTGCAAACGCAACTTTGTCCTTACCCAAATCTTTAGCTGGCTTCTTGGAAGTAGCGTGAGCGCTTTTTTTCGCTGGCTAACACCACTCGAAAAGCCGCAATCTGGGCAAGCATTCGTCTAAAAAAGCCCTTCCGGCCGCATGGCCGAAAGGGCTTTTGAGTTTTGGGGAAGGACAAGGTTGCAAACGCAACCAGGGCTTTTCTACTGATCAGTCTTCACTACCTAAAAAATCAGTGAAATCACGCTTAATCACAGTGATTCAGTGATTTAAATGTTAGCACCTTGCTCGTCGGTGATGGCAGCAAGGCCGCCCTCGTCGTCCACCCGCTTGGCGGCGCGCACCAAGCTGCTGCTGAAGATAAACTCTTTAAGCTCGGGTACTTCCACGTTCAAAATTTCGTCCTTGGTGCCGTCCCATAGCTTTTGGCCTTCGTAGAGGAAGATGATGTGTTCGCCGATTTCAATCACCGAGTTCATGTCGTGGGTCACAATGACGGTGGTGATGTTGTACTCGTGGGTGATTTCGTGGATCAGGTTGTCAATCTTGATGCTCGTGGCCGGGTCGAGGCCGGAGTTGGGCTCGTCGCAAAACAGGTAGGTACACTGCGGAGCAATGGCGCGGGCAATGCCCACGCGCTTTTTCATGCCGCCTGAAACTTCGGCCGGCATTTTGGTACCCGCGTTTTCGAGGCCTACGCGCTTGAGGCAAAATTCTACCCGGTCGCGGCGCTCTTCGGCCGACATTTCAGGCGTGAGCATTTGCAGCGGGAAGGCCACGTTTTCGGCCACCGTCATCGAGTCGAACAGCGCCGAGCCCTGAAACAGCATCCCGATTTTGCGGCGGATTTCCTGGCGGATGCCCACTTTGTTGTTGGTGTACACCGTGCCATCGAAGGTGATAGAGCCGATGTCGGGCTTCATCAGGCCCACAATGCACTGCAAGAGCACGCTTTTGCCAGTGCCTGAGCCGCCGAGCAACAGGTTGCACTTGCCCGTTTCGAAGGTGCAGTTGATGCCTTTAAGCACGGGGTTGCCGTCGAAAGCTTTCTGGACGTTAGATACCTCAATCATATTCAGTGAGTTAATGATTGAATGAGCGAATGAGCGAATGAGTGTTGGGCCAGTAACTGGCACCTCGCTCATTTACGCATTCGCTCATTCGCTCCTTATAAAAGAACGGCGGCCAGCACGAAGTCGGCGATGAGGATGGCGATAATGGAATTGGTAACGGCGCCGGTGCTGGCCGCGCCCACTTCCAGGGCCCCACCCGTGGTATTGAACCCCTTGAAGGAGGAGATGCCCGAGATTAAAAACGCAAAAACTACCGATTTAATCAGCGCGAATACGATGTTGTAGGGCACGAAATCCTCGCGGATGCCTTCGATGAAGTCCTGCGGGGCTATGGCGCCGGTGAGCGTGCCAGCCAAGTAGCCCCCCAGAATGGATAGTACCATCGCCAGAACAACGAGCAGCGGGAACATGAGGATGGCTGCCAACATGCGCGGAAACACCAGGTACGAGGTCGAGTTGATGCCCATTACTTCCAGGGCCGACACCTGCTCGGTGATGCGCATGGTGCCCAGGCCCCCGGCGATGCTGCTGCCCACCTTGCCCGCCAGCACGATGCAGGTGATGGTGGGGGCCAACTCCAGAATTGTCATCTCGCGCACCATGTAGCCGATGGTAGCCTTGGGAATGAGCGGGTTGGTGAGGTTGTAGGCAATCTGCACGCAGGTTACGGCCCCGATAAAGGCCGACACAATGGCGACGATAAACACCGAATCGACGCCGATGAGTATGGCCTCGTCAACGGTGCGGGCCCAGAGCACCGCCATTCGTTCACGCCGGACGAGCATACTTTGCAGGAAAAGGATAAACTTGCCAAAAGTTGTAAACATAAAGTCAGGTGCGGAGCGATAAGGGATAACGGGATAACAACCGGGCGCGCGAAATGCTGCCGGGCAGCTTACGTAAAAACCAGAAAAACGAAGTGGAAGCAAACCAAAATTTAGTCGTCGTCACCGGCGGTACCAAAGGTATTGGCCGGGCCCTAGTGTTGCGCTTTGCCCGGGCCGGCTACGCGGTGGCCACCTGCGCCCGCGCCGCCAGCGAGCTGGCCGTGCTGGCCACCACCGTGGCGCACCACGTGCCCGGGGCCGTGCTGCATACCCTCCCCGCCGATCTGGCCGACCCAGCCGGCTGCGCGCGCTTCGCCGACTTTGTGCTGGCCCAGCCGGGTACGCTGGCCGCCGTGGTGCACAACGCCGGGGCCTTTGCGCCGGGCCGCCTGCAAGACGAGCCCGCCGACGGCTCGCAGCTGCGCCAGCTGCTGGCCGTAAACTTACTCAGCGCCTACGACCTCACGCGGGCGTTGCTGCCCGCGCTCATCCGGCAGGGCAGCGGGCACATTTTCACGCTCTGCTCCACGGCCAGCATTACGGCCTACCCCACGGGCGGCTCCTACGGCATCGCCAAGCACGCCCTCTACGGCTTCACCCGCAACCTGCGCGAAGAGCTTAAGGACCAAGGTATCCGGGTAACGGCCGTGCTGCCTGGGGCCACCCTCACCGCCAGCTGGGAAGGCGTGGACCTGCCCGCCGAACGCTTCATCCGGGCCGACGACGTGGCCGAGGCCATCTTCGGGGCCTTTAGCCTCTCGCCCCAGGCCGTGGTCGAAGAGCTGCTAATTCGGCCCCAGCTGGGCGACATTTAACCGGGGCCCCGGGGCGCGGCGGCACCGGGGCCGTTACTTTGCTGTCCGGACCCCGCCCGCGTTGCGGTGGGGCCCCCGCATTATTTTTAAAAGTACCCTATGGACTTAACCGGTAAAATCGCCATCGTTACGGGCCCCGCCAAGGGCATCGGCCGCGCTACTGCCGAGGCGCTACTGCAAAAAGGGGCCCTGGTGGCCGGCTGGGGCCGCACCGCGCCCGAGGGCCTGGACCACGAGCGGTTCCAGTTCTTCGAGTGCGACGTGCGCGACGAGCACGACGTGGCCGAGGCCCTCACTAATACCCAGCGCGAACTGGGCCCTGAAATCCACGTGCTGGTGAACAATGCCGGTGTAGGCGTGATGGGCGACGTGGACGGCTTCGACAGCGCCGACTGGCAGTTGATGTTCGAAACCAACGTGAACGGGCCGTTTTTCTGCACCCGGGCCGTATTGCCCCAGATGAAAAAGCAGCAGGCTGGCCACATCGTCAACGTGGCCTCGCTGGCCGGCACGGTGGGCACCGAGGGTATGGCGGGCTATTGCGCCACCAAGTTTGCGTTGCGTGGTTTCTCCGAGGCGCTGTTTAAGGAACTGCGGCCCGACGGTATCCGCGTCACCTGCATCATGCCTGGCTCGGTCGAAACTAACTTCAACGGCGGCCACCCCGGGGCCCAACCCAACCCCCACAAGATGCAGCCCGAGGATATTGCCGCCGCCATTGTGCACGCCCTGGAAGCCTCCGCGGCCACAATGGTATCGGAAATCCAGCTCCGACCAGCGCAGGTAAAGAAAAAGTAGGCGCTACGCTAGTTGCTCGTTGTCAGTTGTTAGGGCGGTACCTGGTTAACTGATAACTGGCAACGAGCAACTGACAACTAATAACTAAAATGGTAGAAATAGAGCACCTGAGTAAAATCTACGGTACCCAGAATGCCGTGGACGACATCAGCTTCGTGGCGGGCAAGGGCGAGATTGTGGGCTTCCTGGGGCCCAACGGGGCGGGCAAGAGCACGACCATGAAAATTGCCACCGGCTACCTGCCGCCCAGCGCCGGCACTGTGCGCGTGGCCGGCTACGACGTGCAAACCGAGAGCCTGGCCGTGCGCCGCGAAGTAGGCTACCTGCCCGAGCATAACCCGCTCTATCTGGATATGTACGTGCACGAGTACCTCGAATTCATCGGGGCGGTGCACGGCCTGCGGGGCCCCGGCCTGCGCAACCGCGTGGCCGAGCTGGTGCGCCGCGTGGGCCTCAGCCGCGAGCAGAACAAGCAAATTGGGGCCCTGAGCAAAGGCTACCGCCAGCGCGTGGGCCTCGCCCAGGCGCTGCTGCACGATCCCAGCGTGCTCATCCTCGACGAGCCCACCACGGGCCTCGACCCCAACCAAATCCAGGAAATACGGGAGCTGATTCGGGAAGTGAGCCACGACAAAACGGTAATTTTTAGCACCCACATCCTGCCCGAAGTCACAGCTCTGTGTTCGCGGGTCATCATCATCAGTCGGGGCAAGCTGGTGGCTGACAGTCCGGTGGCCGAGCTGGCCGCCCGCGCCGCCGGCGAAACCGTCGTCCGTGCTGAGTTTGAGGGCCCTGTGGACACGGCCCGGCTGGCCCGGCTGCCCGGCGTGCGCAGCGTGGAGGCGGGCCCCGGCGGCCTCGTCAGCCTGCGCAGCGCGCCCGATACCGACTTGCGCGGCGCCATTTCGCGCCTCGCCGCCCAGGAAGGCTGGGTGCTACTTGGGCTTCGGCAGGAGCAGCAGTCGCTGGAGGCGGTGTTTGGGGAGCTGACGAAGTAGCTATGGATTAAAAAATATAAGGCCGTCATGCTGAGCGCAGCCGAAGCATCTCTCCCACAGCAGTAATTAATTAGTCAGCGGGAGAGATGCTTCACTGCGCTCAGCATGACGGCCTTTCGTAACGGGTTCAAGAATACAATGCTAACAATCCTCAATAAAGAATTCAACGCCTTCCTGAACTCCGCCGTTGCCTATGTGGTGCTCGGCGTGTTTCTGGTGGCGACGGGCCTGTTCGTCTGGGTGTTCCCCGACAGCAGCATCCTCGATTATGGGTTTGCCGACTTGCAGACGCTGTTTTCGCTGGCCCCCTGGCTGTTCCTGTTCCTGATTCCGGCCATCACCATGCGCACGTTTGCCGAGGAGAAAAAGGCCGGCACCATCGAGCTGCTGCTGACGCGCCCGCTCACCGACGGCCAGATTATCGGCGGTAAGTACCTGGCCTGTTTGCTGCTGGCGCTGCTGGCGCTGGTGCCTACGCTGCTCTACTACTTCTCGGTGTACCGGCTGGGCAGCCCCCCCGGCAACATCGATTCGGCGGCTACCGTGGGCTCGTACCTGGGGCTGGCGCTGCTGGCGGCGGTATTTGCGGCGGTGGGCATTCTGGCTTCGGCCCTCACGCGCGACCAGATTATTGCCTTCCTGGTGGCCGTGGTGGGGTGCTTCCTGCTGTATTCGGGCTTCGATTCGCTGGCCTCGGTGCTCGATGGCAGCGCGGCCTACTACGTGAGCCAGCTCGGCATCGCGGCCCACTACCGCGACCTCAGCAAGGGCTTGGTGGACTCGCGCGACGTATTGTACTTTTTGAGTGTGGTGGCCGTGGCGCTGCAAGCCACGCGGTTGGTTTTGCGCAGCCGCAACTGGTAAATGGAAACGACGACCAACGACCACCTGCCCGCTCCCGGGGCCCCCGCTGTGCCCTCGCGCAAGCGGGCCGACTTGCTGCGTTTCGCCGCCGTGCTGGGGGCCCTACTGCTGCTGAATTTCCTCGGCCAGCGCCTATTTTTTCGCCTCGACCTTACCGAGGAAAAGCGCTACACGATGGCCCCGGCAACCAAAAAGCTGCTCTCCGATTTAAAAGAGCCGGTCACCATCACCGTGTACCTCACCGGCGATTTTCCGCCCGCCTTCCGCCGCCTGGAGCAGGGCGTGCGCGAAACGCTGAACGAGTTCAAGGTGTACGGCGGGGCCAACCTGAACTACATTTTCATCGACCCCAGCGCGGGCAGCACCGAGGCCAACCGCAACAAGTTCTACCAGACGCTCTTTAAAAAAGGCCTGAAACCCACCAACCTGGGGGCTACCGAAAACGGCAAGCGCGTCGAGAAAATCATCTTCCCCTGGGCCGTGGTGAGCGTGGGCGGCAAGGAGAAAAACGTGCTGCTGCTGCGCGGCAGCCAAACCGCCGCGCCCGACGTGCGCCTCAACCAAAGCATTGAGGGCCTGGAGTATGAGCTGGCCAGTACCGTGCGCAACCTGGTGCCCGGCCGCCGCAAGATCATCGGCGTGGTGCAGGGCCACGGCGAGCTGACCAACGCCGAAGCGGGCGACATATTAGGGGCCTGGCAGCAGCAGTACGACGTGTACCGCGTGAACCTCAGCCAAATGCCCGACCTGCGGGCCCTAGACGCTATTGTGGTGGCCCAGCCCAAATCGCCGTATTCGGAGGCAGAGAAATTTAAACTCGACCAGTTCATCACTCAGGGCGGCCGGGCGCTGTTTTTCGTCGATGCTCTGCGCGTGGACCTCGACAGCGTGAGCCGTAACGGCGTCGCCCTGGCCACGCCTTACAACCTGAACCTTGACGACCTCCTCTTCAAGTACGGCCTACGCCTGAACCAGAACCTCGTGCTCGACCTAAACTCGGGCCAAATCCCGCTGGTGACGGGCATGGAGGGCAATAAGCCTAAAATTGAGCCCATGCCCTGGCAGCTCTACCCGCTGATTAACAAGTTCAGCGCGCACCCCATCACCCGCAACCTCGACGCGGTGTACCTCAAGTTTGCCGGTAATCTCGACACGGTGAAGGCCGTGGGCGTGCGCAAAACGGCCCTCATGACCACCTCGCGCTACACCCGCGTGCTGCCCGCCCCGGTGCCCATCAACTTCAACGACGCCCGCCTCGAGCCCAACCCCAAGCTCTACCAGAACGGTTTCCAGCCGGTGGCCTACCTGCTCGAAGGCCAGTTCAAGTCGCTGTTTGCCAACCGCACGCGGCCCGGCACCATGCAGTACCAGCCCGAGAAAAACGCCCAGGCCAAGCCCAGCAAAATCCTGGTCATCTCCGACGGCGACTTCATCCGTAGCGAAATCGACCAGAAGACCGGCCGCCCCCTGCGCCTGGGCTTCGACCGCCTCGCCAACACCGAATTCGCCAACCGCGAGCTGGTCCTGAACGCCACCGATTACCTGCTCGACGACACCGGCCTCATTGCCGTCCGCGGCAAGCAAATCACCCTCCGCCCCCTCGACAAAGTGCGCCTCGCCGAGGAGCGCCGCCGCTGGCAAATCCTCAACCTGGGGGCCCCACTGGTTATACTGGGCCTGTTCGGGGCCCTGCGCGCCTGGCGGCGCAAGCGGCGGTACGCGGGTTTCGCGGCGTAAAAACAAATAAATATTATATTTGCACTATACATGCTCAATTGCGAGTATCAAATGCCTTGGTTGGCTGGTTTATTTGAAAGATGGGCACGCGCATGAAGTTGTTGTGATAATTCTGTCAGAACTTTTCACTTTATCAAAAATGGGAACTATGAAAGAACTAATCAACAAAATCAGCATTCACCTGATGTTCTCAGGTCTTCTAACAAGCTTGGGATGCATGATAATAGACGCTGGTGGGCAGGCCATTCCCCTCGACAGGTTGTTCCAGCTAAACTTTGATTGCAGTGCTTCAAATAGATTAGTTAGCTAGGGAGTGGATGAGGTTCGATTCCTCGGCCTGTCGCAAAAAAGCACTGCTTAGTTATAAGCAGTGCTTTTTTTTGAAAAATCACCTCAGTTCTAGATTTGGCTAGACTATCTACGCCACGCTTTCACCAATGCTTCTACTTCTTCCTGCGTTTTAAATTCGCCGCGTTCAGCAGCAGCAAATCCTTCCTCTACCTTCTCAATAAAAATCAGGCGTTCGAATAAAGTATCTAAATCAAATGATTCGGATAGCGTAGCCATTGCTTGATTAACAGTTTCCTTAGTCATGGCGAACGGCGTTTAGCTTTTGTTAAAGATAAGGAGCAAATAGCTTCTCAATGCCTACACCAAAATCCCAACTTCCTCCGCTTCCATCAGCCCCTGCGCGTTCACGGCGCTGAGGCGGAGGGCCCTGGTTTCGCCCACCAGCAGCGGGTCGTACTTGGCTACTACGCGGATGTAGTTGGGCGTGAAGCCTTCCATGCGGCCGTCCCGCACGTCGTCCTCGAAGAGAACTTCGGTTTCCCGGCCCAGGTGTTCTTCGTAGAAGGCGCGCTTTTTCTTTTCCGAGAGGCTGCGCAGCTGAGTGGTGCGCGCGTGGCGCACTCGGTCTTGTACGCGGCCGGGCAGGGTGGGAGCCAGCGTATCGGGGCGCTCCGAATACGGGAATACGTGGAGGTAGCTGATTGGTAGCTTGTTGAGGAACTGGTAAGTGTCCAGGAAATCGGCGTCTGTCTCGCCTGGGAAGCCCACAATCACGTCCACGCCGATGCAGGCGTGCGGCATCAGCTCCTTAATGCGGGCCACGCGCTGGGCGTAGAGGTCGCGGCGGTAGCGGCGGCGCATCAGGCCCAGGATTTTATCAGACCCGCTTTGCAGCGGAATGTGGAAGTGGGGCATGAAGCGCCGCGAGGTCGCCACCGTCGTCAAAATCTCGTCCGTCAGCAAGTTGGGCTCGCAGCTGCTGATGCGGAAGCGGCGAATACCTGCAACTTTATCGAGCGCCGCCACCAGTTGGGTGAAGTCTTCGCGCCGCTCGCGCCCGGGGCCCTGGATGCCGAAGTCGCCCAGATTCACGCCAGTGAGCACGATTTCGGGTACGCCCTGGGCCGCCAAATCTTCCACCCGCGCCACCACGCTGGCGATGCTGCCCGAGCGGCTGCCGCCCCGCGCCAGCGGAATGGTGCAAAACGAGCACGAGTAGTCGCAGCCGTCCTGCACCTTCAGAAATGTGCGGGTGCGGTCGCCAAACGAGTGGGCCGGGTGAAATTCGGTGGCCGCCGAAATGGGGGAGGCCCGCACGTGGCCAGGGGCCCCGGCCGCCGGGCGCGGCAGGCCGGCAATGGTGTCGGCGAGCTGGAATTTCTCGGCCGCGCCAAGCACCGCGGCCACGCCGGGAATGTTGGAAATCTCCTCGGGCTTGAGCTGGGCGTAGCAGCCCACGATGGCCACGAAAGCCGCTGGGTTATGCTTCAGGGCCTGCTGCACCACCTTGCGGCACTTACGGTCGGCGTGGTCCGTGACGGAGCAGGTATTGATAACGTAGTAGTCGGCGCCGGCCTCAAAGGCCACCGGCCGGAAGCCCTTGTCCTCAAACTGCCGGCCAATAGCCGACGTTTCGGAAAAGTTCAGCTTGCAGCCCAGCGTGTAAAAGGCGACGGATTGGGGAGTTGCCATAGCCCGCAAAGATACGGCCGGTGCTGCCGGGGCCCCCGCGCCGCATTGCTCTGGGCCGGTCAGTAGCGCGCCTCCCCAAAAACTGGTACGGCGACGGTGGGCGGACGCAGCTTTTGGGAACGGTTGCATGAAATTATGTACTTGACCAGTTTTTTAATTTTAGGACTTCTGGTCATAAAAAGCGTTTTTTTTAAATTATGCCTTGTATTTTTGGGTAGTTAATCAAAAAAGTTATCTGCCTTGTATCTTTGCCCTGCCAATAAGTAGTTGTTTTTCAAAATCCCATACATTTTATAATTACTCGCTTCGCATGGCAATTCTTCGTTTCAAAGCACTCGAACTGGTCAATGAGCGCAAAGCCATTACTATAAAGCCCGCTCACGCGCGGCGCTCCGACAGCTTCGGCCAAAACGTATTCAACCTGGAAGCTATGCGGGCCAACATGGCTGGCGAATACTTTAAGAAGCTGCAAGCCGCTGTAAAGCAGGGAGCCGCCGTGGAGCGCAACGTAGCCGACGCCGTAGCTTCGGCCATGAAAACCTGGGCCATGGCCAAGGGGGCCACGCACTACACGCATTGGTTCCAGCCCCTAACTGGCGCTACCGCCGAAAAGCACGATTCGTTTTTTGACCTGAACTCGGAGGGTCGTGCCATCGAGAGCTTCAAAGGCTCGGCGTTGGTGCAGCAGGAGCCCGATGCTTCGTCGTTTCCCAACGGCGGCATCCGCAACACGTTTGAGGCCCGCGGCTACACCGCCTGGGACCCTACCTCGCCGGCTTTCATCATCGAAACCGTGGGCGCTAAAACGCTGTGCATCCCCACCATTTTTGTGGCCTACACTGGCGAGGCGCTCGATTACAAGGCCCCGCTGCTGAAGTCGCTGGCCGTGCTCGAAAAAGCAGCCCTGGACGTGTGTCAGTATTTTGACAAGGACGTGAGTCGGGTGCACACCACGCTGGGCATCGAGCAGGAATACTTCTTGGTAGATAAGGCGTTGTACGACGCCCGCCCCGACCTGGTGATGACCGGCCGCACCCTGTTTGGCCACGCCCCGGCCAAGGGCCAGCAGCTTGATGACCACTACTTCGGCTCGATTCCGGCGCGGGCCCACGGCTTCATGCTCGAATTTGAGGAAGAAGCCAACCAGCTTGGCATTCCGCTGCGTACCCGCCACAACGAGGTGGCCCCCAACCAGTTTGAGTGTGCCCCCACCTTTGAGGATGCCAACCTAGCCGTGGACCACAACCAGCTGCTGATGGACATCATGGGGCGGGTGGCTGAGCGCCACAACCTCAAGGTGCTGCTGCACGAGAAGCCTTTTGCCGGCGTGAACGGCTCGGGCAAGCACAACAACTGGGCAATGAGCACCGACACGGGCGTGAACCTGCTCGCCCCCGGCCGCCGGCCCAAGGAAAACCTGCAATTTCTCACGTTCTTCATCACCACCATCAAGGCAGTGCACCGCTACGGCGACTTGCTGCGCGCCAGCATCGCCTCGGCTTCGAACGACCATCGCTTAGGGGCTAACGAGGCCCCGCCGGCCATCATGTCGGTGTTTGTAGGCTCGATGCTGGACTCGGTGCTCGACGAGCTGGAGCGCACGGCCAAGGTGCCGCTCGACAAGGGCGACAACATTTACCTCAAGCTGGGCATCGACAAGATTCCGGCCATCTTGCTCGACAACACCGACCGCAACCGCACGTCGCCGTTCGCCTTCACCGGCAATAAGTTTGAGTTCCGCGCCGTGGGCTCGTCGGCCAACTGCTCGTCGGCCATGACGACACTGAACGCCATTGTGGCCGACCAGCTCATCGACTTCAAAACCGAAGTGGACGAACTGATTGACCAAGGCAAAAAGAAGGAAGTAGCCATCGTGGAGGTGCTGCGCCAGTACGTTATCAGCTCGAAAAACATCCGTTTTGAGGGCAATGGCTACTCGGACGAGTGGAAGGAAGAGGCGGCCCGCCGCGGCCTGAACAACGTGCCCACCACGCCCCTGGCCCTCGATGCCCTGGTGACGCCGGAAGCCACGGCGCTGTTTGCCCGCCACGGCATCTTGTCGAAGGTAGAGCTGCACGCCCGCCACGAGATTTTGCTGGAAGAATACCAGAAAAAGATTCAGATCGAAGCCCGCGTGATGGGCGATTTGGCCATCAACCACATCATTCCCACGGCCATTGCCTACCAGACCAAGCTCGTGGAAAACGTGCGCGGCCTGCGCGAGTTAGGCCTCGACACCGACCACGCCCAAGTGACGATTGAAATGATTAAGGCCATTTCGGGCTACGTGTCGACCATCAAAACCAACGTGGACGCGATGGTGGATGCCCGCAAAAACGCCAACAAACTGACCGATGTGCGCGCGCAGGCCATTGCCTACTGCGACGACATTAAGGCGAAATTCGCCCCCATCCGCCGCGCCGTGGACAAGCTTGAGCAGATGGTGGCCGATGAGGACTGGCCCTTGGTTAAGTACCGCGAGCTTTTGTTCCGGAACTAGGCCCCAAGGGGTAGGATCGGGTCCGGTGTTGGGTGGGAATTCTCGCCGCGCCCCGGTTTTGAAAGGGGCAGCCTGCGTAGGCTGCCTTTTTTTGTGGGCCGCGTTGGGCGGCTTGGGGCTCGGGGTACCTGCGGCCCAGGTGCGGCAGGCAAGGCGGCGAAGCGCCGAACCGACCGACGATGGGGCCCCGGCCCGGTGGCGGCTAGGCGGGGCCCCCGCCAGCAGCGCCGGGCAGCTGCGCGGGGGCTTCGTCGCCAATCAGTTCGGCGCTGCTGCCCGGGTCGGGCACGAGCAGGTGCCAGGCAGCCAGGCGCAGCTCGTCGAGCCGGCCGAGGGTTTCGCCCACGGTGGGGTTGGTCTTCAGCTTGTCGAGTAGGCCGCTTTTCAGGCCCGCCACCACCAGCTTTTCCAGCACGAAGGGCAGCACCCAGCCCACCACGTTGGAGGCCAGGGCCCCGCGCAAGCCCAGGCGGGCCAGCAGGCGCACGCTCATGCGTTCGAGCAGCAGTACCCGGGCGGCGGGCATGGCCTTGTTGGACAGAAAGTCGGCGACGAGCCTGAAATTACCCTTTTCCACCTCGGCCCGCAGTACCTCCTGTACCGCGTCGAGGGCCCGGGCGGCGAGCCGGCGAAACAAATGGCCCGTCTGCCAGGCCGTCAGGCCGGTGTGCCGGGCCGCACGGGCCACGAACGGAAACAAGGCGGGGGTCTTCATAAGGCGGGGAGCGGCGAGCAGTAAATATTTCCTTTATGGAAGTGCACAGGACCAGGAATGGAACAAGTACGCAAAGACGCAGTCATCGGCTGCGACCTGGGCCAGTGGCGGCGGGCAAAATGGCCCGTTTTTGGCTAATCTGGATCATTCTAATTTTTGTGCCTGGGGCTTTCCTGGCGTAGTTTATTCCTGTACATGACTGATTTGCTTCTGGATGTTAATCTACAACAAACCCCCGATGTGTATTTCGATGGCAATTGGGCGGTGCTCAGCCGGGTGCTGAACCGCAACGACCCCAGCGGCCTGCTGGCCCAGGCCACGCGACTGGTACTGGGCCCCGAGCAACTGGAGACGCACGCGGCGCCCGGCAGCCCGGCCGAAACCAGCCGCTGGGCCGTGGCGCGCGACGAGCTGCTGAACCGCCCGTGCCTGCGCTTTGAGCTGCCTACCGAGGACACCCGGGCCCTGGTGACGCGCCTGCGCCGTTCGGCCGACGGGCTGCGCAGCCAGATCAGCCCATACTTTGCGGCGGGCATGGAACTGCAGCTCGGCCGGCTGTAGGCACCCTGCGCGCCGATTGGCTCCTTTTCTCCGCTTTCCTATTCCCTTGCGAACCCCAACGCCGCCGCTGCCGCCGTGCCCGCCATTGGGGCGGAACAGTTTACGTTTTTGGTTGACATGATTCCGCAGCTTGTCTGGATAACCGACGCGGCCGGCTTTCACATCTACTTCAACCAGCGGTGGACCGATTTCACCGGCTACACGCTGGCCGGCAGCGTGGGCCCCGATATGTGGAACAACCTGCTGCACCCCGACGACCGGGCCCGGGCGTGCGACGGGGCCACTCGCTGGCCACGGGCGACGATGATGAAATCGAGTACCGCTTCCGGGCGGCCGATGGCAGCTACCGCTGGTTTTTGGGCCAGGCCCGCCCGTGGCGCGACGCCCAGGGGGCCCCTCACCACCTGGTTTGGCACGTGCACCGACATCCACGGCCAGAAGCTGGTAGCCGAGCAACTGCAAAGCTCCTGCGCCGACCTCGAAGCCAAGGTGACGTTCCGCAACCTGGAGCTGGAGCACCAAGTGCAGGATTTGCAGCAGCTGGCTGCCAGGTAACGGCCGCGCGGCGGAGGCCGTACAGGGCTCCGTACTCTTCCGCGCTGCCCATGAAAGCCATTACCATCCGCCAAGCCGGCGGCCCCGACGTGTTACAGCTGGGCGATGCGCCCACGCCCCGGCCCGCCGCCGGGCAAGTGCTGGTGCGCGTGCAGGCCGCCGGCGTGAACCGCCCCGACGTGCTGCTGCGCCAGGGCAAGTACGCCGGCAGCGGCGACGTGGCGGGCACGGTGCCCGGCCTCGAAATAGCGGGCGTGGTGGTAGCCTGCGGCCCCGGGGCCCCGCGCTGGCAGCCCGGCGATGCCGTGTGCGCCCTGCTGGCGAGCGGCGGCTACGCCGAATACGCGGTGGTGGACGCCCGCCATTGCCTGCCTGTGCCGGCCGGCCTCAGCCCCGTGGAGGCCGCGGCCCTACCCGAAACCGTGTTCACGGTGTGGCACAACGTGTTTCAGCGCGGGGCCCTGCAACCGGGCGAAACGCTGCTGGTGCACGGCGGCAGCAGCGGCATCGGTACTACGGCCATTCAGCTGGCCCACGCCCTGGGCAGCCGCGTGGCCACTACGGCCGGCTCCGCTGCCAAGTGCGCCGCGTGCCGCGAGCTGGGCGCCGACTGGGCCATCAACTACAAAACCGAGGACTTCGAGGAAGTATTAAAAGGGGCGGGCGTGGACGTGGTGCTCGACATGGTGGGCGGCGATTACATCGCCAAAAACCTGCGCCTGCTGAACGACGATGGCCGCCTGGTGTTCATTAACGCCATGCAGGGCGCCGCCGGCGCCTTTAACGCGCTGGAACTGATGCAGCGCCGCCTCACCATCACGGGGAGCACGCTGCGCCCGCGCTCGGCCGACTTCAAGGCCGTGCTGGCCACCGCCGTCGAGCAACACGTGTGGCCCCTGGTGGCGGCCGGCAAGCTGCGGCCGCTCATCCACCAAACTTTTCCGCTGGCCGAAGCCGCGGCCGCCCACCGGCTGTTGGAAAGCAGTGCCCACATCGGCAAAATTGTGCTGGAAGTGGGCAAGTAAGACGGGCAGTGGTCTAAAACGGGGTGGTCTGGCGAATTATCCGAAGGGCTTCGTCGGGCCACTCTTACTAAAAACAGTGGCTCCGGGGCATCTTAAGAGTGGCCCGACGACAGAAAAAGTCGCCGGACCACTCCGTTTTGGACTACCACCATAAGACGGTTCTGAGCCCCCTTTCGGCGGTCAAGGAAACCGCTGGTCTGGGCCCTGTCGGTGCAGGTATTGCAGTAAAAATGCCACATGCAAGACCGGGCTGCGGGCGTGGGGCCCCAGTAACGCCGCCGCGGGGTGGGTAAACCTGGTGGGCGCCGGGCACCGCGCCGCCAAGTTACCTTTGTAGGGCCCCACAACTTTCGCCCGGGGCACCTAGTTTTCTGGCCATGAACAAGACGTATTGCCCCAGCCTGACCGAGTACAAGCGCCGCGTGGCGCGGGTGGTAAACATCGGCGGCGTGCCCATGGGCGGCGACTACCCCATCCGGGTGCAGAGTATGACCACTGTAGATACGATGGACACCCTCGGCTCGGTGGAGCAAACCCTGCGCATGGTGGCCGCTGGCTGCGAGTACGTGCGCATCACTGCGCCCAGCATCAAGGAGGCCCAGAACCTGCTGGAAATCAAGAAGGAGCTGCGGGCCCGCGGCTGCAACGTGCCGCTCATCGCCGACATTCACTTCACGCCCAACGCCGCCGAATTGGCCGCCCGCATCGTGGAGAAAGTGCGCGTGAACCCGGGCAACTACGCCGACAAAAAGAAGTTTGAGGAGATTGACTACACCGATGCCAGCTACGCGGCCGAGGTCGAGCGCATCCGCGAGCGGTTCCGGCCGCTGGTGAAAATCTGCAAGCAGTACGGCACGGCTATGCGCATCGGCACCAACCACGGCTCGCTGAGCGACCGGATTCTGAGCCGCTACGGCGATACGCCGCTGGGCATGGTGGAGTCGGCGCTGGAGTTTTTGCGCCTCTGCGAGGAAGAAAATTACTACGATGTGGTGCTGAGCATGAAGGCCAGCAATACCCAGGTGATGGTGCAGGCCTACCGCCTGCTGGTGCAAAAGCTTGACGAAGAGGGCCTGCAACCCTACCCGCTGCACCTGGGCGTGACGGAGGCCGGCGAGGCCGAGGACGGCCGCATCAAGAGCGCCGTGGGCATCGGCACGCTGCTCGAAGATGGCCTGGGCGACACCGTGCGCGTGAGCCTGACGGAGGCCCCCGAAGCCGAGGCCCCCGTGGCCCGCATGCTGATTGACCGCTACCTGGGCCGCGCCGCCACGGCCCAGCCCATCCGGCCGCTGGTGGGCCCCGAGCCCATCAACCCGTTCCAGTATCTGCGCCGCCACACCCACGAGGTACTGAACTTTGGGGCCCTGAACGTACCGCGCGTCATCGCTGATATTTCGCGCCTGCCGCAGCTGGAATACGGCGACCTGCGCGCCGCCGGCCACCTGTACTCGCCGTTCCTGGACAAGTTCCAGATGTCGGACCTGGGAGCCGACTACATCTACACCGGCGAGCGGCCGGTGCCCTTCATGCTACCCAACGGCCTGAAGGAAATCGTGAACTACACCGCCTGGATCGACGCCGGCCGCCGCCCCGACCACTTCCCCCTGATGACGGCCGACCGCTACATGGCCGACCCGCGCCGGAGCGGGCTGCCCGAGCACCACCCGCAGCTCAACTTCCTGATGTTGGGCCTGGCCGCGCTCGATGCCCCGCTGCTAGCCCGCCTGCGCGACGACCGCACCGTGGTGTTGGTGCTCGTGACCACCAATACCCACGCCATGCCGGAGTTGCGCCGGGCTTTCTTTGAGCTGCTAAACGCCGGCGTGAACTGCCCGGTTGCTATCTGCCGGGCCTACGGGCCCCAGCCGGCCGCCCAAACGCAGCTCGACGCCGCCACCGACATCGGGGGCCTGCTCATCGACGGCCTCGGCGACGGCATTGTGCTGGGCACCGAGCTGCTGCCCGAAGCATCACAGGAGGAATGGCAAGCCCAGCTCAGCGGCCTCAACCAGCTCAGCTTCGGCATTTTGCAGGCCGCGCGCACCCGCATGAGCAAGACCGAGTACATCAGCTGCCCCAGCTGCGGCCGCACCCTGTTCGATTTGCAGGAAACCACCGCCCTGATCCGCCAGCGCACCGACCACCTCAAGGGCATCAAAATCGGCATCATGGGCTGCATCGTGAACGGCCCCGGCGAAATGGCCGACGCCGACTACGGCTACGTGGGCGTGGGCAAAGGCAAAATTGCCCTCTACCGCGGCCAGGACGTCATCAAAAAAGCCGTCCCCGAAGAACGTGCCGTGGACGAATTAATCGACTTGATGCGCGAGGATGGGAAATGGATTGAGAAGGAAGTGGTGGGCGAGCCGGTGGGAGTATAATCGTAGCTTATTAAGTAATCGTTGATTTTCTAATCGCTATTACATAATAATAGATAATTATAAAGCTATTGCTAGTGAATGATTTTTATATTTTCCTAGACACGTCAATACTTTATAAGGATCCATTCTTTAAGGGTAACTTTTCTAGTAAGCTTTTAGAAGTCGCTAGAGAAAAAAACGTTGATATATACTTGTCAAGGATAGTATTGGATGAATTAGTCAGGAATTATGAAAAAATTATAAATGAAGAAAACTCTAAGCTAAGTAAGATTATTTCTGATTCAAGTCATTACAACTTTGTTAATAAAATCACAAAACTGTTTGATGTAGAATAAAGCTAATTCGGAAGTGTGTGTTAAGTTACTGCCCGTAGGCGAGGCGTAAATTTGGCTATGGATTACCTGAGTTTGCGCGAGCGGCCCCGCCAGTTTCTGGCCCTGACCAGCCTGCGAGCGGCGGAGTTTGACGACTTGCTGACCGACTTTGCCCCGGCCTGGGAGCGCCACCACCGCTACCACACCCTGGAAGGAACCAAACGGGCGTTCCCCGCCCACCGCGAGCGGGCCAACGCCGTGCTGGCGGGCAGCGATATAAAGCTCTTTTTTCTGCTCACCTACCTCAAAAGCAACGCCTTGCAAGAGCACCAGGCCGCCAGCTTTGGCATTTCGCAAGCGCGCGTCAGCCACTTGGCTACCGCCCTGCTGGGCGTGCTCAACCAGGTGCTGGCCCGGCGCGGGCTGCTGCCCGTGCGCGACGGCGGCGAGTTGGCTCAGCGCCTGGCTAACCACCCGGAGCCGGTCTTTGCCTACGACGGGGTCGAGCGGGGCGTACCACGTAACACGGACCGGGAGGCCCAGGCCGAGGAGTACAGCGCCAAAAAAAAGCGCACCGCGTGAAAAACATGACCTTATGCGATTCCACGCAGTACGTGCATTTTCTCTCGGCTACGGAAAGCGGGCGAGCGCACGACAAAAAACTGGCCGACGAGTACGCGCTGCACCTACCGGCGGGCTGCGTGTTACGGCAGGATTTGGGCTTGCTGGGCCACGCCCCGACCGGGGTCGTGGTGGAGATGCCCCACAAGAAGCCGCCGAAGCGGGAGTTGACGTTTGCCCAAAAGCTGTATAACCAGTTGCTGAGTCCGTTGCGCGTCGTTATCGAACACGCGCACAGCGGTATCAAGCGCCTGCACATGGTGCAGGGCACTATCCGCTTGCGCGGCGAATGGGTGCGCGATACGGTCATGGTCGTGGCCTGTGGGCTGCACAACCTGCGCGTGCGCAGCCCGCACCGCGCCTATCGCGCACCTGTCCACGCGAAACTCGCTAACTACGCCGAATAAGCTTTAATCTTCTTTGAAAGAATTAAAATTTTTTTATGATAGTCTTTATAATGAAGGAATAATATATATTATTGATCACGAAGACGATATTCTTCCCGAGATAATACATCGAGCGGTCAATAGAAAAAAGCCATTTTCTGAAAATAAAAACGAATTAAAAGATGCTTTAACATGGTTAAGTTACGCAAAATTTGTAGAAGATTATGAATTAATTAATTGTATTCTTATAACCGATAACGTTAGAAATTTCTGCGATTTAGAAAAACTAAAGAAAGATGAGTTAGTGATTCATAATGATTTATTAAATGATACTAAGAGATTCAGAATTTATCGCTCAATAAAAGATTTTTTGCAAAGTGAGGATAAAATATTGAGTTTCTCTTCCGTGCGATTTTTGCAGTGGGTAAATCACCAGGATTTCAATGATGCATTTGTTATAAATATTCTTAGAAATGATTTAAGTGATGATGTGAAAAGAAGTATTAAAGATAAATTTGCATACTATAACTTAAGCTATATTTTTGGTACTGATTATAGTGTTGAGGGTTTTATAGCATTTGATGATCAATTTTTTCTCCATAGAGTAGAAAATATCGAAGTAGATACTTTTGATGAAGAATGTATACTATCTGGAGATGTGTTTATAAGTTGTTCTGCGCAAGCTTACGAATACAGTGATGGAATAAACGATTCTGATGACGACAGCTATCGGTATTTTATTAATAATATGTCTTCTGGTAATGAATACAGATTATTCGGCGAAAAGGAGTTGAATATTAAAGTTACATTCTCATTTTATTATAACAGAAATGAAAGGCCCTTTAATCTTAGTATTGATTCCATAGAACTAACCTAATCTGTAAAAGCCAAGCACGCCACACGGCCTCCGCCACGGTGTGCGCCGTGCCCGCCGGCGGCGCCATGCTGATGAAGCCGCTGCTGCTGCACGCCTCCAGCCGCAGCACCAGCGACCGGCCGCGGCGGGTGATTCACCTGGAGTTTTCGGCCCAGGAGCTGCCCGCAGGGCTGGCCTGGCGCGAGCGGCGTGCCTGACGCGGCTAAATCGTGCCTTGGGGCCCAAAGCCCGTGCCCCGCCCACTAAGCAGTCACGCATAAGTAATCGTATTGAATTTTGAACGTCATGCTGAGCTTGTCGAAGCATCTCTCCCGCTTCGTTGAACGGTGCAGGCGAAGCGGGAGAGATGCTTCGACAAGCTCAGCATGACCGCCTTTTTAGCTACGATTACTTTTGCGCTACTGCTTAAGAGCCTGCGCGCCTGGTTCGGGCGCACCCGCTATTCGTGGCAAACCCCCACGAGGGGTAGTTCGGCCACGGGCTCGGGGCGCTCGTTTTCGGGCACCGAGCGGCCTTGCAAGGCCAGCTGGTGCCGGGCCTCGTTGAACTCGCCCTCGCTTTTGGCCACTACCAGCGTGGCAATGCCGTTGCCGATGACGTTGGTGATGGCGCGCGCCTCGCTCATGAAGCGGTCGACGCCCAGCAGCAGGGCCACGCTCTCGACCGGGATGATCTTGGTGGCGGCCAGCGTGGAGGCCAGCACGATGAAGCCCGATCCGGTGACGCCCGCCGCGCCCTTGCTCGTGACCACCAGGATGGCAATCAGCGAGAGCTGCTGGGAAAGCGAAAGTGGAATGTTAAAGGCCTGGGCCAGAAAGATTACCGCGATGGAGAGGTAGATGGACGTGCCGTCGAGGTTGAAGGAGTAGCCGGTGGGAATGACCAGGCCGGCCACCGAGCGCGAGCAGCCGTAGCGCTCCATCTTGTCGATCATGCGGGGCAGGGCCGACTCGGACGACGAGGTGCCCAGCACCAGCAGGATTTCCTCCTTGATGAAGGTGAGGTAAGGCCACAGGCGCAGCTTGTAGTAGCGCATTATCAGGTTGAGCACCACGAAGATGAACAGGAACATGGTGGCGTACACCACCAGCATGAGCTTGCCCAGCGGTAGCAGCGTGGCAATGCCGTACTTGCCGATGGTGAAGGCCATGCCCCCGAACGCGCCCAGCGGGGCCAGCTTCATCACCAGGGCCAGTACCCCGAACATAGCGTGCGAGAGCCGGTCGAAGGTCTTCACCAGCGGCTCGGCCATTTTGCCCATCCGGTTGAGGGCCAGGCCGAAGAGCACCGCAAACAGCAGCACTTGCAGGATGTCGCCCTTGGCAAACGCCTCCACCACGTTGCCGGGCACGATGTGGGTGAAGAACTCCACCCAGTTCATCTCGCCGGCCTGGGAGGTGAACTTGGCGGCTTCTTCCACCTTTTTGCCGTCGCGCAGCACGGCCTGGGCCACGGCCTGCACGCCCGCGCCGGGCTTGGTAAGGTTGGCCACCAGAATGCCGAGGCCCAGGGCCAGCGTAGTCACGATTTCGAAGTACAGCAGGGCCTTGCCGCCCACGCGGCCCACCTTTTTGAGGCTGCCCATGCCCGCAATGCCCAGCACCACC
This sequence comes from Hymenobacter nivis, assembly GCF_003149515.1. Classification (NCBI taxonomy): domain Bacteria; kingdom Pseudomonadati; phylum Bacteroidota; class Cytophagia; order Cytophagales; family Hymenobacteraceae; genus Hymenobacter; species Hymenobacter nivis. The sequence goes on from NZ_CP029145.1 coordinate 524,108, forward strand.
GTGAGGAAGATGATGGGGGCAATCAGCATCTTGATGAGGTTGATGAACGTGTCTGCCACGGGCTTGAGGGCCGCGCCAAACGTGGGAAACAGGGCCCCCACCAGCACGCCCAGGGCAATGGCCGTGAGCACCTGCATGGTAAGGTTCGAATACAACCGTTTCATAACAAGGGTATTAATTATATGGAAAGGAGTTATTAGTTGTCAGTTGCTCGTTGTTAGTTGAGTATTGAGCCATTAGCAGGGGCTTTTAAGCGGCCCTAAGCGGATAGTATTAGCTTTCATGTTAATGATCAGCTTATTGCGCTCGAATTAATGGACGATTGATCCAGGCCAGGCACTTAGCTGGTTATAAGCGGACTGATAACTGACAAAGAGCAACTGACAACCTACTAAGGGGCGGGCGGCGCACTACGGCGCGTGGTGGTTGAGCCGGGCGGCATTCAGGGCTGCGTGCGTGGTTGGGAACGCGGCCAGTGAAATAGGATTTTCATGGCGGGTAGCCGGGCGTGGCGGGGCAAACGGCGACGAAAAGGACGGGCGGTAAAAGTAGGTCGGGCGCGGCTTCACGGGGCGGGTGCTTCGGCCGCGGGGCCCTGAAAAGCCACAACAAATTCAGCATTTCGTCAATCTTTCCGGGGGCCCCGGTGTTACATCACCGACCCATAACTCGCCCCGCCATGAACGGTAAAGACCTTTTTAATTTCGGCCCCGCCTTCGGGTATTTCTTCCGCAAGAACGATCCGGCCCGCAAGTCCAACTTCAACCTCAAAACCATGCACTTCATCAATAAGCTCAGCTTGGCGATGTTCTTGGTCTGCCTGGTGGTCATGTTTTTCCGCTACGTGCTGTAAACAAGGTTGTTGCAATGAACATTGAGGACTTCCGCGATTACTGCCTGGGCCTGCCGGGCGCCACGGAGGAAACACCGTTCGGCCCCGATACGCTGGTGTTCAAGGTGGGCGGTAAAATATTCGCCCTCACCGATTTGCAAACCTTTGCCAGCGTAAACTTGAAGTGTGCGCCTGAGCGAGCCGCCGAGCTGCGTGAGCAGCACGACTACGTACTGCCCGGCTTTCACATGAACAAGAAGCACTGGAACACGGTGCTCATCGGCACCGGGGCCCCCGACGCCGTGGTGCGGGCCTGGACGGCCGAATCGCACGAGCTGGTGGCGGCCGCCCTGCCCAAAGCCGTGCAGGCCGCCTTGGTTCGGGCCCTCGAAAAATAGCCCCCGGGGCCCTGCGTGCCATGCAAATCAGCAGTCGTTTCTCCGTGGCCGTGCACGTGCTTGCGCTCCTGGCGAACCAGGATCCCGCGGCCTTGCTGACCTCCGGCCGCATGGCTGGCAGCGTGAACACCAACCCGGTGGTTATCCGCCGCATCCTGGGCCAGCTCAAAAAAGCGGGGCTCGTGGAGGTGCGCGCCGCGGCGGGCGGTACATTCCTGCGGTGCGCGCCAGCCGGCATCTCGCTGCTCGACGTGTACCGGGCCGTGGAGGTGGTGGCCGAAGGCAAGCTGTTCCACGTGCACGAGGGGCCCAACCCGCGGTGCCCCGTGGGGCGCAACATCCAGGCCGCGCTGGACGCTACGCTCGTGCGCGCCCAAGCGGCGCTGGAACGGGAGCTAGCCCACGTGACCCTGGCCCAGGTAGTGGCCGACCTGACTTTAACGGTCAGCGCCTGACCTTCTTGACGCTCATCATAGCAACCATGCTTCCGCCGAAATGCACCGGGGCATCAAAACGGCCCAGCGTTCGACACCAATGGCCATAGTGGCGCTCGACGAGCTGTGGGGGTAACATAATTTCGGTAAGGAGCGCTTCATGGCCGCCCATTGGTGGCCCAAAATGAGTAACAAAAGAAACGGTCAGGCTAAACGAAACGAAGCATCTCGCCCGCGCAAATAACCCAACCGATTTAGGTACTGCTGAGTCAGCGAAGTTGACTAACAGAATACAGGTAGTTTAGGTTGGCCTGGTATGGCCCGACCAATCACTCCTTTTATCCTAGCGGCCGCCGACCAGGCTGCCCTCGAAAACTTCACCCGCACGGGCTGCCGCCCGGTGCGGGCCGTACGCCGCGCCCAGGCCCTGTTGGCCTTAGCTACGGGCATCGGCCAACAGGCGGCCGGTAAGGCCATCGGCCTGAGTCGGCAGACCGTCAGTGAGCTGCGCCGCCGCTACGAAGCGGGCGGCTGGGAGCTCGCGCTATCTGAGGCCCCGCGTAGTGGCACGCCCCCACGCTTCGACGGGCCCCAGCGGGCCGCCCTCACCGCTCTGGCCTGCACCCCGGCCCCGGTAGGCCACAGCCGCTGGACGTTGCGTTTGCTCGCCGACAAAGCCGTGGAGCTGGAACTGGTGGAAACTATTTCCCACGAGACGGTGAGCCAGGTGCTCAAAAAAACGAGTTGCCGCCTCACCGCCAGCAGCACTGGTGCCTGGGGGCGGTGAACGCCGCCTTCGTAGCCCGGATGGAGGACGTACTGGCCGTCTACGAACGGCCTTATGACGCGCGTTTTCCCGTTGTCTGCTTCGATGAGCGGCCCTGCGTGCTCCACGGCCAGCCCGTCGAACCGCTGGCCCCGGTGCCAGCCCAACCGGCGGTGGGCAAGCAACCGGCCAAAGCCGGGCGGCCCCGCCGCGAGAGCAACACCTACGTGCGCCAGGGCACGGCTTGCCTGCTGGCCGCCTTCGAGCCGGGCACGGGCCAGCGCCTGGTCGAGGTCTCCGCCCGCCGCACCGGGGCCGACTACTGCCGCTTTATGCAGCAACTGGCCGCTCACTACCCGCAGGCCGAGAAAATCGTGTTGATGCAGGACAATCTCAACACCCACACCGATGCCGTCTTCTATCAGCACCTGCCGGCGGCCGAAGCGCGGGTGCTAGCCGCTCGCTTCGAGGTGCATTACACGCCTAAAAATGCCTCCTGGCTCAACATGGTCGAACTCGAACGCTCGGCCATCGCCCGCCAGTGCCTGCACCAGCGCATCCCCACGCAAGACGAACTCACGGCCCACGTCGCCGCTTGCGTGGCTGAGCGTAATGCGGCGCGGGCCACCGTAAAATGGCAGTTCACCCTCGAAAAAGCCCGCGTCAAACTCGACCGACACTATCGGAAAATTAGGGCAGCTAATTTGCCTGACTAAGCAGTAGTTACGCCGGAGAGATGCTTCGTTTCGTTCGGCATGACCGTTCTTTTTTCGGCAGTGGTCCAAAGCGGGGTGATATTCTATTTTCAGTTATTGGCACATTCTAATGGGAACCACTTGAATAGAGTCAGAAAAGCGGAAAACAGTGTGTCAAGAAGCAGAATTAAATGCTGGAATCACCCCGCTTTGGACCACCGCCCTTTTTTCGGTCAACAAACTTTTGGTCGGTAACCACCCAGCGGCTATTGCCCGACCAGGAACACGGCGTTGCTGAACAGCAGTTTGCCGCTTTGCCAGAAGGCGCGGAACAAAGGGTTGTCGCCGAGGTAGATGACCTGGCCGCGGCCCAGGTCCTGTTCGCCCAGCACCAGCGTGTCCACCAGCTCTTTGCGGGCCTTAGTACCGGCAAAACCGGCGTAGTAGGCGTTCTTTTTGATGACGCCCACGTTCCAGCCGCCCTTGCCCAGGAAGCGGTAGCTAAGCGGCGTGCGGACGAGGGCCGAGTAGGTGCCGCCGTAGCCAAAGGCCAGTGGGTGCGTGTTGTCGAGCTGCACGCGGTAGATGGTGCCCAGTGCCTGGTCCTCAGTGCCTTCGCGGTCGGCGTTGCCGTAGCGGCGCAGCGGCAGGTAGGGGTCGGCTTTCTCGGCTTTTTTGATGGCTACCGAGTCGGTAGCCTTGGCTTTGAGCAGGAAGTCCTTCTTATTGGCCAGGAATTTCATGCCGCCTTCCATGGCGATGAGCTTGCCGCCGCCGCGCACCCAGGCCTTGAGGGTTTCCAGGGCCTTGTCGGGGTAGATGTCAGCGTAGTTGCCGTCGGGCAGAATCAGGACGTCGATTTTGGCCATGCTCACCCGGCTCAGGTAGTCGGTGCCGAGCACCGTGATGGGGTAGCCGATCTGCTGCTCGAAAAAGTGCCACACCTCGCCAAAAGCGGTGGCGTCGATGCCGGGGCCCGCCACCACGGCCACCACGGGCTGTTTCACGAAGTGCACCGTGCCCGAGCCCAGGTCGCGCCCGGTGGTCGAAAAGCCCGTTTTTACGGCCTGCAACACCGTGCCCGCCGAGTCGGCCTGAGCCCGCACCAGCTGGTCGAATTTGGGCCCCAGGGCCTCGTTTCCGGTGCGGGTGATGACGAGCGTACCGGGTGCGTACTTCTGCCCCTCGGCCTCAAAATCCTTTTCGGCAAAGCGTACTTTTACCTTCTGCTGAAGCAGTTGGCTAAGGAAGCGTACGTCCTGCAAGTTGTTCCAGCGGGCCAGGTAGGCGTAGGGCTTGTCGGTGGGGGCGGCGGCGCTGCCCTTCACCACGGCTGGGGTGGGCGTGGGGCCCGAGGCGTCGAGGCGCTGGGCCAGGGCGTAGGCCTTCACCCCAAACGAGTAGGGTAGGGCCCAGGAGGTGATGTCGTAGGTGAGCGAATCTTCCAGCTGCGGGCGCGGCTCGAACAGCACCTTCACGAGCGTCGATTTGGGCTGATACATGCTCACGAGCACGTCGTGGGGCGCAATTTCCACGTCCTCGGTTTTGCCGGAGGCGTAGCTGTAGCCGCGGGTGCGTAGCTTCTTGGGCGCGAAGCCGTAGCTGATTTGCTGGCGCTCCAAGTACTGGGTCAGCATTTTCAGCTGGCCGGGATCGTTGCCGGAGGCCAGCACGTAGGTTTTGTAGGGGCCCCGGGGCTTGGTTTTGGCGGTGGTGAAGTAGGCCTGGAACTCGCGCAGCAGGTCGTCGTGGCGCTCGGCGGTGGCCTGGAGGGTGGCGCGGCTGGCGGCGTGGTGGTGGGCAATGCGCTGGGCCAGGGTGAGGGTGTCGCCGTCGACGCGGGCGCAGCGCACGCCGGCGGGGCCCCCGCCGCCCTGCTCATACGTCATGCCGATGGCGCCGTTGAAGCTGGGCCAGGTGTCGCCGTAGGTGGGGGCAAACAAATCGTAGGTTTCGCGGGTGAAATACAACCAGTTGTTCTTGTCGAACGTGGCCCGGTTGTAGTCGCCGATGATGCCCTGGAACTTGCGCTGCCAGGGCGTGATGTCGGCGTGGTAGGGCTTGGCCGCGGGCGAGAAGTAGTACGAGTTGTTGGGCCCCATCTCGTGGAAATCGGCGTGCACCTGCGGCAACCACTTATTATACAGCACAATGCGCTGGCGGCTTTCCTGCTGGGTTTGCCAGGCCCAGTCGCGGTTCAGGTCGAAGTAGTAGTGGTTGTAGCGGCCGCCGGGCCAGGGCTCGTGGTGCTCCCACGAGTCGGGCCCCGCGTTGGGATTTTGGTTGCGCACGCGGTTGTACCAGTTCACGTAGCGGTCGTGGCCGTCGGGGTTCACGCAGGGGTCGATGATGACGACCGTATTCTTCAGCCAGTCCTGCATTTGCTGGTCCTGGGGGTTGCCCAGGTCATACAGCACCTGCATCACGGCCTCCGAGCTCACAGCCTCGTTGCCGTGCACGTTGTAGCTCATCCAGCACACGGCCGGCATCTGGCGGCTGGCGGTGCCGCTTTCGAGGCCGGCCAGGCGGCGGTCGTTGTGCTGAATGGCGTCGAGCTGACCGAAGTTTTCGGTGCTGGCCACCTCAATTACTTCCAAGGTCCGCTTCTCGTACGTTTTGCCGTAGGGCACCACTTTCATGCGGCCGGGGGTGTGGGCCACCACGTGGGCGGCGTAGCGCAGCACGTCGGCCTGGGGCGTGAACTGGCTGCCCAGTGGGTAACCCAGGAACTGGCCGGGGGTGAGCAGGGGCCCCGCGGCGTTGGCCGGGGCAGTTTGTGCGGCGCTAGCGAAGGGCAAGGCCAGGGCCAGCAGCACCGCCAGGCCGGTGTGGCCCAGGGCCTGCGCCGCCGCTTGCCCGCGGGCAAGTAATTTGGTACGTAGTGAGTATGCCATCAAGCAGGTTAGAAGGTTTCGAGAGAAAGCAAGGACGGGGCCCCTTGCGGTAAAGATGCAGGCCAGCCGCCGGGCAGCCTCGTGCTTTAGCTTTTCACCACGGAAAAAGCGAAACTATCCCAGAAGATGCGGGGTAATTTTTCGTGCTTCGGGTTGCAAACATGCTATATTTTTGCAACTTAGAGCCCCAAATAAACCGGACCGGGACGAACGCCCGGCGGCGGGGGGGCGTCCTGGCCCGGGCTTTCGGGGTTTTCAATAATCTTACTTCCTATGAAAAACCTACTACCCTTGCTGGCCACCCTGGCCTTGGCGCCACTGGCCGCCGGGGCCCAAACGGCCCCCGCCCCGCGCCCCCTGAGCCTGCGCGACCTCGCCCGAATGCGCGACGTGGCCGACCCCAACCTCTCGCCCGACGGGGCCTGGGTAGCCTACACCGTGGCCCGCGTGGACACGGCCACCGACAAGCGCGACGCCGACATCTGGATGGCCCGCACCGACGGTAGCCAGAACCTGCGCGTCACCACCAACCCGGCCAGCGAAAGCAAGCCCCGTTTCAGCCCCGACGGCAAGTACCTGAGCTTTGTGTCGAGCCGCGGCGAGGACGACGGCGGCAACGCCCAGCTCTGGCTGCTGAACCGCGCCGGCGGCGAGGCCGAGAAGGTCACCAAGCTCAAAGGCAGCGTGTCGGACTACGTGTGGAGCCCCGACGGCCAGCGCATCGCCTTGATTATCAAGGATGCCGACCCCGACTCGCTCACCGCCGCCCAGAAGGCCAAGAAGAAAACCGCGCCGCCCATCGTCATCGACCGTTTCCAGTTCAAGCAGGACATCGACGGCTACCTCAACCAGCAGCGCCAGCACCTCTACATGTTCGACGTGGCCACGCGCCGGCTCGTCTGCCTCACGCCGGGGCCCTACGACGAGCACCTACCTGCCTGGAGCCCCGACGGCAAGCAGCTGGTCTTCAGCAGCAAGCGGGGCCCCGACCCCGACCGCCACGACAACTACGACTTGTTCCTGATCGACGCCAAAGCCGGGGCCCCCGCCCGCCCGCTGCTCGCCACCGATGTGCCCGAGAGCGCGCCCAACTACGGCAGCCGCCCCGCCTGGAGCCCCGACGGCCGGCATATCGCCTTCGTACAAGGGGGGGCCAAGGAGCAGCTCGTGTACGCCCTGCACCAGCTGATGGTGGCGGACGTGGCCGGGGGCCCCGCCCGCGCCCTCACCGCCGGCCTCGACCGCAACACCACCCAGCCCGAATGGGCCCCGGATGGCAAAAGCCTTTACTTCTTGGTTGAAGACGACCGCGCCGAATCGCTGATGCGGGTGCCGGCCGCCGGCGGTAAGCTGGAGAAAGTGCTGGCTGGCCCGCGCCAGGTGGGCGATTTTGCTCTGGCCAGCAAAGGCCAGCTCGTGGTGCTCAGCAGCCAGCCCCAGCAGCCCACCGAGGTGTTTGCGCTGGACAAGAAGGGGGCCCTGACGCCGCTTTCCAAGCAGAACGATGCGTGGCTGAAGGGGGTCACGCTCGGCGCCGTCGAGCCTATCCAGGCCAAAAGCAAGGACGGCACGCTGGTGAGCGGCTTCCTCATCAAGCCGGTGGGCTACCAGGCGGGCCGCAAGTACCCCACGCTGCTGCGCATCCACGGGGGGCCCGTGGCGCAGTTCGGCTACGGATTTTCGTTTGAGTGGCAATACTTTGCCGCCAACGGCTACGCCGTGGTGGTGGCCAACCCGCGCGGCAGCTCGGGCAGGGGCCTGGAGTACAGCAAGGCTATTTTTGCCGATTGGGGCAACAAGGACACCGACGACGTGCTGGCCGTGGTGGACTACGCCGTGGCCCAGGGCCTGGCCGACCCCGACCGCCTCGGCGTGGGCGGCTGGAGCTACGGCGGCATCATGACCGACCAGGTGATTGCCCGCGACCAGCGCTTCAAGGCCGCCGTGAGCGGCGCTAGTATCGGCAACGTGCTGGCCGGCTATGGTACCGACCAGTACATCCGCGACTACGAAACCGAACTGGGCACGCCCTGGAAAAACACCGACGTGTACCTGCGCGTCTCGTACCCCTTCTTCCACGCCGACCAGATTAAAACGCCCACGCTCTTCGTGTGCGGCGAGAAGGATTTCAACGTGCCCCTGCTCAACACCGAGCAGATGTACCAGGCCCTCCAAAGCCTCCACGTGCCCACCGAGCTCGTCATCTACCCCGGCCAGTTTCACGGCGTCACCACCCCCAGCTATGTGAAGGACCGCTACGCGCGGTATTTGGCTTGGTACAACAAGTACCTGATGCCCAAGGGCACGGCCGTGGCTGGCGCCAGCGGCGGGGAGTAGCACGAACTTTGTAGTTGAGCAGTGCGTGGATGAACTCTCGTTAGGCGCTGCTTGTAAGCATTAACTACTTGTATCTTGCATCATGCGCCAAGTTATTCTCATCGTGCCCGACGAGTTTTACGCGCCCTTTATGAAACTGGTAAAGGCGCTGCCGTTCTCCATTAAAGCCAAGCCCATAGCCCCGCCCAAGCCCAAGCAGTACACTCCCGAGCAGCAGGAGTGGATTGATGATTTCCGCGAGGCGCTCCACGAAGTGGAGTTGCATCAGCAAGGAAAAATCAAGTTACAGTCTGCTTACGACCTGCTGGATGAGCTTCGAAATAATAGCGTCGGATAGATTCAGTAGGCTCATCAAGCGATTCCAAAAGAGATATCGTTCCGTACCGGACGATTTTGCTAAATTGCTTGAAGAGTTAGCTAAAAATCCGAAGACTGGCGAGCCACTGGGCCGCGATTGTTACAAAGTGCGCATGAGCATCGCTGCCAAAGGCAAGGATAAAAGCGGTGGAGCCAGAGTAATCACTTGTGTCAAAATTGTAGGTGAGATAGTTTATCTGCTCACGATTTACGATGAATCCGACCAAGATTCAATCTCCGATAAAGAGCGCGACGACCTGTTGCGCGAAAACGGGTTGCTGTAGAAACGAAAAAGCCCGCTGCAATTGCAGCGGGCTTTTTCGTGTTATAATCGCCTGTCATACTGAGCCTGCGAAGCATCTTATTACGCTAAAACGGCCCGTCCTGACGTGATAAGATGCTTCGCAGGCTCAGCATGACAGACGGTGCAATTGGTGAATTGCTTACACCACCACGTTCACCATGCGGCCGGGGACTACTACTACTTTCTTCACGGCTCTGCCTTCGCCGAAGCGGGTGAGGAAATCCGATTCGCGGATGGCGGTTTCGATTTCGGCGGCGGTGGCGGTAGCGGCGAACTGGCGCTGGTCGCGCACTTTGCCGTTGATGGCCACGGGGTAGGTCACGTTGGCTTCTACCAAAAACTCCTCGCGGAACTCGGGGTAGGCGGCCTGGCTGATGCTGCCGGGCGCGTGGTTTAGCTCGGCCCACAGCTCTTCGGCGATGTGCGGGGCGAAGGGCGAGAGCAGCACGACCAGCGGCTCCAGCACGGCGCGCTTGTGGGTGCCGAGGGCCGTCAGCTCGTTCACGGCAATCATGAAGGTACTGACGCTGGTGTTGAAACTGAACTTGTCGATGTCGTGCGCCACCTTTTGGATGACCTTGTGCAGGGCCTTCAACTCGGCGGGCGCGGCGGGCTCTTCCGTCACGGCCAGGGCCCCATCCTCGGGGTGAAAGAGCCGCCAGAACTTCTTGAGGAAGCTAGCCACGCCGCTGATGCCGTTGGTATTCCACGGCTTGAACTGCTCTAAGGGCCCCAGGAACATTTCGTACAGCCGCAGCGCATCCGCGCCGTATTTGTCAATCAACACGTCGGGATTAACGACGTTGTGTAGTGACTTCGACATTTTCTCACTCTCTATTACACCACAGAGATAATCGCCATTTTCCTCATAGATGAATTCTGCTGTTTGGTACCCATTTCGCCAAGCCTTGAAAGCATCAATATCTAATTTGTCATTACTGACAATATTGACATCGACGTGTAAAGGAGTGAAATGCGCATAATTTTCGCCGGATGTTAAGGGACGAAATTTGATCCTGCTACTATTTTGATTGACTTTGCCAATTATTGCGTCGAGTTTTTTTACAATTAAATCATCTTTCTTGCATGGTCCAGATAGTGCTTCTATATAAGTCTTTGAAACAAAAATAAAAGAAGGACGAGAGTCATCATCGTTCTCTTTCTCAATACCTGTCCATACTCCATCAAGGCGATACACAAGATTAGACCGGCCCAAAATCATCCCCTGATTAATTAGTTTCTGGAACGGCTCATTATGCGTAACCAGCCCTAAATCTTTCAGGAATAAATACCAGAAGCGGGAATACAATAGGTGGCCGGTAGCGTGCTCGGCGCCGCCCATGTAGAGGTCCACTTGGCCCCAGTATTTCTCGGCTTCCTCGCCCACGAAGCGGTCGGCGTTTTCGGGGTCCATGTAGCGGAGGTAGTACCAGCTGGAGCCGGCCCAGCCGGGCATGGTGCTCAGCTCGAACTCGTGCTGGCCGCGGTATTTCCAGTCGGTGGCGCGGCCCAGGGGCGGATCGCCGGTTTCGGTGGGCTTGTATTCGTTGATTTCGGGGAGCACGAGCGGCAGGTCGGCTTCGGCCACGCCGTAGGCGGTGCCGTCCTTGTAGTACACCGGGATGGGCTCGCCCCAGTAGCGCTGCCGGCCGAAGATGGCGTCGCGCAGGCGGAAGTTCACCTTGCCTTTGCCGAGGCCTTTTTCCTCCAAAAAGGCGATGAGCTTGGTGGTGGCTTCCTTGTAGGTGAGGCCGTTGATGATGCCGGAGTTGATGTATCGACCCTCCTTGGTGGGGTCGGCCTGCTTATCGAGGTCCTTTTGCGCGTCGGAAATAGCCGGGATGGGCAGGCCGAAGTGCTGGGCGAAGAGGTAGTCGCGCTGGTCGCCGCTGGGCACGGCCATCACGGCGCCGGTGCCGTAGCCGGCCAGCACGTAGTCGGCGAGCCAGATCGGCACGGGGGCCCCATCGACAGGGTTCGCAGCGTAGGCCCCGGTGAATACGCCCGATACGTGCTTGACGTCCGACATCCGGTCGCGCTCCGAGCGGCGCTTGGTGGCGGCAATGTACTCGTCCACGGCGCCGCGTTGGCCGGGTGTGGTGAGGGTATCGACCAGCTCGTGCTCGGGGGCCAGCACCAGGAAGGTGGTCCCGTAAATGGTGTCAACCCGCGTCGTATAAACCTTAATATCGGCACCTTCGTGGCCTTGCACGGGAAACGTTACCTCGGCCCCGATGCTCTTGCCAATCCAGTTGCGCTGCATTTCCTTCACGGCGTCGGGCCAGTCCAGGGTGTTGAGGCCCTGGAGCAGGCGGTCGGCGTAGGCGGTGATGCGCAGGTTCCACTGCGGCATCAGGCGGCGCTCCACGGGGTAGCCGCCGCGTTCCGAAAGGCCGTCCTTCACCTCGTCGTTGCTGAGCACCGTGCCCAGCGCCGGGCACCAGTTCACGTAGGTATCCTGCTGGTAGGCAAGGCGATAGGGGAGGATGACGGCCAGCTTCTGCTTCTCGCCCATCAGCTGCCACTGCCCGGCCGAAAAGTCGTGGCGCTCTTCGTCGCCGCCCGCCGCGTGGATGCCCGCGCTGCCATGCTCAGCAAACTTCGCCTGCAAGGTGCGGATGTGCTCGGCCCGATCAGTGTCGAGGTTGTACCAGCAATTGAAAAGCTGGAGGAAAATCCACTGCGTCCACTTGTAATACTGCGGGTCTGAAGTGCGCACCTCGCGGCTCCAGTCGTAGCTGAACCCCAGCTGCTGGAGCTGCCGGATGTAGGTTTCGATGTTCTGTTCCGTCGTCACGGCCGGGTGCTGGCCGGTCTGGATGGCGTACTGCTCGGCGGGCAGGCCAAACGAGTCGAAGCCCATGGGGTGCAGTACGTTGCGGCCTTGCAGGCGCTGGTAGCGGGCCACGATGTCGGAGGCAATGTAGCCCAGCGGGTGTCCCACGTGCAGCCCCGCCCCGGACGGGTACGGGAACATATCCAGCACGTAGTACTTGGGCTTGCTGGAGTGGTTGTCGGCCTTGAAGGTCTGGTGGGTTTTCCAGTGGGCTTGCCACTTCTTCTCAATCTCTTCGGGACGGTAGGCGGGCATTGGCTTGGCGTTGGTAATTCTGGTAAAGGTAACGACGGCGCTTAGGCGTTGAAATGCAAGCAGCGGGTTGCGCGAGCATCAGCCCGGTGTAGAGACGTATCCTTGCGTCTTCGGTTTGAACATCAGGGGTGAACGATCTACGGGCAAGTCGTTCAAGCCGGAGACGCAAGGATGCGTCTCTACATCCATTTGGTAGCCAAAAAGCCAACCCGAACCGCCCGGGTGTAAATTTGAGAACCTTAATTGTCTGTCCGTGGCCCGCATCCCCAAAGAGTTAGTTGATCAGATTATCCAAACCGCCGACATTGTGGAGGTCGTCGGCGACTTTGTGCAGCTCAAGCGCAAGGGCCAGAACCTGTGGGCCCCGTGTCCGTTCCACAACGAAAAATCGCCGTCGTTTTCGGTAAATCCGGCCAAGGGATTGTATAAATGCTTCGGCTGCGGTAAGGCTGGCGGCGTGGTGCAGTTCGTGATGGACGTGGAGGGCACGTCCTATGTGGAGGCCCTGAAGTACTTGGCCAAGAAGTACGCCATCACGGTTCAGGAGGAGGAAAAAACGCCCCAGCAGCAGCAGGAGCAGAACGAGCGCGACTCACAGTTCATTGTATCCAACTGGGCCAAAGACCACTACCACCGCCTGCTGCAAAACACTGAGGAAGGCATGAGCGTGGGCTACGGCTACCTCAAGGAGCGCGGCCTGAACCTGGCCACCATCCAAACCTTTGAGTTGGGCTACTCGCTCGACCAGTGGGAAGACCTGTTGAAAAGCGCTACCGCGGCCGGCTACGAGCTGAAATACCTCGAAAAAACCGGCCTCGTCGTCAAGCGCGAGGACGACCAGGGGCACGACACCGGCCGGCGCTACGACCGTTTCCGGGGCCGCGTGATGTTCCCGATCCACAACATTTCGGGCCGCGTGGTGGGCTTCGGGGCCCGTACCCTGAAGCGCGACGACAAAATGGCAAAGTACCTCAACTCGTCTGAGTCGGAGATTTACCACAAGTCGGACGTGCTTTACGGCTTGTTTCAGGCGCGCCAGGCCATCCGGCAGGAGGAATTATGCTACCTCGTGGAAGGCTACCTCGACGTGCTGAGCCTGTACCAGGGCGGCATTAAAAACGTGGTAGCCTCGTCGGGCACGTCGCTCACCGAAGGCCAAATCCGGCTCATCAAGCGGTATTCCGACAACGTAACGGTGCTCTACGACGGCGACGCGGCCGGCATCAAGGCCAGCCTGCGCGGCACCGATTTGCTGCTCGAAGGCGGCCTGAACGTGCGCGTGGTGCTATTTCCCGACGGCGACGACCCCGACAGCTACATCCGCAAGGTGGGCGACCAGCGCTTCGCCGAGTATATTGAGAAGCAAAGCCAGGACTTCATCACCTTCAAAACTACGCTGGTGGCCCGCGACGCGGCCGGCGACCCGGTGAAGAAGGCCGAGGCCATCCGGCAGGTGCTCACCAGCATTGCCAAGGTGCCCGACGCCATCAAGCGCCAGGTATTTTTGCAACAGACGTCGGCCGCATTCGGCATTGATGAGCAGGTGCTTATCACCGAATACAACAAATTGGTGAAGCCCACTGCCGGCCTTTCCCGCCCGGCCGAGGGTAGGGCCTCCAGCGGCGGCAGCGGGCGCCCCGCCCCGCCCGTGGCCGCGACCCGCGCCCTCACGGCCGAAGAGGAAGCCGAAGCCGCCATGTACGGCGCGTTCGAGCCCGGGGCCCCCGCCGCGCCGTCGCCCGCCGCAACCGACGAGGACGCCGCCCAAATCGACTTGCTGCAAGCATGCGAACGCGAGGTGCTGCGCCTGCTGGTGCTCTACGCCGCCCGTGAGGTGGATACCGACGTGAGCGTGGCCCAGTACCTACTGGGCCAGCTGGAGGAAGCGCCGTTCAAAACGCCGCTCTACGCCGAGCTGTGGGCTCTGTGCCGCGAAGAGCTGCTGGCCGGCCGCTTCCCCGAGGCGCGGCAGCTGGGCCAGCATATGCGGGCCGATATCCGCCTGCTGGTGTCAGACCTGGCCACCGAGCGCTACGACATCAGCCCCAACTGGCGGGTGAAAGAAATCTACGTCTTCAACGAAGTGGACCTGCCTAAAGTGGCTTGCGACAACGCTGTGCTGCGCCTCAACAAGTGCCACGTGCAGCGCGAGCTGAACCGCCGCCTCGAAACCCTGCGCCAACCGATGCTCGACGACGCCGAGCTGTTCGAGAACCTACGCGCCATCAAGGACTTAAAGCAACTCGACAACCAGCTGGCGGCGCTGCTGGGCACGGTTATCCCGCGTGGCGCTTAGGTTAGAGGACCCCAAACGGCGAAAAACTGCAAGCCGGAGAATGCTACTTGAGTTGATTTAGCGAGCGTTTGGTTTCGCGGTGCGCCCGTTTGATGCGGACGTTGAGCTGCTTTTGGTTGGCTCTGCTCAGCTTGGCGGGGGCCATTTTTACCACGGTCAGCGGGCTACCGGGCTGCATGGTGAACGGTACCTCGGCCGCACCGTCGTAGGCGGCTACTGCAGCCACGGGGCCCGCATCGGCCGGCACGGTGAAGAAAAAGAGGCCTTCCGCGTTGGTGGCGCAGGTTTGCTTGGTACGCACCAGCCGCACCACGGCCCCGCCCAGGGGCCCCTTGGGCGTATCGATGCGGCCGGTCAGGGTGACGTTGGCCGGAGCTTCGGCCGATGCGGCGGAGGTGACCGGGGGGGCGGTTTGTGCCTGCGCCCGGGCCGGGCTGGCCCAGATAAAGCAAGCGGCGAAGAGGCAGGTACAAGAAATAAAACGCGCAATCATGGTTGGTATAGGCATAGCGTGTAGAAAAATTGAATCAGAAAATAAAACGGGTCCCAGCGGCAAGACCGCACTGGCCAGCGCCCGGCTATATCAAACTAAACGAAATGCAAAAGTGCAAGTAATTCGGCGTAACTCCAACGACAATTAAATAAGACTATTTGAAGTAAAGAAAGTGGAAACCGATCTTTAATAGGAATTATCAGCTTAAAAAATTGTATTAAACGCGGCTAGGAACAAGATTGTAAAATTAATTATTCCCCGTCTATTCCAAGTTTATTGCTAATGGCAATGATTCCAGGGCCCCTACCATTACTTGTAAGACCGGGGCCGGTTACCGAATGCCCAGCTCGGCAAACCGGCGCTTGCCGCGGGCAAAGTAGGCCCACACCACACTGCCGGCCCAGGCCCCGGGGCGCTGCGCCACGCGCAGGTGGGGCCCCGCGGCGGCGCGGCGGGCGCGCCAGTATGCGCGCTTTTGGAAGAAGTGCCAGTGAGCCCGGGCTACGGCGCGGGCCTCGGCCAGCTGGCCGCCCGCCAGAAAGCGTAGGCCGGCCACCCAATCCAGCATCAGGCGCTGGGCCAGGGGCCCCACCAACTCGCCGGGGGCTGCGTTTCTGTAGAGCAGCGCTAGGCCGTTGCGGAAGTTGAGGTAGGTTTTGCGGGGGTTGGTTTTGGCCAGGGTGCCGCCGCCCACGTGGTGCACGGCGCTGCCACCGTGGTACCACACCTCATGGCCCGCGTTTTGGAGGCGCCAGCAGAAGTCGATTTCCTCCATGTGGGCAAAAAACGCGGGCTCGAAGCCGCCCAACTCGCGCCAGGCGCTGGCCCGTACCAGGCAGCAGGCCCCGCTGGCCCA
Organism: Hymenobacter nivis; assembly: GCF_003149515.1. Classification (NCBI taxonomy): domain Bacteria; kingdom Pseudomonadati; phylum Bacteroidota; class Cytophagia; order Cytophagales; family Hymenobacteraceae; genus Hymenobacter; species Hymenobacter nivis. Next base: position 539,861 of record NZ_CP029145.1, read on the forward strand.
GGCTACGGGGCGCGCGTCGTCGTACTGGCCAGCGTCCACTTCGGTGGTATCAAACAGGCGGCCGCGGCAAAAAGGGTAGGCCAGCCGGTCGAGGTAGCCGCCGCCGCCGCCGGCGTACTCAAACCGCGTGGGGTCGGCGTGGGCCAGGATTTTCGGCTGCACGGCGGCGATGCGTGGGCGGCTTTCGAGCAGGGCGCGCAGGGGCCGCAGCCAGCCGGCGGTCACGGCCACGTCGGAATTCAGCAGCACGTAGTACGGGCTGTCGACCCGCGCCAGGGCGTGGTTGTAGCCCTCGCAGAAGCCGAAGTTGCGCTCTAGCAGCAGCAACTCCACGGTGGGGAAGTCGCGGGCCAGCAGCGCCGCCGAATCGTCAGTGCTAGCGTTGTCGGCCACCACCACCCGCGCCCCGTCGGCGTGCTCCACCACACCGGGCAGGAAGCGGCGCAGGAAATCCGCGCCGTTCCAGTTCAGCACCACGATGGCCACGTCGGCGCAGGCGCCGGCCCGGTTAGGAAAAGGTTGGTTAACAGCCAACGGCTCAGGCGCCGAAGTTGCCTAGGTCGAGGCCGGGAATGTTGGGCATCAGGCCGCTGGTTTTGCGTTGCATTTCCTGGCGGGCCTGCTCGCCGGCGGCCTCCAGGGCCTTGTTGGCGGCGGCCACCACGAGGTCGGCCAGCATGTCGCGGTCCTGCACGGTGAGCAGGCTGTCGTCGATTTCTATTTTCAGGAGCTTGCGCTCGCCGTTGGCGGTGGCGCGCACCAAGCCGCCGCCGGCCTCGCCGGTGGCGGTGAGGTGTTGCATTTCCTGTTGGGCCTGCTGCATTTTTTCTTGCAGCTCCTTCACCTTGCCCATCATCCCCATCATGTCGAATGCCATACGAAATAGTGCCCGTGGGGCGATTTAAATGAGTTTTTAAAATTGCGTTTGTTGCAGAGCTGTTACAAGAATGAGTGGTTAACTGTTTTTGATTAACCTCTTAGGCGGTCCAATCCACAGCATGCAGCCCACCTCTGTTTAATCCCCAGTGGCAACCATTTTTCTCTTCTCCGCAAAACGTCGAAGGGTCCTGCCGGGCGAACGGTTTCTGGGCGGCGTACCCGCAAAGGTAGCACCTTTGCAAAGTCAAAGGGGGGCATGTAAGCCTCGTTCGTTTTAACAGTACGACGGGGCGAGTAAGTGCCGAATTGCCTCAGGCTCCCGAATTAAACCCCTCTCTACCTTCGCTTTAGTCATTCTAGATGATTCGTGAGCGATGCTGGTCATTGCCGGATTCTACACGCAAGTATATGAAACATCGTATTGATTTTAAGTTATTTACGTATTTAACGGTGATCAAAGCCGTCTGGATTACAGCCTAAGAAATCCCTTGCCAAGTCTCAGGCCATCGCCCATTTTCGTCACGCTGCTGGCTCTGAGACTACACATTTAGCACGATCATTAGCCCAGGCGGGATAAGCTCGTTGGATGTGGCCTGCCCAGCGAACCAGCAGCTTGGGGTTTCGAGGGCGGCGATGTTGGTCGGTGCGTCGTGGGCCAGGAGGCCCTGGTGGCGCGCTATCAGCACGTTGGGGCGGGCCAGCAGCCGCTCCAGTGGTTCATCTTGGAGGGGCTGCTGGGAGTGGTCGTTATAAAACAGGTATTTTTTATCCTATGTTCAGACACGACCTCTTAAATAGGACTTACGCAAAACGATACCTTTTTGCCCCAGCGGGGCTGCCCGTTGGCAGTAAATGGCTGTAAGTAAACGTTAAAGCCCCAGCGGGGCGACCCAATCGTTAGGATCGCCCTGCTGGGAATTTAGTTCTGATAATCAATTATTTAATACCGAAAGGCCGCCCCGCTGGGGCTACTGGATGCCCGGTTGTGTGAGTCCTAATTCTATCTCGGGGCGACGGAGCTGCTGTACCAGCTGAGCTCCACCTACAAGCTCACCACGCCCGTACCCTGCCAGGCCGATGCCGCGGCGCAGGCCAATTTCCTGAACGGGTAACGCCAGCCCTATGCCCAGTTCGTAGTGCAAACGCTAGAATACAATCCGACCGGCCCGTTCTAGCCGCCGCCCAGCGCATCCCGCTGCAAACGCACGCGCCCCCCGCTGCCGACGGCCCTTATCACTACCAAGCCTTGGTGAGCACCCCGCGCCGCGCCAGTGATTTCACGGCCCGCATCCTGCCCGCTTATGAGGATATCGCCGTGCCGCTGGAGGACCAGCGCTGTGGCAGCGGTGAGTCTTTGGGGGGCGAGTACGCCGCCTGCTCCGGCAGTAGCGCTGCTATCAGCCGGAGTAGTATTCGCTCGTAGCAGAAACAACAAGCAGCGTATTTTCGTGGTCGATACCCGATACTCATTGCCTCTCAGTAGCTTATGTTTGTGACCAGTAAGTCGCGTGAAGCATGCTAAATTAGTGTGCTTCACGCAAGGCATTTGCGTACTGAAGGAATGCTTTACGCAATTTGCACTGTAGCGAATCGCATGAAGCGTAATGTTAGGCGTCATTGTAAAAAACCGACACAACAAAATAAAAATCGATAATAAGAAAAACAAATGAAGGCAAACGAAACCAAAGTTGAGGACTTTTTATCATCAAATAAAACTCAATTCGTAATCCCTGTCTATCAGAGAAATTATGACTGGACTACGGGACAATGCAAATAACTGCTTGACGACATATTAGAAGTTGGAAAAAGCAATAAAATGAATGCACATTTTATTGGTAGTATTGTATATGTTCACGATGACGTTTATACAGCTTCAAGAATTAAAGAGTTAACAGTTATAGACGGACAGCAAAGACTTACAACTTTGACACTTGTTTATTTAGTTCTTCATAGACTTGCTAAAGACCTGCATAACGAAGGGCTTGTAAATGAAATTAGCGAAACATATCTAATAAATAAATTTTCTCCAGAAGAAGAAAAATTAAAACTTCGACCAACAGACAATAATGATAGAGCTTTAAAATATTTGTTACGAAGTGACAAAACAGAAGAGTATTCAGACTTTTCAAAGCTCATTGACAACTTTAATTATTTCAAAGGTCGAATTACAGAAGAAAATTACCAAACTGTTTTAAAAGGTTTATCTAAACTAATGTTTGTTGAAGTTTCTCTCGACAGAGAAAAGGACGACCCACAAAGAATTTTTGAAAGTTTAAACTCGATAGGTTTAGAACTTGCTCAGGCAGACTTGATTCGCAACTATATTTTAATGGGACTGACACGTAGAGACCAAAATAAAATATATCAGAATTATTGGGAAGTAATAGAAAAATTGGCAAAAGACGAAACATTAAATGTTAGTCGAGTTTCTGATTTTATTCGTGATTATTTGACATTGGAAAACAAAAATATACCAAACAAAGGCAAGGTTTATTTAGAATTTAAAGCAAAATATCCAACAACTACTCTTGAAGAATTAGAACAAAATCTTACAGGTATAAAATCGTTAGTTAAACATTATAATAAGCTAATTAATCCCAAGAATGAAACGGACAGGGATATCAGACTTCAATTAGAATACATAAATAGACTTGAAATTAATGTGGCATATCCTTTTATAATGAAAGTTTATGATGACTATTTTAACTCAATAATTAATAAAGAAATTTTCTTAAAGGTTTTAGACTTAATTCAAACATTTACTTGGAGGAGATTTATTCTTGGCTTAGGAACAAATGCCTTGAATAAAATATTTATGAGTCTGTATGATAAGGTTGAACATACGAATTATTTATTTTCTATTCAAAAATCGCTATTACAAAGAACAGGAGTTCAGCGTTTTCCTAAAAATGCTGAGGTAATTGACGCTTTAAAGGTTAAAGATGTTTACAACATCAAATCAAAAAACAGAACATATTTACTCGAAAGATTAGAGAATTTTGAAAACAAAGAGTCAGTAATAATTGATGGTAACCAAGACATTACGATAGAACATATTTTTCCTCAAAATCCCGACCCGAAATGGAAAATTGAATTAGGAGTTGATGAGTTTAATTTTATTAAAGAAAACTACGTTAATACAATTGGAAACTTGACCTTATCAGGTAATAATGGGAAATTAAGTAACAAATCATTTATTGACAAACGTGATTTAGGGGGAGCAGGTTATAGAGACAGTAGACTCTGGCTAAACAGGTATTTAGCAACTCTTGAAAAGTGGGATAAAGTAGAAATAGAAAGACGTTTCGATCTTATTTCAGAAAGAGTTTTAAAAATTTGGGAAATACCAAATATTGTAATTGAAGACAAAGCCGACACTAATGAAGTCAATATTTTCGAAGCAGAAGACCCAAAATATAAAAAATTAGAATATGCAGTTTTCTTTGACCAAAAAATCGAAGTAACTCAAGTAGCAAAACTATACGTTGAAGTGTTTCGGCAACTTTTTGAACTGCAACCTGAAACGTTTTTCACAACTGACCTTGGAACAAAAATTGGTTTAACAAAACAATTGACAGTAGGTAATCCAAGACAACCAATTCCAATAAATGACACTTACTATATTGAAGGTAATATCGACAACATTGGGAAATTCGACAAAATAAAACTAGCCTTGATAACTTTTAACTTTGAGGACGAACTATTAATAAAGTATGCTGAAGAACAAACAACGAATGCCTAACAGCACCCACAAGAAATTAGTGGTTCAGTGGTTAAATGAAGCTTTGTTCTTCGTATCAAGGTTTGTGGTGGTAGACAGTTTTCGTTTTCGAAATCGCCAACTTCTTGTAGCTGCAAACCGTTGCCGTCGTCGTTCACCTGGCTCGTTGCTCGATTTGCGCAAGGGTTTATTCCTCCGAATGGTTGCAGGTGAGTATTCCTAAAGAAGTGGGCAGAACCGCACCCCTGCTGGCCCGCCCGCCCACATAATGAGGCTGTTGCTAGATAATGCGCCCGTCCTCCATTTCGATAATGCGGTGGGTTTTGGCGGCAAAATCGTTATCGTGCGTCACGATGAGCAGGGCTTGGTGGTATACTTCGGCCAACTCCTTGAAAATATTGAACACGATTTCGGCGTTTTTCTGGTCGAGGTTGCCCGTGGGCTCGTCGCCGAGGATGATGAGCGGGTCGTTTATCAGGGCCCTCGCAATGGCGACGCGCTGCTTCTGGCCGCCTGAGAGCTGGTTGGGCTTCTTGCGCGCCTCGCTTTCGATGCCCAGAATCTTTAGTTTCTCGTAGGCCCGGTGCTCGATTTCCTGGCCTGATAGTTTGCCCAGCTTTTCGGCGGGCAGCATCACGTTGCGCAGCACCGAAAACTCGTTCAGCAGGTAGTGAAACTGGAACACGAAGCCGATTTGCTCGTTGCGCACGCGGGCCAGCGCGGCTTCTTTTTTGGCCCGCATGGGCACGCCGTCAATCAGCAGCTCGCCCTCGTAGGCCGTGTCCATGGTGGAGAGGATGTAGAGCAGCGTCGATTTACCGCAGCCCGACTTGCCCACCACGGCCGCAAACTCGCCCCGGCCCAGCGCAAACGACACGGCGTGCAGCACCTGCACCCGCACGGGGTCGTCGAAATACTTGATAATCTGGCGGGCTTCGATTGCGGGCGTGTCCATTTTACTTGCCTCGAATGATGTCGACCGGGTCGACGCGGCTGGCTTTGCGGGCCGGAAAATACCCCGCCAGGTACGTAGTAATAAGCGCAAATACCGCCCCAATGACGTAAAAAACCAGGTTGAAACTCACCGGGTAGGTGTGCACCGAGGGCAGCGAAGCCGGGTGGAACGGCACCTGCGCAATCAGGGCCGAGAGGCCGAACCCGCACAGCAGCCCCGCCGCCCCGCCCGACAGCCCGATGGCCAGCGCTACCGCCGCAAACAGCCGCCGCACATCGGCCCCGGTAAACCCGATGGCCTTGAGGATGGCAATGGTGTCCATCTTCTCGTAAATCATCATGTTCAGGATGTTATAAATCCCGAAACCCGCCACGACCAGCAGCGTGATGCCCACGGCGTAGGAAATGAGCGTGCGGACGGAGCTACCGGTTTCGAACTGCGCATTGGCCGTCTGAATGTCCACGGCCTGCACCTCGTACAGCTGCGCGTACTCTTTGGCCAGCCGGGGCGCCTGGGTGAAATCGTAGAGTTTCACCTGAAGGTCGGTGACGTAGTTGTTGGCTTCGCCGAGGAGCTTTTGGGCGGTGGTGAGGGAAGTGTAGCTCTGCACCTTATCCAATTCGAGCACGCCCGACTGGAAGAGCCCGACGACCTTGAGCTGGACGTGGCTGCCCTTCACGGTGGTGATTTGGACCATGTCGCCCACACCCACCAGCATGAGGTCGGCAGCGCCTTTGCCGAGGATGATGCTGTTGGCCACGGTTTTGAGGCTGAGCGGGTTGCCGGCCACCACGTAGTCGCCGAAGGCAAAAAGCCGGTCTTCCTGCTCCACCTCGATGCCGCTGATGGTGCCGGTGAGGTTGACGGTGCCCACGTTGTAGAACACCTGGGCCTGGGTTTTGGGGGCTACGCCGCGCACGCGCGGGTCGCGGCGCAGGGCCGCGATGATGGCCCCGACGTTGTGAATGCGCGGCAGCTCGTTGCTGGGCTTGATGGAGCGGATGAAATTATGCTGCCGCCGGCCGGGGCCGGTGTACCGGTCGATGGGCTGCTGCGGGGCCGGCTGCACCTCGTTGTAGAGGCGCACGTGGGGCGTGCGGTTCAGCGCCAGCCCGTCGAGTAGCTGGTTGAGGCCCGCCATGAAGCCGAGCAGCGCGATGAACATGGTGATGCTGAACGTGACCCCGACGGCCGCCACCAGCGACTGCCGCCCGCGGGCCAGCAGCAGCGCCAGGGCCACATCGTAGAGCAGGGGCAGTTTCATTGCGCGGGGGCTGTGAGTTCGTCGGCGGGCGTGAGGCCGGCCAGGATTTCCACCATCTGGTAGTCGCGCAGGCCGGTTTTCACCCGTGCCAGCTGGCCGTCGGCCTTCCGCACCGTGGAGTCGTCGACCAGCAGGCGGCGCGGAATGAGCAGGGCCCGGGCCTTGGTTTGCAGCACGATGTTAGCCTCAAAGCTCACGAATGGGTACAGCACCGGCGGCTGGCGCACGAAGGTCGCATCCACCTGAAACGTGCGGCTGTCGGTGTTCATCATCGGCGAAATGGCGCTGACGCGGGCCGTGAACACCTGCCCCTTGTAACTATCCAGCGTCACCAAAACCAGCTGGCCGGGGCGAATTTTCACGATGTCGGACTCGTCTACCTGCATTTCGAGCACGAAGTGGCGGGCATCACCCAGCAGGGCCAGCGGCGTTTGGGACGTCACGGCCTCGCCCTTTTCGCGGTAGAGCTGGTACAAGATGCCGTTGACTTTGCTGCGCAGCACGAAGTCGCTGGCTTGGCGCTGGGCAATCTGGAGGTTTTTGCGCGACTGCGCGGCGGTAAAATCGAGCTGCTTTTGGAGCGTCTGGTAGCTGAGCACGGCCGACTCGTAGGCGGTTCGGGAGCTGGCGTAGGCCAGCTCCTTTTGTTCAAGCGCCAGCTTCGTACCGATGGTCTGCTGCCAGAGCTGCCGCTGCCGGGTGCGCTGCAACAGGTCGTTCTGCATGGTGCGGCGTTGCAGGGCAATGCGCTGGCGGGCCTCTTCGAGCTGGCTTTGGTTGGTGGCCACGGCGGCGTAGCGGGCGGCCAGGGCGGCATTTTCCTGGGTGAGCTGCTGCACGTCGCTGGTAATGGAGAGCAGCGGCGTGCCCACCCGCACCGAGTCGCCCTCGCGCACCAGCACCGTTTGGATGATGCCGCCGGCGCTGGCAAACGCCTGGTACTGCTGCCCACTCTTGACGGTGCCGGCCGCGTACACCGATTCCGAAATAGCCGACCACACTGGTTTCACCCGCTCCGCCTTGTCCTGGCAGCTGGCCAGCAACCCCATGATTAGCATACTTATCAGCAGTAGCCAGTGCCGGGGTGGCACGGCAGGCGGGCAGGGCAGCAGGTACCGGTTAACGTTCATGGGCAAGCACGCGGGTAGTGGCAACCCCTTTTTTAGGACGGGGAATGGGATAAGCAAGTAATCGCTGTTAAGTATCGAGCCATTAGCCGGGGCCTTTTAAGCGGACCTTAGCGGATATTTATCACCTTTCTTATTGATAATTAGTTTATTGCTTCCGAATCAATGCATGATTAATTCATTCCAGGTACTTACGCAGGAAACTTTTGGGGCTGGTGTCTCAGAGAATTGCTAGCTTCTGGCCGAATGGTGTTTTGAGCAGTACCCCAAAAGGTCAAAGCACTGATAGGAAACCAGAAACCGCCTGCTTAGCATCAGTGCTTAGAGCGCTAAACAGACCGGCCTGCGCCCGCCAACTTTTGCCTGCGGGCGCGGGCCGGCCCCTTACCCCAGGTGGGCGCGGAACTGCCACAGCTGCTTATCCAGCTCCTGGCTCAAATCCTGCAACTTATCGGACGTTAGTTCGTCGACCGATTGCAACTGTAGGGTGCGCTGGCGCACCCGCTGGCCTACTTCGGTCAGGCGGCGGGTCATAAGTTTCAGCACGTGCCTGTCGGTTAGAAAGCCGGCGGGCACTTCTTCCAAATCGGCCATGGCCACCACGGTGCCAGAACGGCCATCAGCGGCGAAACCAACGTGCAGCATACGTTCGGCCAGCACATCAGCGCGGGCACAGCACAAGTCTGTAGCTTTTCGTGCAGCGGCAGAAACAGGGGGCCCCGGACGTTCCAGAGCAGTTTCTAATTCAGTGTACAGGGCGGGCTGTCGGCTTTTTGCCGGCTGTCCGCTCGCCTTTCGCGCTGGTAGTTCTACCGACGAGCGAACAGCCGGCGAAAAGCCGGTAGCCCGCACCCAATAAGCTGTACACTGACTTGGAAACCGTTTTAGTGTGCTTGCTTGGCAGTATGGTAAAGGCCGAGCAGCTCCACAACGGTGGCCTGCGCCGCGCTTACGATGGCCGTACGACTCTCAGCTTCCACGATGATATGGGCCGTCGGCCTGAGGGTTGCGATAGTTGAGCCGGGGCATGGTTGGCCGAGGCAGTTGCGAGGGAAATTGACATGGCAGCTAAATTGAAAATGGTGGAGAAAAAGCCTGGCTTCGGCTTGTAAAACCGGGGCTGAAACGTTGTTTACAAGCAGTTTAGTTGGAGCCGTGCTCGGCAGCATGAGCCTTTTGGGCGGCACCGGGGCCACCACGCCGTTGCGGCACACCTGGGCGCGGGGCTGGGTCAGCTTGTGCAGGGGCCCAGCGCCCGGTCGCTGCGGATTTATTGGTGGACGGGAGTGCCTGCCCCCGTCAGCAGGGCCCCAGGGCAATGGCCCCGGCCCCTTCGCCCAGCCCGCTGTACACTGCGCAGGCCGCCAGCAGCAACAAAAACATGGGCTCCGCCGCTACCTCGCGCCGGGTGGCCAGTAGCTCCGGACGCGCGGCGGTAGTTGGCTCGTTGCGGCCGTGCGCGGCGGCAGTGAGGTCCGGCGTGGAAAGTTTGCTGGAGTGGGGCATACGGCAGGCGCAGCGGCTAGCGCGTTTGCTCCGAAATGGCGCGGATGAGGCAGTCAGCGACCTCGCCGCTGGACGCGCCGTAGCCGTTCACCAGCGTGCCTTTGAGGTTGAACCGGGCGCAGGAAATGGCGTAGAGCACGGTTTCATCGGCCGGGTCGGAGAGCCCCTCGAAGCGAAAGTGCTGGTCTACCACAAACTCGTTGGGGGCTAGCCGGATGGCCGAGCGCTGGCCGGCCAGGTAGTCCCCGTTCAGGTTGAAATCCTCGGTGTAGCCCGCGTTTTTGAATTGGGCCAGCGTTTCGGAAAGCGTGGGGAGCGTGTGCATGGTCATGGCATGGGGGTTTATTCAAATTTGGGGGAAGCCGTGGGCAGCACCGGCAGGGGCGCCATGCGTCAAGAGGCCGGCAGGAGGCCGGTGAGCACAGTGTTGGCGTAGCTGGCGGCGGTAGCGTAGCCGGGCGTTTCGGTCACGGGGGCCGCCGCCGCTGTGGGCAGCACCAGCACGGGCACCGGGCAGGTTTCCAGCAGCCGGGCCGTCACGCTACGGTGAAACATGTCGCTGAGGTAGCTGCGCTGGCGGGCCACCACCACCACCAAATCGGCGCGGGTGTCGCGGGCGGCGGCCAGCACCCCTTGCGCGTACTGCTCGTGCTGGTAGCCCCGCAGCCCTGGCGTGGGCAAATTATCAACCAGCCCGCTGGCCTGCACCGCCCGCAGCGCCAGGGCGCAGCCCTCGTCATCCTCCACGCCGCTCGATACGTGGGCCACGATAACCTCGACGCCGGGCCGGGCCAGCAGCGGGCGCAGCACGTCGGCTTCCGCAGCCAGCGTAAACGGTTCGCGGTCGGCGGCAATCAGGATGCGGCAGGGTGGGTGCTCGGCCGGGGCCGTGGGGGCCACCACCAGCAGCGGGTAGCTGCCGGCCCGCAAAAGCTCCACGCAGGAGGTGAGCAGGTCGGCGGCGGCGGGGCGGTCCTCGTCGGCCTGGCTCAGCACGAACAGGGCCGGCTGGTAGCGGTGGGCCAGGTCCTGGGCCACGGCGGGCAGCAGGTCGGTGGTTACTTCTACGGTGGCCGCGGTCAGCAGCCCTTTGGCCTGCTGGTAGAGAATGGCGGCCGTATCGGCCTGGCGCGCCAGCTCCTGCTGGTGGTAGCCCTGGGCCACCAAATCGTTGGGGTCAAACATGGAGGCGCGCTTGACGTGCAGCAGTACCAGCTGGCCGTCGAGGGCCTGGGCCAGAAGGTCGGCGTACTGAATGGCGCGGCGGGCGGGCGGGTAAAACCCCGCGAAAACGATGAGGGAAAGAGCCATGAGCAGGGGTGTTGGGTAAGTTGGTAGTAATCCCGGCAGCGCAGATAGTGCTGCCCGACGTGCTTTAATCCGGGCTGTTTTCCTGCGTGGCCAGCAGCAGCACCGGCACCTGGGTGTGCCGCAACACCTCGTCGATGATGCTTTCGCCGAATAGCTTGTTTACCCAGCCATGGCCGGGGTCGAGCAGCACCAGTCCATCGGCCGAGAGCTCCTCTACGGCTTGCCGTAGGCCGGCGGCGGGCGACCCGGCCTCCACCCGGTACAGGTTGCTGTCGGCCAGGGCCGCGGTCAGGCCGCATTCCCGAGCGGCGGCCAGCCCGTACCGACCGGTGTTCAGCTCACCGGGCAGGGATACGCTGGTGGGTACTATGCTGGCATTCAGGGCCTCGAAGTACGGCACAAGGGCCAGTCCTTCGGGCGTTAGGGTGAAGGGCTTTTCGCGCACGGCCAGAACCAAGCAGCGCGGCGGGCGCAGGGCGGCCGGGGGCAAGTGCTCGGGCACCAGCAGCAGCGGGTAGCCCGTTGCGTGTGCCAGTGGCAGGGCCCGGTTGCTCAGCCATTCATCCAGCAAGCCATCGGTGGCAGTGAGGCCGGCGATAACCAGCAGCGGATGATACGCGTCCAGGGCCTGCTGCACGGCCTCGGCCCAATCAGTGGCTACCGTCGTGGCCGTGGCCGGTACGGGCATTTCAGCGGCCACTGTTTCCAGGGCATGGCGCTCGCGCCGCACGTAGCGGGCATTGGTGGCCTGTATCACCGCGCCCACCCGCGACGTCATGGGCGGGGTGGGGTACACGTGGAGCAGGTGCACCTCGGCCCCCAACGGAGCGGCCAGCACGGCAGCGTAGGCCCGGGCCTGCTCAGCAGCGGGCGAGGAATCGGTGAGGACGAGCAGAGTAGGTTTCATGGCGAAGCGAAGTGAAAAGTGAAAGGGCGGACGCCGGATGGGTTAGTGGCTGAGCGCAGCCCGGATGGTCAGAAACTCGGTCAGGTTGCCCTGGTCGATGATGCCGCGCAGCCGGTGGTTTTCCAGCACTGGGTAAAAAGCGTTGGGCTGGCGCTGGGCGCGAGCGTACACCTTCGCCAGGCTGTCGCTAATTTCCACCGTGTCGAATTCGCGGCTCATTACCTCTGCTACGGCCGTAGTCAGGCAGTTGCCGCGTAGGGCGGCCATGAGCAGGGGCCGGGTGAGCACCCCCACGGCCTTTCCCTGGCCGAGCACAATGAGGTCCTGGTCGGAGCCAGCCAGTAGGGTATTGGCCGCGTCCTGCACGCTGTCGGTGGGGGCCAGGGTGAGGTAATTGGTTATCATGGCGTGGCCCACGGTGAAGTCGCGCAGCAGCTCGCGGTGCTGCACAGTCACGTTTTCGGCGTAGGCCCCGAAGTACACGAATATGCCGATAAACACCAGAAACGGGCTGTTGAACAAGCCGTAGAACACGAAGCCCACGGCAATGAGCTTGCCCAGCCCCGCCGCAATGGCCGTGGCTTTGGGCCGGCCCAGGCGCAGCGCCAGCAGCGCCAGCAGCACCCGTCCGCCATCCATCGGGAAGGCCGGAATGGCGTTGAATACCACCAGCATCACGTTCACCCAAAACAGGGCTGTGAGAAAGCCTGGCCCCACGGTGCCGTGGCTGAGGCCAATGCCCTCGAACGCCCCCACCGGGGCCACGAAGAGGTAGAGTACCAGCGCCAGCAGCACGTTCAGGGTCGGGCCGGCCAGGGCCACCAGCAGCTCCTGCCGGGGCTTTTCGGGGATGCGCTCTGGCGCGGTAATACCCCCGATGGGCAGCAGCGTGATGGAGCGCGTGCCGATGCCAAAGCGCCGCGCCATGAGCGAATGCCCCAGCTCGTGCAGCACCACGCAGGCGAACAGCGCCAGCACGAAGCCCGCCGACGCCAGCACCGTCCCGGTGCTGCTGCCCCGCCGCACCTCGGCAAGCACGATGAAGCTCAGCAGCAGCAGAAAGGTCCAGTGCAGGAAAATGCGGATGCCGGCCAAACGGCCGATTAACAAGGAGTTTTTCATGCGAAAGCTGGATGGGAAGCCGTGGGACGCCAGCAAAAGGCCATGCCTCGTCTAGCGTCCGCAAAGGGACGTAAGCAAAAGTGCGCCCCGGCCGCCGGCTTCGGCATGAGGAAAGTTGCCCGAATAGTTGATCTTCATCACGTGCCGGCCGCCTACGGGTTTCCGCGGCGAAGCGGGCCATCAAACCAAAAAGCCCCGACTCCCGGCAAACCGAAAATTGGGGAGTATGCGCCGCGCGGTCCGGCTCAGCGGCGCGGTAGCGGTACTGGCTGAAGCCGCGTGGAGAGGTGATGCATGCGCACCGCGACCAGGGCCCCAATGAGCAGGGCCGAAAATAGAAAAGTGGGAAGTAGCATAATAAGAGGAGATAAGAGGCTTGTAACGGCCTGGGGTGGGAGAAAATGGTAAGCGCGAGCGGCACTGCCGCTTGCTAGCTCATGCGGGGCGGGTAGCCGGGTTGGCCCGGGGCCCGGGGATAGGGGCGCATCTTCCAGCGGGTTGGGGCCGGCCGGGCGCTACGGCGGCAGGGCCTGGTTCGGGTTTTCGGCTGGGGCCGGGGTTTCCTCGTGCGAGGCGGAGAAGGCAGGGTTTTCTCGCAGGGCCTTCACCATATCGGCCCCCATTGCCTCGCTCGAAATGCCGTAGCCGTTCACCAGTGTGCCTTTTATGCCGTGCCTGGCGGAGGAAATGGCGTATACTATGGCCCCGTCGCCGGGGTCTGACAGGCCTTCGAAGCGGTAGTGCTTGTCAAGCAGGAACTCGTCGGGCGAAAGCTGAAGCGCATTGCCGTGGCAGACCAGGCAGTTGCCCTGCAAGTTGAAATCAACGGTGTAGCCTTCTTCCTTCAAGGCATTCAACACCTCGGAAACAGTGGTCATGGCGGTCATAGCAGATGCGGGAAAAAGGATTAAAAAAGGCGGTGCGTTCAGCAAGCAGCGTCGCAACGAAAATGGTGACTAAGACAGCAAAATACTCATGATAAAAATTTAGGCAATAAGCTGTTATGTAGAATGCCGGGGCTAGTCACTGACGGGTAGCGCCAGCATCGGAATAGGACTTTGTTCGAAGAGTTGGGCCGTGATGCTGCGGTGGAAAAAGCTGCCCAGCAGGCTGTGGTGCCGGGCCACCACCAGCAGGTCAGCCTCCTGCCGCGCGGCTTCGGCCAGCACGCCGCCCAATACCGAGTGGTTGTACACTTCGTGCAGCTGGCTGGGGGCCACCTCGTCGGCAAGGTCGTTGGCGGCCACGGTGCGGAGGATGATTTCGGCCCCCAGGCGGGCGTGGCTGTCGTTGGCTACCCGCACCACGGCCAGGCTGCCGGCCGCCACGTGCGGCAATTACCGGAGTACGTCCTGGTGCTGGCGCAGCGCGAATGGCTCGCCGTCCACGGCCAGCAGCAGGCGGCGGGGCGGGAAGGCATCTCAGCCGGTGGCCGGCACCATTAGCAGCGGGTAGGGCACGGTGGTGAGCAGGTCCATGGCCGTACCGGTCATGATTTCAACGGGCGTATCGGCCCCGTCGGGGCTGCCCAGCACCAGCAGCCAGGGGTGGTGGCGGTGCACGGCGGCGCGCACGGCCTCGGGCAGCTCCCGCTCCGACACCTCGTGGGTGGGCACGGGCTGCTCGGCGGCCAGCGCTTGCAGGGCCTGGGTGGTGGTATAGTCACTGATGGGCGAGTAGGGGCTGAGGCCGATTGGGGCCAGCAGCACGTCGTGGTGGGCGTGCAGCAGCACCAGCTCCGCCTTCAGGGATACCGCCAGCCCGGCAGCATAAGCCAGCGCGTGGTTGGTGACGGCATAAAAATCGGTCAATACCACAAGTGGGGAAGCCATATGACTAGGAGGAAAAAGGTGGGAGAATAGAAAAATTAACGGGTCGCCAGGCAATGCCGTCTGCGCATCAAGCAGTGGCGAAGCTGCTCGCAGGCATCGTTTAATGAAGGCGTTATTGCGGTTCGTGGGCTGCTTCGCGGCGCGGCGCCTGCCGGTCAGAGTCCGTGGTAAACCCGGTGTGCCCGGGCCCCTCCGCTATTGTCATGGTCGCGTCGGCGTCCCGTTCCAGCTGTTGGCTGGCCGGGTCTAGAGGCGGCAAGTACTCCGACCGGCCCCACGGCTGGCCGCTTCGGGCGGTGTCGCTAGCAGTGCGCATCGGCGTGGAGTTCAAGGGGTTTGGGGGCCTGCGGCTCGGGGGCCGCGGTTACTGCCGGGGCCAGCACGCGCAGGTGGTTGTTCACGTTGCGGGCCCCGGCCTCGTAGGCATTGAGGGCGGCCTGCTGGCGCTCGGGCCAGGTATCCACGGTGCCGGTGAGGGTGGCGCAGCCTTGGCTTACCTCCACTTCTATGTCTTGGTCGTGCAAGCCGGCCGACCAGAAATGACGCTGCCGGATGCGGCCGGCCAGCGCGAAGTCGGGGTCGGGGTGGCCTGGTTGTGCCGCCGAAAGCTCGGCAAACCTGGCTTCGGTGGGCTCGGCTACCAGATTGGCCACGGCCAGCACGCCGCTGGCCCCGGTGGCCACATCGCCCGCCCGCTCGCGCTCGAAGGCACTGCCCACCTGCCCGTGCACGGTGGCCTGGCCCTGGCTCACGCGCACGGTAAAATAAAAGTGCCCCACGTAGGGGTCGCGGGCCAGTGCGGCCAGAATGGCTTGGCGGATTTCGGCATCGGGCACCAGGCGCTCGGGCCTTATTTTCAGTAAATTATGCACATCGGACACGCCCACCACGAGGCGGGCGTCGCGCTCGGCCTCCTGGCGGGCGCGCAGGTCGCCCACCGTGCCGGCCAGCGTCACGATGCCTTCCAGGGCCTGCACCAGCGTTTCGGAGCAGCGCACGCGCGGGTTGCGGTGGATGGCCACGCGCACGGCGTTGACAATGCTCGCGTTGGCGCGGGGCGCAAACTTCTCGCGCCGCAGCTCGCTGCCCAGCGCCCAGTAGGCCACGAATAAGTCGCGGGCATCCACGCGGGTAGCCCCGGTTTGATAGGCTATGTTGATGATGTAGTCCTTCTCCGTGGCTGTGCCCACCGTGCCCGTCAGGTACACCACCTGCTCGTTGGTGCGCACCTCTACCAGGGCACTGTTCACCCGAATGTCCCAGGCGAGCAACTCCCGGATTTGGGTGGTAATTTCCTCGTCGGAGTTCACGATTTCTCCCTCCTGGATCGTTAGGTGCTCCGTTACGAAGGTGGTCACGCCCCGCACACCTCGCAGCACGCGCAGCACCAGTTGCTTCTCGACCCACGATTGCACCATACCCGTGAGCGTGACCACGCCCCCGGCCACCGTGCACTGCACCTGGTAGTCGCCGGTGGCGGGGTCATCGGCGAGGGCCCCGGACACATCGCGCTGCAAGTCCGCATCGGGCAGGTCGAGGCTTCGCACGGCTATCGTGCTGGTCACGCCGCGCACGCCGCGCACCGCCAGGGCAATTTCCTCGGCCCGCCGCCGGGCCAGCAGGTTGTCGGTGAAGCCGGTCAGCGTCACCAGGCCCTCGTGCGTGGCCACGTCCAGCAAGTGCTCGTTCATCCCTCTTTGGGTAGTGAAGAGCCGTTCGATGGCGGCGGTAATATCGGCGTCGGCCATAGTTTCGGCCGAGGTGGGGGCAATCAGAAGATAGGGGGTAGTCATGGCAGTTGGAAGTCAAGTAATTGTAAATCAAAAGAATAATCAATATCTTGCGGCCCCTTAGGCACAGCGGCGGCAGGCCTTGGCGCACTGCTGGCAGTGCAGGTGCTCGTGCTGGCTGAACTCGTCGGCGCAGGCGGCGCAGATTTCGGCGCGTGTTGTGTGCAGGTGCGCGGCGTATGCCGAGTTGCGGGCCACGAGGCGCAGGGTGAGGGCGCACACGTCGGCACAGTCGTGGGTGAGGGCAATGCACCGGGTCAGGGCCTGCACGTCGTCTTCCTGTAAGTAGGCAGTAGCGCAGTTTTCGCAAGCCGCTACGGCGGCATTGAGAGCATCAAGCAGGCTTTTGTTGTATGCTTGCATGGCGCTGTATGCTTGGATAGCGCTGGAAATCAATTAAAAATCGAATCAATACAAAAGTCCGCCAGGGCAGCAGCCAGTCCTATGACAAGAATTACCACATCGGATGACTTCTGTCAAGTGAAGGATTAATGAAGAAAATTCCTCGCTTGCGCCTCACCACCCAAGCCGTATGAAGCGCCTATCCGAACAGGGGCTGTCATGCTGAGCGTGTGGCGCACCAATTCAGGGCGCGCGGCCGTAGTCGAAGCATCCCTACCGCTTCGCCCAAATTGCTGCAGCGAAGTGGCGGATACTGTGATAAAAAGTGGACGCCAGATAAAATATGGCGCTCCCCAGCTTGTTTAATTACCGCGCCGGGCTAAGCAACCCGCGGCGAATGGCCGCGTCGCGGCCGTAGATATCGGGCAGGAAGCGCAGATAGCTGTTTTCGGCCGTGCAAGTAGCGTAGCGGATGCAGCGCGCGATGGGCCAGCGTAGGCGCGCATGGCGCAGGCGGGGCTGCCGGGTGCATGCTTCGCCGGAGGGCAGCTGCACGGCGCTACCCTCCCGATGCGGCAGGTATGTGGCCCGCTGCATGGGTTTTCCAGCCGCATGCAGCCGTAGCTGAGGGCGTGGGCCAGGCGGGGAAGTAGTGGCGCATCCCGTTCGGAAAGGCTCAGAGCCTGTCTAACTTAATTTTTTGGCCCCTGGAATGGGGTAGAGACGCAGCCTGATGTTTCCGATTTGAACGGTGTCCGGACAAGTCGTCCTATTTGGAGACGCCAGGTTGCATCTCTACAGTAATCTGACGTTCACTCAAACAAGAACTGTGCTGATGCTTGATTATCAAAATTTTACGGTTTCACTACTTGTTGCTTAATTCTGACTACTTAACTACTTGGCCCCCGGGGGCCCCCGGGGCGTTGGTGCTGGTTGCCGGCTCGACGGCCTCGTGGGCACGCCCGATGGCCGCCCGCTGTGCGTGGCGGCCATCGGAACCAACAAAACCTACCATTACTAAACTGGCCCCGACGGCCGCCTCCGCCACCGCCAACTCTTTGTGGAACAGGGCTCGGACGGCATAGCCCGCGGTCGCAAAGGCAACCGCTGCCTCCACCGGCCGGGGTTTGACGATATACAGCACCCAGGGCCGGAAAAATGCCCATATCGACGTACCCACGGCCCAGACGGGCAATGTGTGCTTCGCTGGCAGAGACCTCAAAACCCTGTTAATTACCGCTCTGAAGCCGTGTACACGCTGCCCCTGCGGGCAAAAAGATTGCGGTAAAACGTTGATAGATTGAACGCTGCGAGTTCGCGCGTGGGGCCGCTGCGCGATTGCCGTTCAACCGCGCGGGCTCGCAGTGCCCACGCTACTGGCCGGCCAGCTGCTGCAAGTAGGCGCGGAACTCGGCGGTGTCGTAGTCGGCCATGCCTTCGCGGCGAACGGCCACGGTGCCGTCGGGGCCAAGCACGAAGGTGGTGGGGATGGATTTGGTGTCGAACACTTTGGGCAGCGGCGCGGCCGGGAAAAAAACCGGAAACGTATAGCCGGCCTGCTCCACCACGCGGCGGGCCCGGTCGGGTTTTTCATCGAGCGACACCATCACGAAGGCCACGCGGGTGGTATCTACCTGGCTGTACAGGTGCTGAAGCGCGGGCATTTCGGCGCGGCAGGGCGGACACCAACTGGCCCACAGGTTCATTACCACCACTTTACCGGCGAAGCGACGCAGGTTGGTGGGGCGGCCGTCGAGGGTGTAGAGCGGCGCATCGGGCAGCTGCCTGGGGGCCCCGGCGCGGGCGGGCCGGGCGGCGGGCAGTGTGGGCCGCCACAGCCCGGTGGCCAGCAGGCCCCGTTGCAGCGTGCCTACCACGGGCGCCTTGAGGTCGGTAAAAAACACCACAGCCAGGCTGCCCCAAAGCAGGCCTTGGGTGAGGTTGGCACGGTGGCGTTGGAAAAAGGCCATTGGATAGGGAATAGCGTGGACGCTGCGAGTCCGCGCGCTGAACGGACGGGAAAGGTGGCTAGCGACGCCACGCGCAGACTCGCAGCGACTAAGCTACTCATACTGCTCACGAAGTAGAATGCGAAAACGAAGTAGGATGCGGGGTTTTCCCCCGCCCGTCATTGAACGGTTCAGTCGGCTTTCGTTTAACGATGGGCGGGGACAAGCCTCGCACCCTACTTCGTGACGAGTATAGCGGTTATGTTGTCATGGTGAACGCAGTGAAGCATCTTGCCAGGTCAGCACAAGGCGTTCAGCGGGGATAAGATGCTTCACTACGTTCACCGGACAGTTGTAGCCCCTTACTTGAGAAGCGTGACGGTACCGGTTTGGCGAATGAATTGGCCGGTTTCGTCGGTTTGCTCGAAGCGCCACACGTACACGCCGTTCACGGGCGCGTGGCCGTTGATGGTGCCGTCCCAGGTGGTGGCGTGGTCGGTGGCGCGGAACACCTGCTGGCCGTTGCGGTCCACGACGATCAGTACGAAATTCTCCAAAAACCGGCCCTTCACCTCAAACACGTCGTTCAGCCCGTCGCCGTTGGGCGTGAAGGCGTTGGGCAGCAGCAGGCGGGCGCGGCGCGGTACCTGCGCCACGCTGGAGTAGCTGAACGTACCCGCCGGGATGCCGGCCCCGCTGATTTGCAGGCGGTAACGCAGCACCTGGCGGTCAGCCGGCGGCTGGGCATCGGTGGTACTGAGGGCCGCGATGGGGGCGGCCGTGGCTAGCGCCGTGCCGTCGGGGGACAGGGTTTGGAGGGCGTAGGCGGTGGGCTGGCTGGGGTCGGGGCCGATGAAGGCCGACCAACTGAGGCTCACCGCGGTGGCTTCGTCGTCGAGGGCCCGGGCGGCGAGGATGCTTGGGCAGCCCACGCTGCTCTCGGCCGACGTGTTGCCGCACAAGTCGGTGAGGCGCAGCGAGTAGCATACGGCGGTGAGCGTTGCCGCGCCGGTTGAGTCGGTGACGGTGCGTCCGTTGGTGGCCGTGATAAAATCGGAAACTGGGCCCGCGCTGGGCAGGCGGCGGTAGCGCAGCGTGCCCCCAGCCGGCACGGGGCCCCCGGGTAGGCCGGGGGTGAGCGTCGGCCGGTTCTGCAAGTCGAAGCTGGCCACGAGGCGGGGCGTGGGCGGGGCCAGGTTGGAGGCGGCTACCAGGCTAGCTTCGTTGGACAGCACGGCCCCGCCGTCGGTGCTCACGCGGTAGGTATAGCTGGTGCCGCACACCACGTTGGGGTCTTCCAGCCCGCCGTTGATGGGGGTCAGATTGTTGACGGCCAAGCCGTTGCGCGTAACGGAGTAGGGCCCCGGGCTAGGGTTGGCGTCGGTCAGCAGCAGCTGGTTGCGGCCCTGCGCCGAGGCCACAGCCAGGCCCAGGGTATAGCGGGTGGCCGAGGCAATGGTAGCGGTTTGGCAGTAGTCGGTGCGCAGCAGGCGGTAGCCGCCGGCCGCGGCCGCGGGCAGGGCTACGCTGGTGCTGCCCGGCGGCACGTCGGCCACGTTCTGGAACGGGCCGGTGGTGCCGGCCAGGGCCCGCTGCAAGGTATAGATGTAGCCGGCCGGTAGCTGACCCACGGCCAGATTAAGCTCGCCGCCGGGGGTGGGCGCGCTTAGCGTCAGGGTATTCAGGGCGGGAACCAGGGCGGTGGGTAGGGCCGGGATGGACTGCGTATTAGCGCTGGTGCAGGGCCCCACCAGGTTGTAGTAGCCCGTAACGGTGACGGTAGCGGCCCCCGCCAGCGCCACTATTTGCGGCAGGTTGCGCCGCACTACTGGCACCTCCGGCCCGCTGCCGGCCCGCACGGTGTAGCGGTCGTACACGGCGTCCGTCACCGTGACGAGGGCCACGCCGGCGGGGCAGGGCGCGATGGTAAACGGCGGCGGTACGGTGGCGTAGGCTATGAGTACGCGGGTGTAAAACGTACCGATGACGCCGCCGTTGGCCAGCGTGGTGTTGGCATTTTCGGAGATGGTGATGGGGCCCGGCGCGGTGGGCGTGTAGCGGTACACGGTGCTGGCCCCGGTGGGCGAAATCAGGCAGCTGGGCGGGTACACGTCGGTGCCCGGCAGGGCCGTATAGTACGTCAGATCAGGCGATACGGCGCGGCTGGCGCAGGGCACGAAGCGCACCGCCCGGCCTACGCACAGCGCCTGCACCTCCTGCCCGGTGGCGGCATCGACCACGGCAAACGGCACACCGTTGCAGTCGGTGGGCGGGGGCTGGGCGCAGTTCTGGGCCCGGGCCCGCTCGGGCGCCAGGCCCCCTAGCAGGCCCGTCAGCAAAAGGAAAAATAACCCGGGGAGCGTCAGCTTCATGCCCAAAAATACGCGCCAGCGGGCCCCCGCGCTTCTATGCGCCGCCGGGGCCCGCCGCTGGCCATGCGTAGCCCCGCACAAACGCCGCCGCCTGCCGCAGCGCCGGGTACGGAGCCGTGCCAGGGCCCCCACCGGGTACCGCCGCCCGGAAGGCCGCCAACAGCGTTTCGCTTGAATCAGGGCCCCCAGCCGCGGGTCTGGCGGCCGAGACCCTGGCGGCGGCCAGCAGCTCCAGACCTAGCAGTTGCTCCACGTTTTCTACCACTTGGCGCAGGCGCAAAGCCGCGTAGGCGTCGGCTTCCGCGGCCACCAATTGGCTGCTGGCGGCGGTGTGCGCTGCCAAATCCAGCGCCGCCGCGCCGAACATTGGACTGGCCGCGTGCTGCGCCGCGCGGGAAGCTGCTGCCTGGCCCAGCGCTGCTACGGCCGCTGCCAATTGCCCCAGCGCCGGGGCCAGCAGGGCCGATTCTGAGTCGCTTAGGACCCCGGCTACGGCTTGCTCCGCCGCGTGCAGCACGGGTTGGAGCGCCGTTTCCTCGGCCGTTTCGGCGAGGGCCGACAAGGAGCGGATTGCCGCCGCGGCCCGCGTCAGGCGCTGGGTGCGCAGCAGTGCATCCACGGTGTAGGCCAGGGTAAAGGGGATGCCACGCAGCAGGGCCCCCGCCTCGCCGGCGCGTAGGGCCAGCGGCTCCCAGCTGAACAGACTGAAGGCGTCGGCCGTAGCCAGGCGGTAGCCCTGGTAGTTGATTTCGCCCTCGCCCAGCAGCGGCAGGGCCAGGTGGGCCCGCGCCGCCTCGTCGCCACCCTGCTCAAATACCACTGGCAGCAGCTCGCGGTTGTACATCGCCAGCAGGCGCTCGGCCGTGGGGCGGGCCAGGCCAGCGGGCTGATTCACCGCTCGTTGCGCGGCCAGCAGCAGCATCAGGCGCACCAGGGGCTGGGGTGCTTCGGGGCCTGTGCCGCAGGCCTGGGCCCGCAGGGCGGCCAGCTCGTGCCCGGTGGCGAGGGCCCCGGCGGGGGCGAAGCTGGCGGCTGCTCCGGGGCCCAGGGCCACGGTTTCGCCGCTGGCCAGCAAAGTGGCTAAGGTGCTGAGGATGAGCGGGGAGTTGGGGGCGAGGAGGTGGGCGGGCACGGGTGGGTTAGCGCGGTTGTCGGGTTGATGTACGCCTTCGATGAGAATTAAAAATGATAAATCCGATAATCTGGTTTTTAAATTTTTATGTCTAACCTATTGATTATAAAATTTTTATAAACTACTTGTTCAAAATTAAATGAATTATCAGATTGTCATGCTGAGCGCAGTCGAAGCAATTCTCCCGCTCACTAATCATTACTTACTGCCGCGGGAGAGATGCTTCGACTGCGCTCAGCATGACGGTCTAATTGTCTGTTTAAATTAGGACTTACGCAAAAAGTGTAACTTGAAAGGAAAAGCCATGAAAGTGACGGCACAACTGTACGGGCAGTTTTTGGTGAGCAGCCAGGTCAACTACACGGGGACGTATCTGGCCGAGCATCTGGAGGGCCTCTCGCACGACAACGTGCGCTATTTTCTCAAAACCCGGCGTTTCACCCCCCGCCAGCTCTGGCAGCAAGTACGCCCACAGGTGATGCTCAGCGCGCGGGGCTACGTCCTGTTTGACGACACGGTGCTCGACAAGCACCACAGCCGGCGCATCGAACTCGTACGCCGCCAGTACAGCGGCAACGCCCACGGCGTGATTGCCGGCATCGGCCTGGTGACGTGTGTGTACGTCAACCCCGAAACCGACCAGTTCTGGCTCATTGACTACCGCCTTTTCGCCCCCGACACCGACGGCAAGACCAAGCTCGACCATGTGGCCGACATGCTCGGGCAATTGGCCCCGCGCAGTATCCCATACCGCACGGTGCTCATGGATAGCTGGTACGCCACCACGGCCCTGTTCAAGTGGCTGCTGGACGAAGGCAAAACATTTTACTGCCCGCTGAAAAGCAACCGGCTCGTCGATGATTCCGGCGGCCAGCAGCCCTACCAGCCCGTGGCCTGCCTGTGCTGGTCGGCCGCCGAAGTAGAAGCTGGCAAAATCCTGAAAGTGAAGGGCATGCCCAAAGATTTCAAACTGAAACTCTTCCGCGTACTGGTGTCCACCCACCGGACGGACTACCTCCTCACCAACGAGGTTGAGCCCTTGCACACGGCCGCTGCCGAACACGAAAGCAGCGTCCGCTGGACGATTGAGCAGTTTCACCGCGAACTCAAGCAACTCACCGGCGTGCAGGCCTGCCAGTGCCGGCTGGCCCGCAGTCAGCGCAATCATATTGCCCTGGCCGTGCGCGCTTGGACCTGCCTTAAACAAGCCGCCTACCAAACCAAACAAACCGTCTATCAGCTCAAACAAGGCTTTTTGGATGAGTATATGCGACATGAATTACGCCAGCCTTCGCTCGCGTTTGCGTAAGTCCTATAAATAAGAACGAGCACTTATTGGGCTTGGGAGAGCACGGCCACGGCTTCGGCCACCGAGAGCAGCTGTTCCTGGCCGGCGCGCATGTCGCGCAGCTTCACCTGGCCGGCGGCGCGCTCATCGGGGCCCGCCAGCAGCAGGTACGGGATGCCTTTCTGGTCGGCGTACTGGAACTGCTTTTTGAGCTTGGCGGCGTCGGGGTACAGCTCGGCGGGCACGCCAGCGGCGCGCAGCTGGGCCAGCAGCGGCAGGCCGGCGGCCAGCGAGGCCGCGTCGAACTGCGCCAGTAGCACCCGCGTGAGCGTGCCGGTGCCGGCCGGGAACAAGTCCAGCTCCTCCAAGCAGTCGTAGAGCCGATCCACGCCGAACGAGAAGCCCACGCCCGACACATCCGGCAGCCCGAAGGCCCCGGTGAGGTTGTCGTAGCGCCCGCCGCCGCTCACGCTGCCCATCGCCACGTTGTTGATTTTCACTTCGAAAATGCAGCCCGTATAATAGGATAGGCCCCGGGCCAGCGTGGGGTCAAATTCCAGCCGGTTGAACTGGGTGAAGCCGGAGGCTTGCAGCAGGTCGCGTACGGCGGCCAACTCGTTGAGGCCCCGGTAGTAGGCATCCTCAGAATCGTCGGCTTCGTCGGTGGGCTCGTCGGGGCCCGGGCGCTGGCCGTCGGGCTCCACGCCGGCCGTCACGAAGCCGGCCAGCAGGCGCTGGAGTTTCCTGGCGTAGCCGCCGCTCACCGTCAGCAGCTCAAACAGCGTGTCGATGGCGGCGTCCGAAAAGCCTTTTTCGAGCAGTTCCTTGGTCACGCCGTCGCGCCCGATTTTATCGAGCTTATCGATGGCCACGAACAAGTCCGTCTCCTTGCCCTCGCCGCCCAGCGCCTGGTAAATGTTGCGCAGCACCCCGCGGTGGTTGATTTTGATGGTGAAATCCACCAGGCCCAACCCGTTGAGCACCTGGGCCATCATCAGCACAATTTCGGCTTCGCAGAGCAGCGAGTCGGTGCCCACCACGTCGGCGTCGCACTGCCAAAACTCGCGGTAGCGGCCGCGCTGGGGGCGGTCGGCGCGCCACACGGGCTGCATCTGGTAGCGCTTGAAGGGGAAGGTGAGGGTGGCCCGGTTCATGGCCACGTAGCGGGCGAAGGGCACGGTGAGGTCGTAGCGCAGGCCCTTCTCCGCTATTTTGGGCAGCACGGCGCGGGGGCCCTGGGCGAGGTCGTCGGCCGTCACGAGCGGGGTGATTTCGCCGCGGCGCTCCTTCACCAGGAAGTTGCCCGAGTTCAGCACTTTAAACAGGAGCTGGTCGCCCTCGTCGCCGTACTTGCCGGTCAGCACCGAGAGGTTTTCCAGGGTCGGCGTTTCAATCGGCGCGTAGCCAAACTGCTCGAACGTGCGGCGGATGACGCCAAAAATATGCTGGCGGCGGGCCACCTGGGCCGGGCCAAAATCGCGGGTGCCTTGCGGGATGCTGGGTTTTTCCATTACGGCCGCAAAGGTAGGGCCCCCGCGTAGCGCAGGCTCTGCGCATCCGCGCGGCGGAACAGTAATCGTTAAACGGCCCCTCAACCGCGCATCTGTACTGCTCTATTAGGCTTGTTTCCGAATTAAAGACCGCAAAAAAGAACGTCATGCTGAGCGCAGCCGAAGCATCTCTCCCGCTTACTACTCCAATCGTTCACCGATTAGGTTAGTGAGCGGGAGAGATGCTTCGGCTGCGCTCAGCATGACGTTCTTGATTAGGCAGTTACGAAGCGAGCCTTATTCCTTGGTAAACAAGTACGTGCCGCCGCCCTGCGTGAGGGTAAACGTGGGCTTGGCCGCGTCGAACTCCATGCGGATGCCGGCCGGGTCGAACTTGAACACGCCTGAACCTACGGGCGCCAGCTCAAACGCGCCCTGGCCAGTGGCTTGGGCCTGAAGGCCAGGGCCTTCGCGGGTAACCGTGATTTTGAGCGGGAACCCGGGGCTGGCGTAGGTGCCGGCGTAGCGGTCGAGGTCGGCCACGGGGGGCGCGTAGGTGCTGGGCGTGAAGTCTGGGATTTTATAGGGCTGCCCGAAGTAGATGCTCAGGACGCCAATCAGCACGTCGTTAAAGGCATAAGCTGCGGCGTTGCTGCACAGCGCTACGGCCAGCTTGTCGGCGGGAAAGTAGCCAGCTACCGCATTGAAGCCGTCGATGCCGCCCGTATGCCCGTAGCCCTGCTTCGCGCCAAACGGCAAGCCGAACAGGGCCCGGCCGTAGCCGTCGCGGATGGTTTGCATGGTGGCCAGGCTACTGGCTGCCAACAGTTTGCCGCCAAACAGCGCCTCCAGAAAGCGGGTCAAGTCGGTGGGCGTCGACACCAGGGCCCCCGCGCCGCCGGGCACGCTCATGTCGGTTTCCGGGGCCAGCTTCCAACCGCCGGAGCCCCATTCGTACGACAGCGCCTCCTGGGCCTGGGGGTTGATTTTGCCGCCGTAGAACGTGTTTTTCAGGCCGGCCCGGGCCAGTACGCGCTTTTGCAGGGCCTGCGGGTAGGGCATTTTGGCGAGTTTCTCCACGATGTAGCCCAGTAGCACGAAGTTGGAATTGCTATAGGCGGCCTTGGTGCCGGGGGCGAAGTCGGGCTTGGGCGCGGCGATGAGGGCCACCATCTCGGCCTGGGTGTGGGGCTTCGTCATGAAGGCCGGGAAGGCCGGGTCGTTGGTGAAGTTGTGGAGGCCGCTGCGGTGGCTCAGCAGCTGGTCGATGGTGATGGCCGCGGCGCCGGGCACCTGCGGGAAAAACGTGGCCAGCGGCGTGTCCAGGGCCAGTTTTTTCTCCTCGATGAGCTGAAAAATCATCACCCCCGTGAACACCTTCGTGAGGGAGCCGATGCGGTAGCGCGTGTCGGGCGTGGCCGGGGCGCTGGGCGCCAGCCGGGCCTCGCCGAAGGCGCGGCGGTACACCACCTGCCCGCCTTTGGACAGGGCCAGGCTACCCATCATCTTGTGGTTGGCATCGAGGGCATTCACCAAGCTGTCGAGCTTGGCGGTGTTGAGCTGCTGGGCCTGGGCCGCCACGGCGGTGAGGCCTAGCAGGCCGATGAGGAAAGGAGTAGCGCGGGGCAGCATGGCCGGTGAAGGAAAGAAGGTGAGGAAAGGAAGGATGTAGGCGAAGAATCGCCGCGCCGGCCGCGGCATTACAGCGTTGCGGAAAAAATTAGCGCCCGGCTGGGGCCCCCGCGTAGCCGCTCTGGGCCAGGAAGGCCTTGGCGTCATGCACGTTGAGGATGTCGGCCAGGGCCTGCTTTTTGTTGGGGGCCCGGTTGTAGTAGGCCTGCACGATGCGGTAGCCCACATAGTAGCCCAGGTCGCAGGGCTTCTCGGGGGTTTCCTGGCGGCCGTTGGCAATCCAGTTTTTCGAGTTCGTGCCCAGCATTTCCTGCTGGAAGGCGGCCCACAGCGCCGCCTCGTGGGCGTTGCCGTAGGGGTGCAGGCGGCCATTGTTGCCGAGGCTGCCGGTCACGAGTTCGGCCACGAAATCGGCCATGCCTTCGCTGAGGGCGTAGCTGAGCAGGGTGCCGTCCTGGGGGCCCTGGTTGCGGTGCACCAGCTCGTGCACCATCAGGCCGGGCATTTCCGCCACGGGGGCGCAGCGGTTGCGCTGGAGCAGGGTCAGCTCGCTGGTGTTCACGCCCGGGCCGTTGGCCGATTGGTCGGCCCCGATGAGCAGGCCCGCGTCCGACACGGTGCCGCCCGATACCCAGCCGCCGATGACGAAGTAAACGTTCTGAAACCGCACCGCCGGGTACAATTCCTGGAAGCGCCGGAAGGCCGCCACAATCTTCGGCTTTTCGCCGGCAATGGCCTGCGTGGTGGGCTGGATGGAGCCATAGTACCGGGGCCGCTGCAAAATGCACTGCGCAAAATCGGCGTCGCTGTCAATTTTCAGCTCGGCATAATCCCGCAAGCCGGCGGAGGCCTTGTCGAAATACACGCGCCGGAAAATGGCCGGGGCTCCCGCCGTGTCGCGCCGGGCCGCGGCGTAGGCCGCCCAAAAGTGGTCGATGTCGGTCGTCACCAGCTGCACGTCCTCGGGCCGGCGAATAATGGTTTTTTCCTCCAGCTGGCGGGCGCGGGCCAGCAGCCGGGGCCACTGCTTGTCGGTGTGCAGCAGGGCCAGGTCGGTATCAACGGCGATGTGGTCGGCATTGACGTAGCCCGCCGCAATGGCCCGGCTCAGGTTGGCGCGGGCGTTGGGGGCATCGTGGAGCAGGCCGTAGTAACAGGCGATGTTGTAAAAGGCGTTGGCTCGGTAGCGCCGGCTGGTTCCGGGGGCCCCCACCACCTGCCGGTAGGCGGCAATGGCGGCGGGGTAATCTTGCCGGCCCAGGCCCTGCTCGGCCCGGGCCATCAGCGAATCCACGCGGGTTTTGGGCTGGGCCTGGGCAGCGAGGGACGCGGCCCACAGCAGCAGCAGCAGCAACAGGTATTTCATTACTGGAAAAAACGGAAGGGAGCGGTTGAAAATGATTGGCGTGCAAGATATAGGCAGGGCCCCCGGACCAGGTGGTCCGGGGGCCCTGCGGCGGTGTTTTCCCTGCGGAAAGGGGCGGCGCTTACCGGGCTACCCGCTGCTGGGCAGCGTAGGCGGGCTGGGCCGGGGCGGGCAGGTGGGCGCGGTCCAGTACCACCAGCACGCGCTGGCCGGCTTGCACAGCGGCGGCGACTTGGGTGGCCAGGTGCGCGGCGCGGTACTCGTTCACGGTGCGGGTGGTGTTCAGTATAAAGGCTGAGGCCCCCGTCGGCTCCGAGCCGAAGGACGTGGCGGGCAGCGACCACCACGCGCCACCCGTGGGGCAGTAGGTGCGGTAGGCTGTGCGCAGCTCGGTGGGGGTGCGCACCACTTGCTCGCCGCCGGGCAGGTCGTGCGCGCTGCTGGCGAGGAACGCCTTGCTGGCTTTCATTACCAAGGCTTTAGGGGCCCCGGTGGCTTGGCGGAACTGATGAGTTTGGCGCAGCAGCCAATATAGCTTCAGGGGCTCGGGGGCGAGCTTGGTTTGGAGGTAGGCGTACTCGGCGTACACATCGTCGAGGCGATGGGTGGGCACGTGCTGCTGCTGGGCCAGGAAGCGGGCATAGCCGGCGGGGCCCATGCGGCCGATGGTGGCGGCTTCGGTGCTGTCGGTGCCCATGTCGGGGTTTTCGAAGAACACCACCGTGGGTTGGCACTGGGTAAAGGTCTGGCGCATCCGGGCAAACTGCTCGTGGGCCGCATCGTTCGACGGCACCGTACCGAAGTAGGTGACGGGTGCGGCGGGTGCGGCGGCCGACGCGGCAGCAGCGGCCGAAAACGATTGGGCGAAAGTAGCGGCGGTGGGAACGAGCAACGCGGCGGTCAGGAGCAAAGAGGCAATTTTCATGGTGCAGGAAGAAAGAAAGTGAAGAGAAAAGAGGAGTAAAAACTGGGGCCCCCACCGGGACGTGCGGGCAATTATTAAGAAGGGATTTTCAGCCAATCAGGCCGTCATGCTGAGCCTGTCGAAGCATCTCTCCCGCGGCAGTAATCATGATTAGTGGAGCAGTAGAGATGCTTCGACTCCACTTCGTTCCGCTCAGCATGACGGCCTGATTGGCTCACCGCCCGGGACCCCCGCCCGGGGCCCCACCGGGGCCCTAGCCGCCGAAACCGCCGCCGCCGCTGGGGCCGTTGTCAATCTTTTTGCCGGGCTTGCTGGCCCCGATGTACCAGGTGAAGCCCAGCCACGCCACGCGGGTCTCGTACTTGCTGTAGAGGCTGGTTTGCAGCTCGGGCGTGGCCAGCTCGGTGCGGCGCACTTGGGTGTTCAGCAGGTCCGAGACGCGCAGGGTGAGGGCGGCGCGCTCCTGAAATAGCTGTTGGCGCAGGGCAATGTCGAGGCCGCCGGTGGGCAGCTGGCGGCCCTGGGCCGTGAGCACCGTCGAGCGGATATCGCCGGTGAGCTGCACGTCGAGGCCCTTGCGGGGCGTGAAGTTGTTGGCCAGGCGGGCGGTGCCGGCCAGGGCCGCGCGGTTGGCGGCGTTCAGGGCGTTGGCGGCAATCTGCGAGTAGTAGAGCGAGCCGCTGGCCGACACGCGCCACCACTTGGTCAGGGGCTGGGCCCAGGTCGTCTCGAAGCCGAAGCTGTTGGTGGTGCCCACGTTATCGAAGGTTTCGCGGGTTACCACGCCCACGTTGTTGGTGCGGGTGGCGGCCGTGTCGATGGTGCGCACCCGGCGGATGGCGTTCTGGGTGAAGCGGGCAAACACCGTGTTGGTGATGCTGGCCCCGCCGGTCAGGTTCAGCTGGTGGCCCAGCTCCACGTTGTGGCTGAACTCGGGGAGCAGGTTGGCGTTGCCCTGGCGGTAGTTGCGCGGGTCCTGGTACATCTGGATGGGCAGCTGCTGCATGAAGTCGGGCCGGTTCAGGCGGCGGGCGTAGCTGAATTGCAGGCGGTTCTGGCCCGGCTCCTTGCCCAGTTCCTTGGCCACGGTGGCCGAGGGGAAGAGGTTGACGTAGCTCTTATCAATGGCCGCGTTGCGGTTTTCCACCCCGCCGCTCAGAAACGTGGCCTCGGTGCGCAGGCCGCCCTGGGCGCTCCAGCCGTGGCTCAGCGTGCGCTGAAACGTGGCGTAGGCGGCCGGCATGAGCTGCGTAAAGGCGTAGTTGAACGAGTTGGCGGGGTCGAGCTGGAAGCCGTCGCCGGGGTTGTCGGTGGGTTTGCGCATGGCGGTGCTGCCGGTGTTGTGCAGGGTTTGCAGCTTCAAGCCGGCTTCAAGCTTGCCCTTGCCGTCGGCCGTGGGCCGGGTGAAATCCGCCTGCCCGAAGAAAATCTGGGCCTGCACCCGCTGGGCCTGCGTGAAGCCGGCCGGCCGGGGGCCCCCGGTCAGCAGCTGGCTCACCGGCACGTCGGCGTCGATGAGTACCCCGCCGGCGTTGGCCGTCAGCTCGCGGCCCTTGTGGGCCTCCCAGGTGCGGCGGTAGTCGGCCGAGCTTTCCAACACCTTCACCTTCACATCGGCCAGCTCCTGGCCGTACTGGGTGATGACGCCGGGCGCGCCCACCGTTTGCTGGGTCAGGGTCTGGTTGTCGGTTTCGGTCTGGTGCTCGTAGTGCGGCTGCACGCTCAGGCTCAGGGTTTGCTCCTTGGGCAGGTCGTAGGTCAGGCCCAGGTTCAGGGTGTGGTTGCGGTTTTGCTGGCGGCCGGTGCCTTCCTGCGTCGTAAAGAGGCTGCTCGAAGTGGCCCCGTCGGTAAGGAGCGCCGTTTGGGAGCTGTTGGTGCGGGTGCGGTACATCTGGTCGCTGCCGTCGTAGCCCAGGCTCCAGGTAGCCTTGCCGTGGTGGCGGCTCAGGCTCAGGCTGGGGGCGTACTTGTCGCGGGTGCCCAGGTTCAGGGCCGCCTGGCCATTCCAACCGTCCTTCTTGTTCTTCTTGGTGATGATGTTGATGACGCCTACGCCGCTGGCGTCGTACTTGGCCGAGGGGTTGGTCATTACCTCCACCTGGGCAATTTGCGAGGCCGGAATCTGGTCGAGCCGCGGGCCGGGGCCCCCGTTGCTGGTGCCGGCCGGCTTGCCGTCGATGAGGATGGTGAGGTTGCTGGAGCCGCGCAGGCTCACCGTGCCGGTGGCGTCCACGGCCACCGAGGGCACGTTCTGGAGCACGTTCACGGCCGTGCCGCCCACGCTGCTCAGGTCTTTCTCCACATTAATCACCGTTTTGCCCAGCTCCTGCTGCACCACGGCCTTCTGGGCCACCACCCGCACCTCCCCCAACTGGGTAGCGCTGGCGGCCAGCTTCAGGGGCCCCAGGGCCAGGGCCGGCGCCCCGGCCGAAAGGGCAAACACCCGGCGCACGGGCTTGAAGTTCAGGGCCTGGGCCCGCAAAATGTAGCGCCCCAAGGCCAGGTGCTCGGCCTTAAAGGTGCCGTCGAGGCCGGTTTGGGCCCCCGTCACGAGCGTCGAATCGGCGGCGCGTAGCAGCAGCACGTCGGCGAAGGGGAGGGGCTGGCCGTTGGCGGCTTCCACCAGCTGGCCGCTCACTTGGGCCGGGCCGGCTTGCTGGGCGTGGAGGCCCAGGGGCAGGGCCGTAAGGAGCAGGGCCAGGCCCCGCAAGGGCTGGCAGCAGGTGTGCAAGAAGGTCATGGTGAGGGTGTTGTAGTGTTCAAGCTGCGTCGGGGCCCCGGGGCTTGGCAGCGGCCGCGGTTCCGCTGGGGCAAGGGCCGGGGCCAGCAGCGGCACCGGTGTGGAAAGAGTTTCGGGAGGGCGGGGGGGGGGCGCCCATTCGGCTGGCCTGCGTCGGCAGGTACTAGGTTGTCATCACCTACTATGCTATCAACAGAACAAAGGTATGTTAGGTACTTTGTGATGCAAGGTACTAAGACATTAAATATTCGTTAATTAAGATTATTAATATCTTAAGTGCTGATAATCAGCAATAAAAAATTTAACAAAATTTGCCGCCGCGCCGCATTCGGGTTGCTAGATGCGCTGCCCGGGCCCGCGGTTGCCCGGGCAGCGCATCTTTTTGGCGGGGTTGCGGCCGGCCCAAGCCCTGCCTGGTTGTAAGCAGCACCCGCCGGGTTACCAGCTGGCCCAGGCATTCGTTACAGCACCCTTACCAAAAGCGCATAAAAAAACCGCCGAACCCGAAAGTCCGGCGGCTAAAGCGGTTTTGGAGCCCGTGGATGTAGGGGCGGGGCTTGCCCCCGCCCCTACATCCACGCCAATCCCCTGCTGTTGTTCAACAACGGGCAGGAGCAAGCCCCGCCCCTACATCGCTCAAACTATACGCTGACTTCGAAACCGTTAGGGGCCCCAACGTTATTTTTTGCGCAGCGCGGGCCGGCCTGGGGCCTTGGTGCCGGCCGGCACCTCCCGGCCGTTCTGGAAGGTTTTGTGGCTCTCGACGGCTACGCCGTCGGGCCCGAAGTAAGCCCACACGCCGGTTTCCTTGCCATTGCGGAAGGCGCCGCGCACGGCCAGCGTGCCGTCGTCGCGCAGCTGCCGGTAGGGCCCCACCTTCAGGCCGTGGGCGTAAGTGGTTTCGGCCTTTAGCTTGCCCGAGGGGTAGTTTTCCAGGCCCAGCCCAATGGCAAAGCCGTTCTCGTATCCCAGCCGGCTGGCCACCTTGCCGTCGGCAAAGTAGGTTAGCTGCTCGCCGGCCAGCTTGCCGGCGGGGTTGTACAGTGCCACGCTCTGCACCTGCTTGCTGTTGGGGAAAAACGTGCGCCAGGTGCCGGCGGTACGGTTATTCTTATAAGTCTCCTCAGCCAGCGGTAGGGGCCCTACGGCGCCGTAGCGCGTCACCTTGCGGTCGCGCCCGCCGTTGGCGTAGTCGGTTTCCAGCATCAGCTTGCCAGCCTCGGAAAACTCCTGCGCGTGACCCGTGGGTACGCCCAGGCGGTAGGTGGTTTTGGTTTTGACCTGGCCGCTTTCGTAGTAGCTCGTGGCGGGCCCGTCGAGGTTGGCGGTGCCGCTGGTGGTGGGGGCCACGCGTTTGGCCAGGTCGTCGCCGAGCGGGTTGCGCACCGCGCGCTGCACCACGGGGGCGGGGGCGTAGGTGCTCTCCGTCTGAAGCTTACCGCTGGGGAAGTAGCTGCGGTAGCCGCCGCGGCCGCTGGCGTCAGCCCGCACCTCGGTTTCGACCTGGCCGGTGGGGTAATACGTTTTGTAGGGCCCCGCCAGCAGGCCGCGGTGCAGGGTGCCTTCGCTCTGCACCTGGCCGTTGGCGTAGTAAAACTTGACGGCGCCCTCGGGCTGGCCGTCTTTGTAAGTGATGTCGGCCTGGGGCTTGCCGTCGGCGTAGAGTTGGCGCAGGGCCCCGTTGGGCTGGCCTTTGGCGAGTGTGGTTTTCAGCTTCACCTCGCCGGTGGGATGGTAGTAGATGAGTTCGCCGCTGGGCTCGTCGTTGTCAAAGTTGCCCTCCTGGGCCACCTTACCGTTGGCGTAGTAGGTTTTGAAGGGGCCCTGGCGCACGCCGGCGCGGTAGGTGGTCTCGAGCCGCCGGGCCCCGCTGGGGTGAAACTCGACGTAGGCCGAGTCGCGCTTGCCCTCGCGGAAGCTGGTTTGCTGCTCCAGCTGGCCGCTGCGGTAGTAGCGGCGGTAGGTGCCCTGGGGCAGCGTATCGCCGGCCACCAGGGCGCTATACACCTCGCGTTTAGCGGTTTTGGTGGAGTCGTAGTACGTCACGAACCGCTTGGCTTTTTGGGCGTGGGCGGTGAAGGCGGATAAGGTAAAGAGCAGAAGCAGGTATCTCATGGCCGCAAGAACGGATGAGCGCCCTTTAAAATTTCGCGCCAGGTTTCGTAAAGTAAAAAGAGGTTTCGCGGAGGAGCGGCTAATGCACCCTTTGCGAAACCTCTTTTTACCTCGCGTAACCTGGCGCGAAACCTTGCGCTACACGGCCTCCAGCACGATGGCCGAGGCGCCGCCGCCGCCGTTGCAAATGCCCGTGACGCCGATTTTACCGCCCTCGTTGTGCATCACGTTCAGCAGCGTCGTCACAATGCGGGCCCCCGAGGCCCCCAGCGGGTGGCCCAGGCTTACGGCGCCGCCGTACACGTTCACCTTAGTGCCTTCGAGCTTGAGCAGTTGGTTATTAGCCAGCGACACCACCGAAAATGCCTCGTTGATTTCGTAGAAGTCCACGTCCTTGGCATCAATGCCCGCGTGCTTGAGCGCCTTCGGAATGGCCAGCGCGGGCGAAGTCGTGAACCATTCCGGGGCCTGCTCGGCATCGGCAAAGCCGCGCACAATGGCAATGGGTTTCACGCCCAGCGCGTCGGCCTTTTCGCGGCTCATCAGCAGCACAGCCGCCGCGCCGTCGTTGAGCGTCGAGGCGTTGGCGGCCGTCACGGTGCCCTCCTTGCCAAAGGCGGGCTTGAGGCCGGCCAGCTTCTCGAACTGAACTTTGGTATATTCCTCGTCGTCGTCCACGACAGTGGTTTTGCCGCGGCTTTCGATGGTAACGGGCACGATTTCGGCCTTCTTTTTGCCGGATTTGGCGGCGTTGGCGCTGCGGGTATAGCTCTCGCGGGCAAACTCGTCCTGCTGCTCGCGGGTGATGCCGTAGTGCTGGGCCGTGGCGTCGGCGGCCACGCCCATGGCGTAGTCGTGGTAGGGGTCCCAGAGGCCGTCTTTCATCAGGCCGTCAATCATTTGGCCATTACCGTACTTAGCGCCGAAGCGGGCTTTGTCGAGGTAATACGGCACGTTGCTCATGCTCTCCATGCCGCCGGCCAGGATGCAGTCGGCCTGCCCCAGCATGATGGCCTGGGCGGCAAACATGATGGCCTTCGAGCCCGAGGCGCACACCTTGTTAACGGTGGTGCACTCCACGGTGTCGGGCAGGCCGGCTTTTTTGGCGGCCTGGCGGGCCGGGGCCTGGCCCAGGTTGGCCGAGATGACGTTGCCCATAATCACCTGCTGCACTTCCGACGGGGCCACGCCGGCTTTCTCCAAAGCGCCTTTCAGGGCAATGGCGCCCAATTCGGTGGCCGATATCGAGGCCAGGGCCCCGCCAAACGAGCCAATTGGGGTGCGCACCGCCGATACAATTACAACTTCCTTGATCTGCATAATTTTAACGAACAAACGTGGGTGGGAATGAAGAAGCAACAAAAATCTGCCCTAAAAGTACGTCCGGGGCCCTCACCACGTGGGCTGGCCGCGGCGGGCGGGGGCCCCGGTGCGGCGGCGCGGCACCTGCTGCAAGTACTGCTGCTCCTGGGCCTTCAGCGCATCAAGTAGCTGCTGGGCCTGGGCCGGCGACAGATCCATGGCCTGAAGGCGCTCGCGCTGGGTTTGCAGCTGGGCATCGGTGGCCCTGGCGGCCTCGGCGCCCGCGGCGCGGCTACGGGCGGCGGTGCCCGCGCCGCCCACGCTTCCGTCGAGGCCGCGGGTGGCGCCGGGCTGCCCGCCGGTGGGCACGGGCGCGTCGGTACCGTCCGTCTGGGGGGTGCGGCGGCCGCTGGCGGCAGCACCCGGGGCCGTGCTGGACTGGGCCGGGTCGGGCCGGCCGGCGGCGTCAGGGCGGGTTTGGGGGGCGCTGGGGGCCGCGGGAGCGGGTTGGTTGAGGTCAGGCACTTGGCCTGTGCGCTCGGTGCCGGCCTTGGTGCCGGCCGCGGGCTGGTTGGCGACCGGCGGGGTGGGCGCCGGCTTTTTTGGGTCGGAAGATTTGGCCGGCTGGGGCCCCGGGGGCGGGGGCGCTGCCAGGCGCGGCGCGGCCCGGTGCCGGGCCAGGTAGGCGCTCAGTACTTCGTAGTTGTAGCGGGCCCCGGCGTTGGTTGGGTCGAGCCGCAGGGCTTGGCGCAGCAGCCCCAGGGCGGGCGCGGTTTCCCCGGCGTCGGCGGCCAGCACGGCCAGCTGCTGCCGGGCCACGCTGCCCAGTGCCGGCGGCACGGCGGGGTCGAGCAGCTGGCCGTAGGTGGCGCGGGCGGCGGCCGTTTGCCCCGCCCGGCGCTGGGCGTGGCCCAGGTTGAGCAGTAGTGCGGCTGCGCCCGGGCCCCCCGGGCGCGCGGCGGCGGCGGCCCCAAAAGCCCGGGCGGCGGCCTCGTCATCGCCGCGGGCGTAGGCTGCCTGGCCGCTGGCGGTGGCGGCGTTGCGGTCGCGCACCCACGTCAGCACCCGCCACGTGGGCGGGGCCAGCAACAGGAGCAGCAACAGCAACGACTTCAACATGCGCCAATAAGTAGGCCTTCCTGCCCGCACCAATGCCGGCCCGGGGCCCCAAATAACGGAAATTCCGGCCCAGCGCGGGCCCGGGTCAGGGCCGGATAACCACCACGGTCAGGGCTACGTCGAGGGCCAGCAGCACTAGGGCCAGGGCCAGCGGCAGGCGGTAGCGGTTGTCGGCTACGGCCACGGTGCGCACCTGCTCGGTGGTGCCCTGCATGGCGCGCACGTCGGCCAGCAGCGCCGGGAAGCCATTTTGGCGGTCGTTCAGCGCCACGTACTGGCCGCCGGTTTGGGCCGCCAGTTGCAACAGCGGGGCCTCGCGCAGGCGGCTCAGGACGGGGCGGCCCGCAGCATCGCGCACCAGCCGGCCCCCGGGCAGTGGCAGTTGGGCCCCCGCCGCCGTGCCCACGCCTACAGCAAACACCCGGGCCCCGCTGCGGGCCAGGGCGCGCAGGATGGGCTCTAGGTTCTCGCCGAAATCCTCGCCGTCGCTCACTACCAGCACGGCCGTGGCCCGGCCCGCAGAGCCCGGGCCGCCGGCAGCGGGCCCCAGTCGGGCTAGTACCAGCTCCAGTGGCGCGCGCAGGGCCGTGGGTCCCGGCGGCAATAAGCGCGTGCTGAGGGTGTTGAGAAACGTTTGTACGGCTTCCTGGTCGTAGGTGAGGGGGCATTGCACGACCGCCTCACCGCTGAACACCACCAGTCCCAGGCGGTCGGCCGGGAAGCGCTCCACCAGGGTTTGCAGCTCGGCTTGGGCGCGCAGCAGGCGGGTAGGGGCCACGTCGGGCGCGTCCATCGAGCGCGACACGTCCACCACCAGCCACAGGTCTTTGCCGGCCGTACGCACCGGCTGCGGGCTCAAGCCCCGCGCCGGGCCCAGCCAGGCCGCCAGCAGCAGGGCCCCGGCCAGCAGGCGCAGCGGCAGCTTCCAGGCCAGGCGGCCGGCGCGCTGCCCCAGGGCCCGCGCCAGCCGGCCGGTGCGCAGCACGTAGGCCAGCACCAGCAGCAAGGCCAGCACCGCCGCCGCCAGCGGCAAGCCAAAATCAGGATAAGCCCAGGTAAGCAAGTAGTGGCGAAGAGGATAAGCGGTGGCTAGGGCCCCCAGGTCGGGCCCGGGTCGCAACAAAGATAATTTTTTTGGTACCGCGGCGCGGGTTTTTCAACCGGCCCCGTATATTTGCACCCGCTTCGGATGGAAGCGGCCAGCCAATTGGAGAGATGGGTGAGTGGCTGAAACCAGTAGTTTGCTAAACTGCCGTAGCTCTAAAGGTTACCGGGGGTTCGAATCCCCCTCTCTCCACGGAAAGCCCCGGAAACGCCTGCATAGGCCGTTTTCGGGGCTTTTTAGTGACAAAAAAACAGGAACAACGTGGGCCGCCGCAGTTTGTTTATGGCAGAGTAGGCTAATGCTGAACGGGTTGTCCGGTTCGGCCCGGGGTGGTGGACGGCCCGGAGTTGTGCATCTGGGTTTCTGCCGTACATTTGCACCATCATAGGGCGCCGGCCATCGGCTCTATGGGATGTTTTTCGGGGTGTAGCGTAGCCCGGTATCGCGTCTGCTTTGGGAGCAGAAGGTCGTAGGTTCGAATCCTGCCACCCCGACATAGTTGCCCTGGTTTCGACCCCGTAGCTCAGTTGGATAGAGCAGCTGCCTTCTAAGCAGCCGGTCTTTGGTTCGAATCCAAACGGGGCCACTTTTTGAACTGGCTTCATAGCCGACTCGGAGGTCCTACAAAAAGCCCTTTCCAGCCCCGGAAAGGGCTTTTTTGTGGCCCCATAAATCGTACCGAAAAATAGGCCAAATGGAATAAAAAAGGTACTTTTGGGTGTTCTCTTAGTGGCTGGTTTTTGCAGCCGCTTTAATCCCCTTTTGCATGAGCGAAATAGCAGAAAAGAAAGCCCCCGCCGAGTACACGGCCGATAGCATTCAGGTGCTGGAAGGACTGGAGGCCGTGCGCAAACGCCCCAGCATGTACATCGGTGATACGGGCGTTAAAGGCCTGCACCACTTGGTATGGGAGGTGGTCGATAACTCCATCGACGAGGCCCTGGCTGGCCACTGCGACCGTATTGAAGTTGCCATCAACGAAAACAACTCCGTGACCGTGCGCGACAACGGGCGCGGCATTCCCGTCGATTTCCACGCCAAAGAAGGTCGCTCAGCCCTCGAAGTGGTAATGACCGTGCTGCACGCCGGTGGTAAGTTTGATAAAGATTCTTACAAAGTATCCGGGGGCCTGCACGGCGTGGGCGTGAGCTGCGTGAACGCGCTCAGCACCGACCTGAAAGTGACCGTGCGCCGTAAGGGCCACATCTACGAGCAGGACTATAAAATCGGCGTGCCGCAGTACGCGGTGCGCGAAATTGGCGACACCGACGAGCACGGCACGCAGGTAGACTTTCTGCCCGACGATAGCATTTTCACCGAAACCGTTTATAAGTACGATACCATCGCCACCCGCCTGCGCGAACTGTCGTACCTCAACAAAGGTATCCGCATCACCCTGATGGACCGCCGCGAGCAGAACGCCGACAACACCGGTTTCCGCTACGAGGAGTTCTATTCGGTGGGGGGGCTCAGCGAGTTTGTGCAGTACCTAGACAGTGCCCGCACGGTGCTCATGCCCCTGCCCATCCACGTGGTGAGCGAGAAGGGCGGCACGCCGGTGGAAGTGGCCTTGCAGTACAATTCCGATTACCAGGAGCACATTTACTCCTACGTCAACAACATCAACACCATTGAGGGTGGCACGCACGTGGCCGGCTTCCGCGCCGCCCTCACCCGCACCCTGAAGAACTACGCCGACAAGTCGGGCAAGCTCGAAAGGGCCAAGGTGGAGATTTCGGGCGAAGACTTCCGCGAGGGCCTCACGGCCGTGATTTCGGTGAAGGTGCAGGAGCCGCAGTTTGAGGGCCAGACCAAAACCAAGCTCGGCAACTCCGACGTGAGCGGCGCTGTGAACACCGTGGTGGGCGAAATCCTGCAACAGTACCTGGAAGAAAACCCCCGCGAGGCGGGCATCATCGTGGAGAAAGTGATCCTGGCCGCCAAGGCCCGCATCGCCGCCCGCAAGGCCCGCGAAATGGTGCAGCGCAAAACTGTGCTGGGCTCGACTTCACTGCCCGGCAAGCTGGCCGACTGCTCGGAATCGGACCCCGAAATCTGCGAGCTGTACTTGGTGGAAGGCGACTCGGCCGGCGGCACCGCCAAGCAGGGCCGCAATCGGGCGTTTCAGGCCATTCTGCCGCTGCGCGGCAAAATCCTGAACGTGGAGAAGGCCCAGGAGCACCGCATCCTGGAGAATGAGGAAATCCGGAATATGATTACGGCCCTGGGCGTGACCTTTGGGACGCCCGCCGATCCGGAAAAAGGCATTGAGGCCGATGCGAAGGGGCTGAACTTAGCCAAGCTGCGCTACCACAAGGTCATCATCATGACCGACGCCGACGTGGACGGCTCGCACATCCGCACCCTGATTCTTACCTTCTTCTTCCGCTACATGCGGGCTCTGGTCGACAGCGGCTACATCTACATCGCCCAGCCGCCGTTCTACCTCGTGAAGCGCGGCAAGGAAGAGCGCTACTGCTGGACCGAAGAGGAGCGCCAGCGGGCGCAGGAAGAGCTCGGCCGCGGCAAACCCGAAACCGTGAACGTGCAGCGCTACAAGGGCCTCGGTGAGATGAACGCCGAGCAGCTCTGGCAAACTACCATGCAGCCCGAAACCCGCTCGTTGAAGCAGGTAAACGTGGACTCGGCCGTGGAAGCCGACCACCTGTTCTCGATGCTGATGGGCGATGAAGTGGCCCCCCGGCGCGAGTTCATCGAGCAAAACGCCAAGTATGCCAAGTTAGACGTCTAGCTTGAAGGGAAAATAAAAGGCCCGCTGCAAAGCGGGCCTTTTATTTTCCCTTCAAGCATAGCACGGTAAATTATTTCGCCTGGGGCCCTTGGAGGCCCGTACTGAGCTGCCCGCGGGCCGTGCGCTGGAAGTGGCTGATGCTTATACCCAACCCAAGCGCATTTTAAAGAAAATCGGTGAGGCGCTGGCCAGGTAGTTTTGGCCACGGAGAGGTGCGCGGCCGCTGCGTGCGCCTGTTGCACCCACACCCGTAAACTGGCCGGGGCCAGCATCTCCACATCGGGGCCGTAACTGAGCAGCTCCATGCGCAGCTCGTGGGTGTCGTCTACGGTCGGTGCAGGCAGGTTTCCGCATCGTTTCCATTACCACTTGCTGTGAGGAATGCAGCGGGTAGCTCAGGGCATAGCGGCCCTGCACGGGCATGAATCGGAGCAAAATTTCCTGGGGCCCCGGCCCGTCGGTGGGGCGCGTGATGCCGAAGTAGTCGGCGAAATACGTATGGGCATCAACGCCAGCCGGCGGGGTAAACCGCTGCGCCGTTACGCTAAAATCGCTGATGCGGTCCAGCCCAAAGCAGGCAAGCCGCCCGCTGACCACCATCGTGGCCAGCACGTACCGGCGGCCCCGGAACTCTTTGAGCAGCAGGGGGCCCACCGTGCGCCGCTCCGGTGCATCTTCCCAATATTTCTGGTAGGCAAAATCCACCACTTGCCCCGTCTGCGCCGCCCGTAGCAGCGGCTGCAGATACTCCAGGTGCGGCCGCTGCTACAGGCTGCACGTAGGTGCCTAAGGCCCGCGGCAGCCGCAGGAACTCTTGCAGCTCCAACGTATCGAGCAGCCGCTGGTAGTCGCCGGGCAGCAAGTCGGTTTCCGTAACGCGGTAGCCCCCGCGGCGGCGGCAGTAGCTGATGCCGAAGGTATCGGCAATCAAGTACTGGTCGCGCTGAAACGTGCGCAACTCGTAGCCACCGGTAAAATCGCGCAAGCTGGGGTTTTCCAGCAAGTTGCGCTGCAATTCCGCAAACGGCACCGGCACCTGTAGCAGCCGCTGCACCAAGTGAAACATGAAACAGGTGGAGGAGGTAGGATTGGGCAGGCATGGGCCTGGCAGGGGTTGAGGAGGGCCCCAAAGGTGGTGAGCCCCCGCGCCAAAGTGTGTCGTTTTCAACCAGGATTGTGTTTTTATTTGGGGCCCTGGCCCGGGCAGGTCGCGAGCGGTTGTTATTTTACTGCCCGATGGCCACCCCACGCCTCGATTCGCGTCAATCCACTACCCTATGAAACTGTTCAAGTCCGCCGACCTTATCCGCAAGAGCAAGTACATCAGCCGCGATTTGAGCTGGATGCGATTTAATTACCGGGTACTCGACCAGGCCCAGGATGCGGGCAAGAGCTTGTTTGACCGGCTTAAGTTCCTGGCTATCACTAGCTCCAACCTCGACGAGTTTTTTATGATTCGGGTGGGTTCGTTGTATAATTACCTTGATTACGGCAAGGAGCGGGTGGACTACTCGGGGCTGCGGGAGCTGCCGTTTCGGCGCAAGCTGCTCGATTTTGCCCACCGCTTCGTCAACGACCAGAGTCTGACGTACGTGAACGAGTTGAAGCCAGTGTTCGAGAAAAATGGCTTTAATATTTTGAAGGTGAGCGACTTGACGGAGATAGAGGCCCGTAAGGCCGATGGCTTCTTCAAGAACACGGTGTTTCCGCTGCTCACGCCGATGGTGTACGACGCCTACCACGGCTTCCCGCTGATAATGAATCAGATGCTCATTTTTGGGGTGGTGACGCGGGCCAGCAATCCGGGGGCCCTGGGCCTGGACGGCGAAGCGGAGAAAGGGCAGGAGCGCATCACTTTTGTACAGATTCCCCAAAACCTGACGCGGTTTTTTGAATTGCAGCGCAAGGACCGGGTCATTTTCGTGCCCATCGAGGAAATCGTGCGCGAGTACCTGCCGCGGCTGTTTCGCAACGTCGAAATTTTATCGGCCGATTTGATACGTATTACCCGCAACGGCGATTTTACGCTGGAAGAATCCGACGACATCGATAACGACTTCATCAAGGAAATTCAGGTGGGCCTGAAAACCCGCAAGCGCGGCCGCGTGGTGCGCGTGGAAGTAGAGCCCAACGCCTCGCCGCTGCTGATGGAAGTATTGCGCGAGCGGTGGAATATTGATAACGGCAACATCTTCGTCATCAGTGCTTTGCTTGACATGAAAGGGCTGTGGCAAATTATTCGCCACCCTAACTTCCGCGGCAAAGGGGCCCGGCAGCCGGCAGCCATCGCGCCCCTGAGCCTGCC
This sequence comes from Hymenobacter nivis, assembly GCF_003149515.1. Classification (NCBI taxonomy): domain Bacteria; kingdom Pseudomonadati; phylum Bacteroidota; class Cytophagia; order Cytophagales; family Hymenobacteraceae; genus Hymenobacter; species Hymenobacter nivis. Next base: position 582,209 of record NZ_CP029145.1, read on the forward strand.
CGACGGCGCCGAGGACAACTTGTTCGAGTACCTCAAGCACCACGACGTGCTGCTGCACCACCCCTACAACAGCATCGAGCCGATGGTGCGCCTGCTGGAGCAAGCCGCCGAGGACCCGCAGGTGCTGGGCATCAAGCAGACGATTTACCGGCTCGCCGACGAGTCGCGGGTGAGCGCGGCGCTGTTGAAGGCGGCCGAAAACGGCAAGCACGTATCGGTGCTATTCGAGGTGAAGGCGCGCTTCGACGAGGAGAAGAACATCCGCGAGGGGGCCCGGCTGGAAAAGGCTGGCTGCTTCGTGATTTACGGGGTGAGTAAGTATAAGACTCACACCAAATTGCTGATGATTATCCGCAAGGAAGGGGAGAAGGTGACGCGCTACGTGCACATCGGCTCGGGCAACTACAACGAGCAAACCTCGCGCCTCTACACCGACCTGAGCCTGCTTACGACCAACGACACCTACGGCCACGACGTGTCGGAATTCTTTAACGTCATTACCGGCCACTCGCAGCCCGACAACTACGAGTACCTCATCACGGCCCCCAAGGACATGCGTCAGCAGCTCATCCACTTGGTGCGCGAGGAGGTGAAGCACGCCAAAAAGGGCCAGCCCAGCGGCATTGTGATGAAGATGAACTCCTTGGAAGACAAGGAGATGATTGATGAATTTTATAAGGCGTCGAAGGCCGGTGTGCCCATCCGGTTCATTGTGCGGGGCATTTGCTGCCTGCGGCCGGGCCGGCCGGGGCTGAGCGACAACATCGAGGTGCGCAGCATCGTGGGCGAGTATTTGGAACATGCGCGGCTGTTTTACTTCCACAACGGCGGCGACGCCCGCGTGTACGCCGGCTCGGCCGACGTGATGGTGCGTTCCTTTGACCGGCGCATCGAGGCGTTGTTCCTGATTGTGAACCCGCAGCTGCGGCGCGAGGCCATCAGCATCTTGATGCTCAACTTGCTGGACAACCAGAATAGCTACGTAATGCGCGAGGATGGGGCCTACATACGGCAGCGCCCGGCCGCCGGCGAGCCTGTGGTAAACGTACACAAAGACTTCTACAAGCGCGACGAGGCCCAGCTGTCCATAGCCACGCCCGAAGGCCTATTGGCCTTGCTGGCCCAGCAAACGGCCCGCCGCCTGGAAATAGCTGCCGCCCTGGTGGCCGTCGAAACCGAAGCCTCCAAAGCTGCCGCCCAGGCTGAAGTCCAGGGCCCCGATTCGACCTTTGGTGAAGGCATTGGCGACGAGGAAAACCTGACCGACGTAGATACTGAAGCTGAGGCGGTGCAGGCCGGGTTGGAGTAGTTGGGGCGTATGGTTCGGTGGGGCCCCTGAGTCTTGGGCTGTGCTTAGTAAAATGCCCCCACTGCCCCCTTGTCATCCTGAACGCAGTGAAGACAAGGGGGCAGTGGGGGCACTAAGCGCCTGCTATTCCATACCGGCGGGCTGGTTTTGCACGTCGGGCACGGGCGGGTGGGCGGGGTGGCCGCTGGCGGGGCTGATTTCGTCGAAATGCTCCTCGAACAGGGCCTGGAGCATGCCGTCTTTCAGGCCGATGTCGGGCACGATCATGCTGCTCACGTTGGCCCAGTGCATGGCCGCGAGGTAGATGTGGCCGGCGGGGATGATGACGTCGGCGCGGTCGGGGTTGAGCATGGCCACGTTCACGCGCTCCTCCATGCTGAGGCCGGCGAGGCGGGCCAGGATGGTTTCGAGGCTGCGGCGGGCCACGGCCTTGTTGGGCGAGGCTGGCGACATCGTGTAGAGCTTGTTGATGTTGCCGCCCGTACCGATGGCGCGGGTGACGTGGTAGCGGCGGGCGTTTTCGCGCACCCAGGCCTCCATGCGGGCCCAGAGGTCATCCTGGGCCTCCGTGCTGGGGCCCCCACTTTCCTCCTGCTGCATCCGTCGGATGGAGCCGATTTCGAACGACTGCGCGGCCACCTTGCGGCGGTCGTGGTAGATATTGAATTCGGTGCTGCCGCCGCCCACGTCGATGTGCAGGTAGTGCTTGTTGTCTTCCAGCAGGTGCTCAATGACGCGGTTGATGTAGAAGGCCTCGTCCTGGCCGTCAATTACCTGAATATTCAGGCCCAATTCTTCGCGCACGCGGGTTGTAATGGCCGCGCCGTTGGAAGCGCCGCGCATGGCCGAGGTGGCGCAAATGAGGTGGTGGGCCACCTCGTGCACCTCCATCAGCAGCTTGAGCGAATGCAGGAACTTGACGAATTTCTCCTCTTTGCGGGGCGAAATCTGGCCGGTGGCGAACACGTCTTCGCCGAGCCGCATGGGGTAGCGCACGTACTCGATGCGCTTGAGCCGAAACTTGCCTTCGTAGTTCAGCACGGCCGAAATCTGGCACCGCACCGCGTTGGAGCCGATGTCGATGACGGCCAATTTGCAAAGCGGAAACTCCACAGGCAAAGAAATAGGGTGATTAGAAGCGGGCAAAGGTAGCGCGGGCCGGCCAACCCCGGCGGTACCCGCGCCTCCGGAGCTACGGGGCCCCCAGCTCGGCCAGCACTTCGGGTACGCCCGTGCTGGCCAGGGCCACCACGTAGCGCACGCCGCGCCGGCCGGCAGGGGGCTGGTGCGGGTCGATGACGAACACCGGGCACGCGGCCGGGGCGTAGTGCAGCAGCCCGGCGGCGGGGTACACTTGCAGGGAGGTGCCCACCACGAGCAGCGCGTCGGCGGTGGCCACGGTTTCGGCTGCTTCCTCGATGGCGGGCACCATCTCGCCAAACCATACAATGTGGGGCCGCAGCTGGGTGCCGTCGGGGCCCAAATCGCCAAGCTGAATGTCGTCCGGGCAATCGTACACCGTGGTTTCGTCGGCCACGGTGCGCATCTGGTTCAGCATACCGTGCAGGTGCAGCACGTCGGTCGAGCCGGCGCGCTCGTGCAGGTCGTCCACGTTCTGGGTGATGATGCTTACGCGCCAGCCGGGGTGCGCCTCGAAGCCGGCCAGGGCCCTATGCGCCGCATTGGGCTGCACCTCCCTGGCCTGCCGCCGCCGCTGGTTGTAAAAATCGAGCACCAGCGCGGGGTCGCGGGCAAAGCCTTCGGGCGAGGCCACGTCCTCCACGCGGTGGTCTTCCCACAGCCCGTTGGTGTCGCGGAAAGTGCGGATGCCGGACTCGGCCGAAACGCCGGCGCCGGTAAGAACGACGAGGTGTTGCATTGGAAATGAAGGGTTTGAGTAGATTGCCGGGGCCCCCGCAGAACGAAGCACCACAGCTATGGACTTAAAAAACGCATCGGTTGGCCCAGGGTTTCCGCTGGGGCCCCCGCCGCGGGCCAGCAAAAAAGAAGACCCGCGGCGGGCGGGTCTTCTTTAATCAACTTAGGAGGCGAGCAGCAGCTACTTGGCCACTACCGCTTTTTTCACCGCTCGTTTCTTTGCCTCGGCTGGTTTCTTGGCCGCGGCGGAAGTGGCTTTGGCTTTGGCAGCCGGAGCCTTCTTGGCTACGGGTTTTTTGATGGCGGCCGGCTTTTTCTTGGCCGGCTCGTCGGCTTTTTCCTCCTTGGCGGGGGCCGCTTTCTTGCCGAAGCGGCCGCCCTTGGCCGGCTTGTCGGGCGTAGCCTCGGCCAACTCCAGGCAGCGCTCCAGCGTCAGGTCGGTGGGCTCTTCGCCCTTCGGAATCTTCACGTTTTTCTTGCCCGCCACGATGTAGGGCCCGAAGCGCCCGTTGAGCACCTGAATATCCGGGTTTTCGGGGAACGCCTTGATGAGGCGCTCGGCGTCGGTTTTGCGCTTGTTCTCAATCAGCGCCACGGCTTCCTCGGCGTTGATGGTGTGCGGGTCCTGCTCCTTGGTGAGGGAGAAAAATTTGCTGTCGTGGCGCACGTAGGGCCCGAAGCGGCCCAGGTTGGCCGTCATGTCTTTGTCCTCGAACTGCCCCACGATGCGCGGCAGCTTGAACAGCTCCAGGGCATCTTCCATGGTCAGGTTCTCGATGAACTGGCCTTTGCGCAGGTTAGCATAGGTGGGTTTCACCTCGCCGTCGGGGTCGCCCAGGGCCACGTAGGGGCCGTATTTGCCCAGGCGGGCGGTTATTTTCTCGCCCGTTTCGGGGTGCACGCCCAGCTCGCGGGTGCTGCCCAGGGTGCTGCGCTCAATGTCCTGCCCGGCCTCAATGGTCGCGTGGAACTTGCTGTAGAAGCCGGTCAGCATCTTCGTCCAGTCCTCGTGGCCGTTGGCAATCTGGTCGAACTCGTCCTCCACCTTGGCCGTGAACTGGAAATCCACCACCGTAGGGAAGTGCGCTACCAGGAAGTCGTTGACCACCATCGCGGTATCCGTCGGGAACAGCTTGGCTTTTTCGGCGCCGTAGTTCTCGGTCTTCACCTCTGTCTGCACCTCGGGGCCCTCCAGCGTCAGCACGTGGAACTTGCGCTCCTTGCCCTCGCGGGTGTCTTTTTCCACGTAGCCGCGCTTCTGCACCGTGCTGATGGTGGGGGCGTAGGTGGAAGGCCGGCCGATGCCCAGCTCCTCCAGTTTCTTCACCAGCGAGGCCTCAGTGTAGCGGGCCGGCGGGGCCGAAAACCGCTCTGTGGCGCTGAGGCGCTGCAATGGCAGGTCCTGGCCCACGCTCAGCGGCGGCAGGCCGCGCGAGAAGCTGCTTTCGCCGTCCTTAACCGCGTCGTCCTCGTCCTCGTCGTCCTTGCTTTCGGCGTACACTTTCAGGAAGCCCTCGAACGTAATCACTTCGCCCGTGGCCGAGAGTGTGGTGCCCGGCTGCGTGCTGATGCTAATCACGGCCGTGGTGCGCTCGATCACGGCCTCCGCCATCTGCGAGGCCATGGCCCGCTTGCGGATGAGGTCGTAGAGGCGCTGCTCCGAGGCGTCGCCACCGGCCTTCACAGTACCAAAGTCGGTAGGGCGGATGGCTTCGTGGGCCTCCTGGGCCGAGGCCGACTTGGTTTTGAACGTGCGCTGGTGGTGGTATTCGGCTCCGTAGGCGGCCGTGATGGCCGCCTGGGCCCCCACCTGCGCATCCTGCGATAGGTTCACCGAGTCGGTCCGCATGTAGCTGATTTTGCCAGCTTCGTACAGCTTCTGAGCTACGCTCATGGTTTGGGCCACCGAGTAGCCCAGCTTGCGCGAGGCCTCTTGCTGAAGCGTACTCGTGGTGAACGGCGCCGCCGGGCTGCGCTTACCGGGCTTCTTGTCGAGGCTTTCAATCTGATACGTGCCCCCTACGCAATTTCCCAGAAAGGTTTCGGCCTCGGCGCGGATCTTGAAGCGCGTAGGTAGCTCGGCTTCCAGCACGGCCCCGTGGCCGGCGTCGAAGCGGGCTACCACGCGGTAGGCGCTGGCGCTGAGGAAGTGGCTGACTTCGCGCTCGCGCTCCACTACCAAGCGCACGGCCACGCTCTGCACGCGGCCGGCGCTCAGGCCGGGCTTCACCTTTTTCCAGAGCACGGGGCTCAGCTCGAAGCCCACAAGGCGGTCGAGCACGCGGCGGGCCTGCTGGGCGTTTACCAGGTTTTGGTCTACCTCGCGCGGGTTGGCAATGGCCCCCAGGATGGCGTTTTTGGTGATTTCGCGGAACACGATACGCCGGGTTTTGGCCGGTGCCAGGTTCAGCGTTTCGGCCAAGTGCCACGAAATGGCTTCGCCCTCGCGGTCGTCGTCACTCGCCAACCACACGGTCTCGGCTTCCTTCGAGAGCTTCTTTAGTTGCGCAATCAGCTCTTTTTTGTCGGCCGATACCACATAAGTGGGCTTGAACCCGTTGGCGATGTCGATGGCATTGTTGTCCTTGGGCAAGTCGCGCACATGGCCGTAACTGGAGCGCACCACGAAGTCCTGGCCCAGGTAGCCTTCGATGGTTTTGGCCTTGGCCGGCGATTCGACAATAACTAAATTCTTAACCATAAAGTGGAAAGGAGTAGAGAGCGAGCATAGGGATGGGTTAGATGTAACGCAAAAACGGTGGCCGAAGGTTAGAAGATTACAAGTATAGGGCGTAAAGATGCCGTAATAATCTCATCCGGAGCCCTGCCTTTCCACAACAGTCCCGCCACAATCCCGGTTTCGGCCCGGCCCGGCCCGGCCTATCTTTGCAAACGCGGCCCGAGCGGGCGACCTTCGCCCACCCGCCGGCCCTCCCTTCCCACGCTACACCCTCCATCCTATATGGCTTCCCTCAAAACTCCGCAACCCAAGCCCCGGCGGGCTCCCGCCGCCGCCGCCGCGGAGGAGGCCCCCGCCGCTGCTACGCGCGATGGTTCGCGGACTACCAACGACCTGACCCGCAAGCGCGGCAGCTCGCGCGGCTCCGTCGATATCCAAGATCCAGGCTATGTCAACGACCAGCTCAACCGCGTGCTTTACGCGCTCGATGCCTTTAAGAAGGGCGACGTGAGCGTGCGCCTGACGAAGCAGAACGACGATATTTTCGCCGAAATAGCGGAGGCCTACAACTCGATGGTAGCCATGATTGGTGGGGTGGGCGGGGAAGTTTCGCGTATCAGCAAGGTGGCTGGCGTGGAAGGCAACCTCAAGGCCCGCGCCGCCATCGATGGCTCTTCCGGCTTCTGGCGCGACATGATCAATAACATCAACGGCTTGGTGGACAGCATCGCGGTGCCGGTGCTGGAGGTGGGCAAAGTGTTGAAAAACATTAGTCGCGGCAACCTCGACGAGAGCTTTCAGATTCCGGTGTCGGGCGACTTTAAGGTGATGGCCGAAACCATCAACAAGACGATTGACAACCTGAACGTGTTTGCCAGCGAGGTGAGCCGCGTGGCTCAGGACGTGGGCACCGAGGGCCGCCTCGGGGGCCAAGCCGTGGTGCCCAATGCCGGTGGGGTGTGGAAAGAGCTGACGGACAACGTGAACACGATGGCCTCGAACCTGACGAGCCAGGTGCGCGACATTGCTAACGTGGCCACTGCTGTGGCCCGCGGCGACCTCAGCCAGAAAGTGACCGTGGAGTTGAAAGGCGAATTGCTGCAACTTAAGCAGAACCTCAACGGCATGGTGGATTCGCTGAACCTGTTTGCCGGCGAGGTGAGCCGCGTGGCCCAGGACGTGGGTACCGAAGGCCAGCTCGGAGGTCAGGCCAGCGTGCCTGGCGTGAGCGGCGTGTGGAAAGGCCTGACCGACAACGTGAACAACATGGCCGCTAACCTGACGAGCCAGGTGCGCGACATTGCCAACGTGGCCACCGCCGTGGCCCGCGGTGACCTCAGCCAGAAGATGACGGTGAACGTGAAGGGCGAAATCCTGGAATTGAAGAACATCCTGAACCAGATGGTGGACTCGCTGAACGTGTTCGGCGACGAGGTGACGCGGGTGGCCCGCGAGGTGGGCACCGAGGGCAAGCTCGGCGGCCAGGCCGTGGTGCCCCGGGCTGCCGGCACCTGGAAGGAGCTAACGGACAACGTGAATACGATGGCGGCGAACCTGACGAGTCAGGTGCGCGACATTGCTAACGTGGCTACCGCCGTGGCCCGGGGCGACTTGAGCCAGAAGATGACGGTGGACGCGCAGGGCGAGATTTTGGATTTGAAGAACATCCTGAGCCAGATGGTGGACTCGCTCAACATCTTCGCCGGCGAGGTGACGCGCGTGGCCCGCGAGGTGGGCACCGAAGGCATCCTGGGCGGCCAGGCCAATGTGCCCCGCGTGGGCGGCGTGTGGAAGGAGCTGACGGACAACGTGAACACGATGGCCTCGAACCTGACTAGCCAGGTGCGCGACATTGCTAATGTGGCCACGGCCGTAGCCCGGGGCGACCTGAGTCAGAAAATCACGGTAAACGTGAAGGGCGAGCTATTACAGCTCAAGGAAAACCTGAACCAGATGGTGGACTCGCTGAACGTGTTCGGCGACGAGGTGACGCGGGTGGCCCGCGAGGTGGGCACCGAGGGCAAGCTCGGCGGCCAGGCCAGCGTGCCCGATGTGCGTGGTACTTGGAAAGACCTGACGGACAACGTGAATACGATGGCGGCGAACCTAACGAGCCAGGTGCGCGACATTGCTAACGTGGCCACCGCTGTGGCCCGGGGCGATTTGAGCCAGAAGATGACGGTGGACGCGCAGGGCGAGATTTTGGATTTGAAGAACATCCTGAGCCAGATGGTGGACTCGCTCAACATCTTCGCCGGCGAGGTGACGCGGGTGGCCCGCGAGGTGGGCACCGAAGGCATCCTGGGCGGCCAGGCCAATGTGCCCAACGTGTCGGGTACTTGGAAAGACCTGACGGACAACGTGAACGTGATGGCGGCTAACCTGACCACCCAAGTGCGCGGCATCGTGGCGGTGGTAACGGCCGTGAGCCAGGGCGACCTGACCCGCAAGCTGACGCTGGAAGCGGCCGGCGAAGTGGCCGACCTGGCCGCCACCATCAACCGCATGGTGGACGATCTGAACCGCCTGGCCTCGGAAGTAAGCCGCGTGGCCCGCGTGGCCGGCGCCGAGGGCAAGCTCACCGAGCGCGCCACTGTAACCGACGTGTCGGGCTCGTGGAAAGAGCTGGTGGACACCCTTAACGCGCTGCTCGAAGCCATTGCCCTGCCGGTGCTGGAGGTGAGCCGCGTGGTGCGCGCCATCTCCGAAGGCGACTTTACCCAGCAAGTGGAAGTGCAGACGGCCGGCGACCTCGAAACTATGAGCAGCGCCCTGAACCTGGCTGTGGTGAGCGTGAACGATTTGCTGAGCGAAATCAACGATTCGGCCCAGGTGGTAGGTACTTCTTCCGAAGAAATGGTGGAGAAGGGCCGGGCCATGAGCAGCGTGACGGCCAACGTGGCGCTGGCCATGCAGCAGATGGCCGAGGGGGCCCAAAACCAGGCCCTCAAAACCGACCAGGCATTTAAGCTGATTGAGGAAATCATGCAGGCCACCAAGGAAACGGCCGACAAGGCCGACGTGGTGAACAAGTCGGCCATCATGGGCGAGCAAACCTCGCAGCTGGGCCTGAAAACGGTGGCCGAAGTGGTGAAAAACATGGAAGAGATTTCCAGCGCCGCCTCGCAAACCTCGCGCACCATCGAAGTGCTCAGCACCCGCTCGCAGGAAATCAGCAAGTCGCTGAGTGTGATTACAGACATTGCGTCCCAGACCAACTTGCTGGCCCTGAATGCTGCCATTGAAGCGGCCCGGGCCGGCGAGGCAGGCCGGGGCTTCGCTGTGGTGGCCGAGGAAATCCGCAAGCTGGCCGAAAGCTCGCGCAAGTCGGCCAGCGAAATCGGTACCCTGGTAGACGACGTGAAGAAGGACACCACCACCGCCGCCACCGCCATCAGCACGATGGAAGGGCGGGTGCTGAAAGGTAAAAACGCCACCTTCGAAGCCAGCGCGGCCTTCAAAAACATTGCTACCAGCAGCGGTGAAACTCTGCGCACTTCGCGCGACATCCTCACGGCTACCGAAGTGCAGCGTACTTCTATTAGCGACGTGGTGAAGTACGTGGAGGAAGTGGTGGCCATTGCCGAGCAAACCGCTACGGGTACCCAGCAGGTGGCCGGCACGGCCCAGCAGCTGAGCACCTCGATGCAGGAGCTGACCACCAGCAGCCAGCGCCTCACCGACATTGCCGACGACTTGCAGCTTGGCCTCTCGGCCTTCCAACTGGGCGACTACGTGGAGGCCGAACCGGAGCCCGCGCCGCCGGTGCGCCGCCGCCTCATTGCCCGCACCAGCAGCAACGGCCAAGTTCCGGCCCCGAGCAATGGCGCCGCAGCCAGCGGCTACAAGGCCGCTGGGGCCCCCGCACCTGCGGCCAAGCGGGCCGTGCGCAGAACAACGCCGGTGGGGGCCCCCGCCGCCGCCGCGCCAGCCCCCAATGGCCCGCCCGCCGCCAAAGCACGCCCGCAAAAAACGAAGCCTAAAGCAGCTGGTAAATAATACGTTGACCGTTTCCTTCGCTTAATAATTTACCTATGGCCGATTCTGTTTTGCGCCCCTTGGGGGGCAAGGCCGCCCTGGCCGCGCCCGAAGCCACGGTGCAGCTCATCGTGTTTCAGCTGGCCGGCGAAGACTACGGCGTTCGCATCGAGCAGGTGCGCGAGGTGACGGCCACGCCCGAGGTGGCGCGCATGCCCAAAACGCCCGCCTTTATCAAAGGCATCGTGAACCTGCGCGGCGACATCATCGCCATCATTGACCTGGAGGAGCGGTTTGGGCTGATGCCCGCCGGGCGGCCCCTGCCCGAGCGCAGCTATACCATTGCCGTGGAAGCCGCCGACTACACCATTGGCCTGGCCGTGCGCGAAGTGCCCCAGCCACTGCGGCTGCCGGCGGCCGCCATCGAGGCGGCGCCGGAGTTTTTGCAGGACAGTGGGCAGCGTGAGCGGTACTTAGAGGGCATCGCCAAGCTGCCCGATGGTAGCGTGATCATTGTGCTTGATATGCGCAAGTTATTGACCCCCACCGAGATATTACGGCTGCCGAACTAACCGGTACCTTTGCCGCCGCCGGCCCGTATAGCAAGCGGCCGGCTGGGGCCCATCTCCTCCTCATTCTGTTTAATTTTCTGTCCTCATTGTAATGAATAAGCGCATCCTCATCGTCGACGACTCCTTTTATATGCGCACGATGCTCAAGAACATGCTCACCGATGCCGGCTACGAGGTGGTAGGCGAGGCCGCCAACGGCCAGCAGGCCCTGGAAATGGCCGTCGCTACCAAGCCCGACCTCATTACCCTGGACGTGATTCTGCCCGACAACACCGGCCTCGATGTACTGCGCGGCCTGCGCAAAGAAGCGCCCGATGCCAAAGTGGTGATGTGCAGCGCGGTGGGCCAGGAAGTTATCGTGAACGAAGCCATCGAAAATGGGGCCCTGGCCTACATCGTGAAGCCGTTTTCGGAAGAGCGGGTGCTGGAGATTGTGGGGTCGGCGCTGGGCGGCGATGCAGCGTAGCGCCCAGGCCCTGGGAGCGGTCCGCCTGGGTCGGTTTGGCGTTGCCGAACCGGCCGGTAGTGGCGCGCGCCTGCCCCTGGGGCCCTGGGGAATTAACGCGTACCTAATACTCTGCCCATGACCGCCCGCGAACAAGAATACCGCGAGCTGTTCATGGCCGAGGCGCTGGAATACTATGAGGCCATGAGCCAGCACCTGAGCGAGTTGGAACGCAGTCCGGCCGACGTGCCGGCGCTCAACGAGCTATTCCGGCTCATGCACAACCTTAAGTCGAACGCCCGGGCCATGGGCCACACCGCCATTGGCGAGGTGGCCCACCACCTGGAAACGATTTTTGGGCTCATCCGCGACAAGCAGCGCGAATTTGCCGGCTCGCTGGTGCCGGTGATTTTTATGGGCCTGGACGCGTTGGGGGCCATGATTCGGGCCGTGGGGGCCGACCAGCCCCTACCCGACGCTACCGACTTACTCGACAACCTCGACCGTCTGGCGCGGGGTGAGGAGCCCGTGCTGCCCGCAGCGGCCGAGGCCGATGGGGCCCCGGGGGAGGAGGACAGCCGCAAAATGGAGCTTTCGGACCTGGTCTACATCCAGGTGCGCAAGCTCGACAAGCTGCTGAATCTGGTGGGGGAATTAGTGATTGACCGCGACCGGATTTTGACCTTGGCCGACGAAATTGGCCACCCGGCGTTGCAGGCCACGGCCCGCCACTTGTTCCGCATTTCCGACGACTTGCAGTACAGTGTGATGGACGTGCGGCTGGTGGGCGTGGGCGTGCTGCTGAATAAATTTCCGCGGGTGGTGCGCGACGTGGCCACCGCCGAGGGCAAAGAAGTGGAGCTGACCCTGAGCGGCCAAGACGTGCAGATTGACCGCAACGTGCTGCAAATTATCACTGATGCGCTGCTGCACCTCGTGCGCAACGCCGTGAGCCACGGCCTGGAGGCCCCGGCCCAGCGCGTAGCGGCCGGCAAGCCGCGCACGGGCCAGCTGCGCCTGTCGGCCCTCACCGAGCGCGACGATGTGCTGATCCAGATTGCCGACGATGGCCCCGGCATCGACACCGAAGCCGTGCGCCGCAAGGCCGTGGAGCGTGGCCTGACCACCACCGAGCTGGCCGCCGCCCTCGACGAGCAGGCGGTTTGGGCCTTCTTGTTTGAACCCGGATTCTCCACCGCGGCGCAGGTGACCGACATTTCGGGCCGCGGCGTGGGTCTCGACGTAGTGAAGCGGGCCCTTGACTCGCTGGGCGGCCAGCTGCGCATTGCGTCGGTGCCGGGCCAGGGCACCTCGTTCACGCTGGTGCTGCCCACCTCCATTGCCGTGAAGGGGGCCCTGCTGGTAGAGCTCGACGGCCGGCCCTACGCCGTGCCGCTGCTGCACACCGACACGGTGCTGGCGCTGCGCCCCGAGGAGTTTTCTGTGGCTGGGGGGCTGCTGCTGGCGCACGTACAAGGCCAGGCCGTGCCGGTGGTGCCGCTGCGCGAGCTACTGCACGTGGAGGGCACCGAGCGCCTGCCCCCCGCCGATAAAAGCCAGCTACAGGGCCCACAACAGGTGTTGGTGGTCAACTACAACAACCGCCGCTTGGGCCTGCTTGTCGATCGGTTTTTGCGCCAGCAGAGCGTTGTAGTCAAGCCCCTGGGTAAACCCTTGGACACCATTGATTTGTTTGGGGGCGTGACGCTGCTCGGTAGCGGGCAGGTGTGCCTGGTGCTCGACGTGCCCGCCCTCACCCGTTTGTTTGTTGCCCGCCGAGCGTAGTTTTTCGTATTGCTCATTCTGTCCTCATCTTTCCCGCCAGACGCCTTAATTGCTTTAGATTAGTTCCATTATGAATTTATCAATGACCGAGCTGGAGCGCGACATTATCCGCGAAATTTTGAACATCGGGCTGGCGCGGGCCGCCGATTCGTTCGCCGTGGTCGCGCAGGAAAAGGTGTTGCTCGAAGTGCCCAGCTTAGATTTGCTCGAAAGCGAGGACATTTTGCTGCAGGTGAAGGAGTACAGCGCTAATCATGCGGTAATTCAGTCCGATATCCGAGGCGATTTTACGGGCACTACGCTCATGTTTTTCTCCGGCCAGCACGTGCAGCGGCTCTCGCGGGTGTGCTTGCGGATGCAGGTTTCCGATTCCGTTCAGGTCAACGAGTTGCAGGAGTCGTTGCTGCTCGAAATCAGTAACATCATCACCGGGGCCCTCGTCACGCAGTTGGCCAACATCCTGAAAGCCCGCATCTACGGGGCCCCACCGTGCACATTTAATGGCGATACCACCGCCCTGATGAGCCACTTGGTGCCCAGCGAATCGCTGCAACCACTCATTTTCTCGATCATCACCCATTTTTCCGACCACGGCAACTCGGTGGAATTACCGCTGATGCTGTTCTTCAACCGCGCCACGTTCGAGAAAATCCTCAATATTATCCGGGGCTACGATTTCCTGGGCAAGCAGCTGGCTGGGGCCTGAAATCAGTTAACAGTTGGCAGTGAGCAGTTATCAATTGTAGTTAATAGCAATCAGCGAACAGTTACCAATAAGGCTAATTTACCTTCATTTTTCGCTGTCAATGCCTAGCTATTAACCATTCACCGCTCACTAATTAACTGCTCATTGATAATTAATAACTGATAACTGATAACTGTCTTTCCGATGCCTGATTCCGGCTCCGCTGCCCGCGCCCGCAAAATTGCCCAGTTCGACCCCAATGCCCCCGGTGACGCCGAAGGGGGCCTTTTCGGCCTGCCCTTTGCGCCCGAGGAAGCGCAGGTAGTGGTGGTGCCCGTGCCCTGGGAAGTGACCGTGAGCTACCGCGCCGGCACTGCGCAGGGCCCTGCGGCCGTGCACGGGGCCTCGCTGCAAGTGGACCTTTACGACCCCGACCTGCCCAATGCCTGGCAGCTGGGCCTGGCCATGGAAGAGCCAGATGCTGAAATAGCCGCCACCAGCGCCCGCCTGCGCCCCCTGGCCGCCGACTACATTGGCTGGCTGGAAGGAGGCAAGCCCACTGATTGGGCGGCGGCGATGCAAGGCGTGCCCGCCCTCGTAAACGCCGAGGGCGATAAGCTGCGCCAGTGGCTGGCTACCAAAACCGGGGCCCTGCTCGACGGGGGCCAGGCGGTGGTGGTGCTGGGCGGCGACCACAGCACGCCGCTGGGCTTCCTCGACGCGCTGGCTGCGCGCCATCAGGAGTTCGCCATTCTGCAAATTGACGCGCACTGCGACCTGCGGCCGGCGTACGAGGGCTTTAAGTACTCGCACGCAAGTATTATGCACAACGCGCTGATGCTGCCGCAGGTGAAGAAACTGGTGCAAGTGGGCATCCGCGACTATTGCCAGCAGGAGGCGGAGGTTATTGAGCAGTCGCATGGGCGGGTGGCGCTGTTTGGGCAGCGGTTCCTGAGCGAGGAGCGGTACGCCAAGAAATCGTGGAAGAAGGTGTGTGGTAAAATCATCGCCCAACTGCCGCCCAAAGTGTACATCAGCTTCGACATCGACGGGCTCGACCCCAAGCTGTGCCCTGGTACCGGCACGCCCGTGCCCGGCGGGCTGGAGTACGAAGAAGCCACGTTCCTCATCCGCAGCATTGTGCGGGCCGGCATCACCATCATCGGGTGCGACCTCAACGAAGTGGCCCCCGGCGATACCGACTGGAACGGCATTGTGGGGGCCCGCCTGCTCTACCAAATGGCCAACTGGATGGCCGTGTCGCAGGGCCGCCTCAGTGCCCGGAAACACGAATAATCCCGCTGCCGTAGAAGCCGGGTCATTTAATTAAACACCGCATTACCGCCATGCTTAGTTTCATTCTCAAATTTCTGCTGACGGCCGTGCTCGTGTACGGCCTGAGCCGCGTGCTGCCGGGCGTAGCCCTCGACGGTGTGGGGGGGGCGGCCATTCTGGTCATTGTGCTAGGCATTCTCAACGCCATCGTCAAGCCCGTGCTGAGTTTGCTGAGCTTGCCCATCACCATCCTGACGCTTGGGCTTTTTTCGCTGGTTATCAACGTTATCATCATCAAGCTCGCCGACTACCTGATGAGTAGCTTTGATGTGCACGGCTTCCTGAACGCGCTGCTGTTCAGCTTGGGCCTGGCCGTGGTGAACATTGTAGTGGACGCCGTACTGGACTAGTCATTTAACAGGTTTCAATTAACATTTAACAGCCGTTCCGCTAGTCTAATTGGCTAGCGGAACGGCTGTTAAATGTTAATTGAAACCTGTTAAGTAGTCGCGCAAAAGTAACCGTAGCAAAAAAGGCGGTCATGCTGAGCGCAGTCGAAGCATCTCTACCGCAACAGTAATTATTTACTTACGAGGTAGAGATGCTTCGACTGCGCTCAGCATGACGTTCAATTCAATACGCTTACTTGTGCGTGAGTACTTAAATGACCTAAACCCGCCGAATATCGGCACCCAGCGCGTTGAGGCGCTGGTCGATGAACTGGTAGCCGCGGTCAATTTGCTCCACGTTGAGGATGGTGCTGTTGCCCTCGGCGCTGAGCGCGGCGATGAGCAGGGCCACCCCGGCCCGGATGTCGGGCGACGTCATGGTGATGCCGCGCAGGCGCGTGCGCTGGTCGAGGCCGATGACGGTGGCGCGGTGCGGGTCGCATAGGATAACTTGGGCCCCCATGTCGATGAGCTTGTCGACGAAAAACAGGCGGCTCTCGAACATTTTCTGGTGGATGAGCACCGTGCCCTTGGCCTGGCAGGCTACCACCAGCACAATGCTAAGCAGGTCGGGAGTGAAGCCCGGCCAGGTGTGGTCGCTCACGGTGAGAATGGAGCCGTCGAGGTAGGTGCTGATTTCGTAGTGCGGCTGGGCCGGAACGTAGATGTCGTCGCCGCGAAACTCCAACTGGATGCCCAGCTTGCGGAACGTGTCCGGAATCAGGCCCAACTCCGGAATCTGGCAGTCCTTAATGGTGATTTCAGAACCCGTCATGGCCGCAAGGCCGATGAAGGAGCCAATTTCGATCATGTCGGGCAACATGCGGTGCTCGGTGCCGCCCAGGCTTTCCACGCCTTCAATGGTGAGCAGGTTGGACCCAATGCCTTGGATATTAGCGCCCATGCGCACCAGCATCCGGCACAGCTGCTGCAAGTAGGGCTCGCAGGCAGCGTTGTAGATGGTGGTGGTGCCCTCGGCCAGTACGGCGGCCATCACGATGTTGGCCGTGCCGGTCACAGAGGCTTCGTCGAGCAGCATGTGGGTGCCCTTGAGCTTGCCGTCGGCCTTGATGCGGTAGAAATCGGTGCCCTCCAGGGTGAGCTGGCCGCCGAGCCTTTCGAGGCCTAGAAAGTGCGTATCCATCGGCCGGCGGCCGATTTTATCGCCGCCGGGCTTAGGCAGCTGGCAGCGGCCGTAGCGCCCCAGCATGGGCCCCAGGATCATGACAGAGCCGCGCAGGGCCCCGGCTTGCTGCACAAATTCGGGCGTGTCGAGGTAGTCGAGGTGCACGTCTTCGGCCTGGAAGCGGTACGTATCAGTGGCCAGCTTGCCCACTTTCACGCCCATGTCGCGCAACAGCTCGATGAGCTTGTTGACGTCGCGGATGTCGGGGATGTTGCTGATGGTGACCGGCTCGGGGGTGAGCAGCACTGCGCAGAGGATTTGCAGGGCTTCGTTTTTGGCACCCTGGGGCGTGATTTCGCCGCGGAGGTGCAGGCCGCCGCGCACTTCAAATGCTGCCATTTTATTTAAGCTATTAGTTTACAAGTAGTTGAAGTTTATTGGTAGTAGGCCGTCATGCTCATCTGGCGTCCCGAAGGAAGCATCTCTCCCGCGCCAGTAACCCAATCTATCGGATTATTGACGCGGGAGAGATGCTTCCTTCGGGACGCCAGATGAGCATGACGGCCTTGAAGCGGCTAGGTAAAAACCTATTGTGGTGGCTGCTGGGGCTCCTGGCGGCCCTTTTTGCCGCTTTTCTTGTTTCGTTTCGGGCCGTTGCCGAAGCTGTTGTTGCCGTAGCTGTTGCCGCTGGGCGGGGGTGTGCGGCGCGGCTGGTTGGCCTGCGCTGCGAAGGGCGCGCGGCTGCCGCCGCTGGCGTTGCCGCCCGTGCCGGGGGCTACACCGGGGCCCATCTCGAACAGGTCCTCTTGGTCTACGAGGGCCGGGTCCAGCTTCAGCTGGCCGTTCGATAGCTCGCTGAGGTGGCGGATGATGGTGGCGTCCTTGGCGTTTTCCTTGTTGTGCTGGCGAAACAGAAACTTCATTGTACGCCCAATCTGGATGGCGGCCTGCTCGCGATCAGCAGGGCTTTCCAGCGTTAATGCCTTGGCAATCAGGGCCTCGATGGCGCGGCCGTAAGCACGCAGGCGCGGGGGCTGGCGTGGGTAGGGCACGGGCTTGGGGCGCGTCACGCGCAGGCTCACGGGGCGCAGGGCTACAGGGGCCTCCAGCTCCATCTCCTCGCCCAGCAGAGCCGAGAGGTGGCTCCAGAGGCGGGTTTGGATGTCGGGCTGGTCGCGCAGCGTGGGCTTGAGGCGTAGGATGAGCTGCACAATTTGGGCCGCGCGGCGGGTGCGCTCGGCCACGTCCTCCACCTGGCGCAGGCCCTGGATGAGCTGGTATGTGCTTTGCCCGTACTCGCGCACCAGCAACTGCAAGTGGAAGGGCAGGGATTGAAACTCGTTCATAGTAACTGAGAAGCAGAAAGTGGGGGCGGGCAGCGGTGCAGAACTCGCTGGGGTCCTAGCCGGGCTAAAGGTAAGCGCCGGCCTTGTAGAACTGAGTGGCACGCCATTTCGGGTAAGATTCGCTGGTGAAAGGGCCCCTGGGATGGTTAGGGCCCCGTGCTGACGGCAACGGAGTGCCACTCCGTTTTACATACGGATGCTAAAGGTGGATGCGCAGCTTGGCGAAGCTCAGCAGCAGCACCTTTTCGCCCACTTCCTCGAAGTCGATGGTAGCCTTGGCGCCGGTGGGCTCTTTTTCCAGCAGGCGCACCGTGCCGAAGCCGAATTTGGGGTGCTCCACGCGCTGGCCGGCCACCAGGTTTTTGGTATCGGAAGGGGCGAAGTCGGCCGGGGCCACGTACTTGGTGGCCGCCACTTTGCGCGGCAGCACCGGCACCAGGTTCGAACGGCGCTCGAATACGTGCTGGAACGGCTGCTCGCCCGCGCTGGGGGGGCCGCCGGCTGCGAATTTGAAGTGCACGAAGGCCGGGTCAATTTCATCCAGGAAGCGGCTCTTCTCGGCGTTACGCAGGTTGCCCCACTGGTAGCGCGAGGTGGCGTAGCTCAGCGTCAGCTTCTTCTCAGCTCGGGTGATGGCCACGTAAAACAGCCGCCGCTCCTCCTCCAGATCGGCCCGCGAGCTGATCATCATCTGGCTCGGAAACAGGTTTTCCTCCATGCCCACGATGAACACGTTGCGGAATTCCAGGCCCTTGGCCGAGTGAATGGTCATCAGCGTCACGGCCTCGCCTTCCTGCGCCGCGTCCTTCAGGTCGGAGTCCGTCACCAGCGCAATGTCCTGCAAAAAGGCCCCCAGCGACTTGTCCTCGCGCTCGGGATCGTCCACGTATTCCTTGATGCCGTTGAGCAATTCCTGGATATTCTCGTAGCGCGAGAGGCCCTCGATACTCTTATCGGCGTACAGTTCCTCGATCATCCCCGAGTTTTTGGCGATGAACTTGGCGGATTCAAACGCATCCTCGCGGGCCGCTAACGCGGTGTAGGCCTTGATGTTTTCGGCGAAGGTGACGACCGGGTTCGAGATGCGGGCGGCCACGAACTGGTCGGCGTTGCTCACTACTTCCCAGAGGCTGTGGTTGGCCGCCTCGGCCGTGGCCACGAGCTTGCTGATGGTGGTGTCCCCGATGCCGCGCTTGGGGTAGTTGATGACGCGCCGCAGGGCCTGCTCGTCGTTCTGATTCACCGTGAGGCGCAGGTAGGCCACCAAGTCTTTGATTTCCTTGCGTTGGTAAAAACTCAGGCCCCCCACAATTTTGTAGCGGATGTTGAGCTTGCGCAGGGCCTCTTCCATGGCCCGGCTCTGGGCATTGGTGCGGTAGAGGATGGCGAAGTTGTCGTACGACAAGTGCCCGTTCATCTTGTCCTCGAAGATGGTGGTAGCCACCAGCTTGCCTTCTTCGTTGTCCGAAGCCGCTTTGATAACTTCAATCAGCGTGCCTTCCTCGTTCTCCGAAAACACGTCCTTGCGCAGCTGCGCCTGGTTATTTTTGATGACCGAGTTGGCGGCCCACACGATGTTCTTAGTGGAGCGGTAGTTTTGCTCCAGCTTGAACACTTTCAGCTCGGGGTAGTCTTTCTCGAAGTTGAGGATGTTGGTGATATCGGCCCCGCGGAAGGCGTAAATGCTCTGCGCGTCGTCGCCCACCACGCAGATATTCCGCTCCTTGGCCGCCAGCTTGCGCGTGATGAGGTACTGCGAGTAGTTGGTGTCCTGGTACTCGTCCACCATCACGAACCGGAACATGTTCTGGTACTTGTTCAGCACGTCGGCGTGCTCCCGGAACAGCACGTTGGTATTGAAGAGCAAATCGTCGAAGTCCATGGCGCCGGCCTTGAAGCAGCGCTGCTGGTACTGCTGGTAGAGCACCCCGATTTTGGGCCGCAGCGCTGCCTCGTCGTCGGCCTTGATGGCGGCGTCGCCCAGGTACTGGTTCACCGAAATCAGCTTGTTCTTAGCCGCCGAGATGCGGCCCAGCACCAGGCCCGGCTTATACAGCTTGTCATCTAGCTCCAGCTCCTTGATAATCTGACCGATAAGCGTTTTGGTATCCTGGGTGTCGTAGATGGTGAAGCTGCGCGGGTAGCCGATTTTGTCGGCCTCCGAGCGCAGGATTTTGGCGAACACCGAGTGGAAGGTGCCCATCCACAGGCTGCGGGCGTTGGGGCCCACCACCTTCTCCACGCGGGCGCGCATCTCCTTGGCGGCCTTGTTGGTGAAGGTGAGGGCCAGGATGTTGAACGGGCTCACGCCCTGTTCGAGCAGGTGGGCGATGCGGTAGGTGAGCACCCGGGTTTTGCCCGAGCCCGCCCCGGCGATAATCATGCAGGGGCCCTCGGTTTGCATCACCGCGCCGGCCTGGGAGGGGTTGAGCAGGGAAAGATAATCTAGTGCCATCGGTAGAGAACCGCCGATTTGGCGGTGTTGACAAAGGTAACCCCGGGGCCCGGGGGCCGCAACCCGGCCGCGCCGCGGGGCGGTATCTTTGCGGTATGATAATTATTCAGCAAACGGTTATTTCCGACGACCTAGCCGACAACTTTTTCGTCTGCAACCTGGAGGCCTGCAAAGGCGCCTGCTGCGTAGAAGGCGACCTGGGGGCCCCCCTGGAGGAAGCCGAGCTAAAAATTCTGGAAACGGAATACGAAAACATCAAGCCGTTCCTCACCGAGGCCGGCCGCCAGGCCATTGCCGAGCAGGGCCTCTACATCAAGGATTGGGAGGACGACTACAGCACAACCACAATCGGCGACCGGGAGTGCGCTTACGCGCTTTATGACGGCAAAGGCATCCTGAAGTGCGGCATCGAAGAAGCCTACCTGGCCGGTGCCACCACATTCAAAAAGCCCATCAGCTGCCACCTCTACCCGATTCGCATCACGAAATACGAGGAATTTGAGGCCCTGAACTACGACCGCTGGAGCATCTGCTCGCCGGCCTGCGCCTTCGGCGCGAACCTGGGCGTGCGGGTGTACCAGTTCCTGAAAGACCCCCTCATCCGCAAGTACGGCGAGGACTGGTACAACGAGCTGGACAGGGAAGTGGAGAGCCAGCTGGGGGCGAAGTAAGGGGCAATAACGAGCGATGGGGCCCCGCCGAAGCGTGAAATTATAAGCCGTCATGCTGAGCGCAGCCGAAGCATCTTTACCGCAGCAGTAATCATTTGCTTACGCGATAGAGGTGCTTCGGCTGCGCTCAGCATGACGGCCTTGATTTTATGGCAGAGGCCGCACTTTAGGGCCCCCGGTTACACCGGTACCAGGTGCAGCACGTCCTGGCTGCGCTGGCGCACGGCGGCGCACAGGGCCGGGTTGTCGGCCAGCTTCTGGCCGAAGGAGGGCACGAGCTGGTGGAACTTGGCCTGCCACTCGGGCGTGGCGGCCTGTTCGGGGAAGCAGCGTTGCACAAGGTCGAGCATGATGGCCACGGCGGTGCTGGCCCCGGGCGAGGCCCCCAGCAGGGCAGCTATGGAGCCGTCGGCGGCGGTTACGACTTCGGTGCCGAACTCCAGTACACCGCCTTTGTCCTTGTCCTTTTTGATGACCTGCACGCGCTGGCCGGCCACCGCGAGCTGCCAGTCGGCGGGGTTGGCCTCGGGGTAGTACTCGCGCAGGGCGGCGATGCGCTCGGTGGGCGTGAGCAGCACCTGGCCGATGAGGTACTTGGTGAGGCCCAGGTTGCGGGCCCCGGCGTAGAGCAGCGGCCGGATGTTGCCCAGCTCAATCGAGCGGAACAAATCGGTGTACGAGCCCTTCTTCAAAAACTTGGTACTGAAGCCGGCGTAGGGCCCAAACAGCAGCTCCTGCCGGCCGTTGATCTGGCGGGTGTCAAGGTGGGGCATGCTCATGGGCGGCGAGCCCACGGCGGGTTTGCCGTACACCTTGGCGTCGTGGCGGGCCACCACTTCGGGGTTCAGGCACTTCAGCCACTGGCCGCTGACGGGGAAGCCGCCGAAGCCATCGGCCTCGGGAATGCCCGATTTTTCGAGTAGCGGCAGCGAGCCCCCGCCGGCCCCGATGAATACGAACCGGGCCCGCACGTTGCGCTTAGTGCCGGCTTTTAAATCCCTGACTTTCAAGCTCCAGGTCTGCCCATCGTCGCGGCGCTTGATGCCGCTCACCTCCTGGCCCAGGGTGAACTTCACGCCCGGCAGGCCCTGTAAGTGCTGGAACAGTGTGCGGGTGAGGGCCCCGAAGTTAACGTCGGTGCCGATGGCCATGCGGGTGGCAGCCACGGGCTGGGCCCGGTCGCGGCCGTCCATTACCAGCGGAATCCACTTGGTAATCTCATTGGGATCGGCGCTGAACTCCATGCCCTGGAACAGGGGCGAGTGCAGCAGCGCGGCGTGGCGCTTGCGCAGGTACTCCACGTTGGCCGTGCCCCACACGAAGCTCATGTGCGGAATGGCGTGGATAAAGGAATCGGGATCGGGCAGGGTGCCGTTCTCGACTAGCGAGGCCCAGAACTGCTTACTCAGCTCGAACTGCTCGGCGATTTTGTCGGCCTTGGAAATGTCGATGGAGCCATCGGGGCGCTCGGGGGTGTAGTTGAGCTCGCAGAAGGCCGAGTGGCCGGTGCCGGCGTTGTTCCAAGCGTCGGAGCTTTCGGCGGCCACCTCGTCGAGGCGCTCGATGATTTCGATGGTGAGGTTGGGCTGGAGCTGTTTGAGCAGCGTGCCCAGCGTGGCGCTCATAATACCCGCGCCGATGAGCGCGACGTCGGTCAGGACTTTAGGAGGGGAGGGGGCAGCAAGTTCGGAAGCCATAGCAGCAAAAACCAAGGATGGGGAAAGCAAAAAGTAGGGGCCCGCGTGCGGGCGCGGCCAATGGCCTAATACGGGCCCCGTGCGGGCAGGGCCGTTGCGGGGCAAAATTACGGCCCCGCCCCGCCCTAAATCCGCCTGGCCCTACCTTTCGGCCCCGATATGACGACGACCCCCGCCCCCGCCGATCTGCCCTTGGTGCCCGTGCCCACCCAGGCCGACCCCGCCGACGCCACCGCCCCGCGCGTGCTGCTGATTTATACCGGCGGCACCGTGGGCATGGCCGTGAACGCCGCCGGCGAGCTGGCCCCCATGGAGCTGCGCCACCTCGACCGCCAGATGCCCGAGCTGGCCCGCCTGCCCCTGCGGGTGTCGCTGCTGAGCCTGCCCGAGCTCATCGACAGCAGCAACGTGACCCCCGCCGACTGGCTGTTTCTGGCCCGGCTCATTGGCGAGCACTACGCTGATTTTGATGGGTTTGTGGTGCTGCACGGCACCGATACCATGGCCTACTCGGCGGCGGCCCTGAGCTACTTGCTGGAAAATCTGGGCAAGCCCGTGGTGTTCACTGGGGCCCAGTTGCCGGTGGGCGCCAGCCGCTCCGATGCCCAGCGCAACCTCGTGACGGCCCTGGAAATTGCCGCCGCCCGCCACCCCCGCGCCAACACCATGCGGGTGCCCGAGGTGGGCGTATTTTTTAACGATGTGCTGATTCGCGGCACGCGGGCCAAAAAAGTGGAGAGCCAGCAGTTTGCGGCCTTCAAAAGCGAGAACTATCCGCCGCTGGCCCGCGCCGGCATCGGGCTGGAGTTCAGCGATAATAGCATCCGGCTGCTGCCCGCCGCCCGCCTGCGCGTGCACCAGCACCTCGAAACCCGGGTGGCCGTGCTGCGCTTGTTTCCGGGCATCACGGCGGCCGTGGTCGACGCCGTGCTGAGCGTGCCCGGCCTGCGCGGCTGCGTGCTCGAAACCTACGGCTCGGGCAACGCGCCCACTACGGCGTGGTTCACGGCCAGCTTGCGCGGGGCCCTGGCCCGTGGCGTGTGGCTGCTCAACGTGAGCCAGTGCGTGGAGGGCCGCGTGGTGCAGGGCAAGTACGAAACCAGCGCCGCCCTGGCCAGCTTGGGCGTGGTGGGCGGCGACGACATTACCACCGAAGCTGCCGTTACCAAGCTCATGTTCGTGCTCGGCCTGGGCCTCGACAACGCCCGCACCCGCCAGCTGCTGGGCCAGGACCTGCGGGGCGAGATTACGCCCTAAGTGCCGCCGGGGCCCCAGTGGGCTCGGCAAATGGGCATCGCCTGCGGCCCGAAAACAACGCCGGGGCTCCAAAGGCTTGCCGGGCCAGCCGGGGGCCCGTACCTTTGCCTCAGACGACTGCCATCCTAGAGGGGTGTCCGAGTGGTCGAAGGAGCACGCCTGGAAAGTGTGTATGGGCCAAAAGCTCATCGTGGGTTCGAATCCCATCCCCTCTACGCAAAACCCCGCTTGCAGCTTGCAAGCGGGGTTTTTTGTTTTCCTAGAGGATGAAAATGCGTCTGTGTCATAAATGCCAAGAACCTGTTTGCATTAACATTAGCATTATATAATGGTGCATTCTTGCGTCTCAGGCTTGAACGGCGCGCTGAACATCGTTCAATCCTCAGACGCAAGGATGCGTCTCTACAATCGTTCCAGGAGCTAAAAAACTAAGTCAGCGTTTTATTGCTGCAAATACTTGCGGCTTTCCACGGCTCCGTTGGCGTAGGTGCTCACCTCGATTAAGAAGCCCGCTTGCGGGGCCCCCAGCCGCTGGCCTATCTCGTTATACCAGACACGGCCTATCAGCGCGGCCCCGTTCACCACCGCCACCGGCGAGTAGCTGAAGCTGGCGTCCGCATCCACGAGGCGCAGGCGGTAGTACTGGGGCCCTGGCCGGGCCTGGTCGCTGGCCGCGTAGGCCCCGGCGCCCCGGGCGGGCTGCTGGCTGAGCGTAGCGAAGAGCAGCCCATCGGTGCTGCGCTCCACTTCGTAGCGGGCAGCGTTCACCTCCTGGGCCGTGCGCCAGCGCAGCGCCACGGCGCCCGCCGCCGGCTCGGCCGTGAAGCTGATCAGCTTCACGGGCAACGGGGTGCATCCCACCACGCGCCCGCTGGCGGCCCAGTCCTGCGCCAGGAACGTGCCGCAGTTCCGGATCAGGCCGTCGTTGGTAAACGCTGCGGTGTACACCTGCATCCACGCGTCCGTGTCGTTCTGCACGGTGGCCCCCGCGTCCAGTGCCAGCGCCGTGGTGGTGCACTGGTGCACGTTGTGCAACGTGGCGCCGTCCGCTAGCGTCAGCCGCTCCAGCGAGAGCATGTAGTGGTTGGTGAGCGTGGCTTGCGCCGGCAGGGCCACGGTGGCAGCAATCCAAATCCAGTCGTTTACAATTGTTTGGCCCGTGCCGACGAACGTCACGTGGCCGGTGTAAACCACTCGCATGGGAATGTAGAGCGATTCCCCCGCGTTTAGGGTTAGGTCACCTGTTGGGTGGTTGTTGTCGCTGTTGACGGTGTACGTGTAGGACTGAGCGCTGGCTGTCCCACCAGTAGCCAGCAATAAGCAGCAAGCGGCGGCCATCAGGCGCTTCACTGGCCCCGCCAGGAACCGAGCCGCAGGGTTGCCAGCTGCCAGCCGTTGGAACTGGCCACGAAGGCGGTGCAGTCCCCGCCCCGGGGCCCCGCCGGCGCCGCGCTGCGGCGGGGTCTGCGCCGCTGCCCGTTGCGGGCCGGCGCTACCCGCGCTGCTGGTTGGGGCCTGAAGGGAGAGGGCATCCGCGGGGCCCCCGCCCAGCGCATGGTATTGGTGGTTGCTTCGTGTGGGGGAGGTCTTGCCGCTGCGGTGCGAGGCAGTTTGCGGGGTTGTAACGGAGTGATATATCATATAACAAAACGAATTATTTATCTAATTTTAATACTATTTATGATAAATTCATTTAATTAATAAAGATTGATATTGAGCAAATATAGATCAATAATTCATTTTTCAATCATTTTCTAAACATGATATTATGCAAATTGTACTTGCAAAAGATTTGCTAGAATCGAGGCGTGTGGCGCTCCTGCCTGGCGGCCCCGGGCGCGGGAGGCGGGGCCCTGCATTGCCCGGGTGGGAAGGGGCGGAGGGGCCCCGCCGCGCAGAATAAATCGGCCCTGGGCGGCCATCCTACAGGCCCCGCCCGAAGCCTGCGAAGGCCAGGTACACGCACTGAATTTTTCTGGCAACGAAGGCACTGCCATTGCGTGGTTGCCAGCGCACCTGGGCGCGTAGGTGCACCCGGCCCATACTATAAGGAAGCCGGGCCAGTAGCCGCCTGCCAGCAAGCGGTTGCTGGCTGCGTTTGCACGGAAGGGCCCGCTGCCTGCTTGGGAAGGGGGCTTTTGGTTGGGAGCCGTGCCGCTGCTTTTGGGGCCCCGAGGTTTGGGTGCCAACTGCGCAGGGCGAACGAAAAAGCTGTTTTGCTGCCAACAGTGCCTTATTCCCTACGCGTTGCCCCATCGAAGAAAGTTGCCTTGCGGTTCTGTTTGCTGCTGCTGCTGGCCGCCGCCCAAAAGCTGCCGGCGCCCGACCCGCCCGTGGCCCACTGCATCGGGCTGGCTCGGGCCCCGCTGTACCGCAGCGCAACCAACACCACTGGCGTACCTGCCCAGCCCGGCGGCGGCCGTGGGGTGGGCCGCCTTTCGCCCGGTGGGTGGTGGTCGAGCGTGCTGGCTCCCGCTCCCTCACCCCGGCGGGCAAGCTGCCTAAATATGACCCTGCCGCCGCGCTGCTCGTTGGCCTCCGCGCCGCATTGTCTACGAGGGCTGGGTGCGCGTGCCCGGCATCAGCCACTCTGTGCCCGGGCTGCCGCCTGGCCAGCGCAGGCCTGCCCGCTGGCCAACGCCGTGGCGGCGCCGGGCCCCAGCGCCGGGTAACTGGTGCTAAGCAAGCAGATTGCCACCTTCCGCACGGCCCCCGCCGAGGCCCCGTCCTCACACGTACAACGCGGCACACGCCCACGTTGTACGTGTGAGGACGGGGCCTACAAGTACATGTTTAAGTACTTACGCATAAGTAAGCGTATTGAATTGAACGTCAGGCTGAGCGCAGTCGAAGCATCTCTATCTCGTAAGTAAATAATTACTATTGCGGTAGAGATGCTTCGACTGCGCTCAGCATGACCGCCTTTTTTGCTACGGTTACTTTTGCGCGACTACTTATCATAGTTTTCAGGTCCGTGTACGATTCGGTCCGCCGGCTTTTTCAGCCGGCCGACTGGTTGCCCCGCCGCCGTTTGTTTTCCCTGACGAGAATCGGTCGGCCGGCTGAAAAAGCCGGCGGATCGGCAGTAACCAGGCGGTACACTGACCTGAGAACCGCTCTATCGCCCCGGTGCACTACGCCAGGGGCCCCTGACCTGCGCTAGGGGGCCCTGAAGCAGAACAAAACCAGCCTGTTTGGGTACGTGGGCTTCGGCAGCCGCGTTCCAGACCGAGCTGAACACGGTTGCAATCCGCGACGTGTGACACCTGCTTGCCACCCTACGAGCGGCTATTGCTTTGGGACGGCCCCGGCGAATTTTAGCCTCGGTCCGCTTAGCAGCCGGCTGCTGTGCATTTCGGCCCGCAGCTGGTTCGAGGGTTTGCCGCTGCATTTTGCGTAAGCGCAATCCTTTCTTCCTGCCGTGTTGCGTACCGGCGCAGATTCGGCTACCGGCCCCGCTGTAGCTGTTCGCACAACGCGCACGGCTAGCGCCACCATGCCGCCTGCTACGCCGCCGTCCTCGACCCGGCCGAATATGCCGGCATGGTGCGGGCTAACTTTCCGCACCTGCCCACCCACTAAACTCCGCCCGATATGCCTTTTCGCCTTCGCCAAATCTGGTAGCAGCTGCGCGAGTCCTTGTGGTTTGTGCCGTTGCTGATGGTGCTGGCCGCGCTGGGGCTGGCCTTCGGGCTGGTGCAGCTCGACCAGCACGCCAGCGCCACCGGTACGCGGCGGCTGCCGCTGCTTTTCGGCATTGATGCTGGCGGGGCCAATGGCATGCTCACGGCCATTGCGGGCTCGATGCTGACGGTGGCGGCGCTCACGTTTTCGCTGCTGCTGGCCGCCATTGCGCAGGTCAGCAACCAGTACTCGCCGCGGGCGCTGCGCAATTTCATACGCGACCTGGTCAACCAGTTCGTGATGGGCTACTTCGTGAGCGTGTTTACCTACTGCCTGGTAGTGCAGGGCACCATCCGGGTCAGCCACGACGGCCAGTTTGTACCCACCACGGCCGTGCTGGCGGGGCTGCTGCTGGCGCTGGGCGGGGTGGGGGCGCTGCTGTTTTTCATGCACCACGTGGCCGAATCCCTGCAAACGGGCACCCTGGTGCAGCAGATTGTGACCGAAACCGAGGCGCAGACTGGGTAGCTGTTTCCGCACCGCTTTGGGTAGGAGCTGCAGCCTACGGCACGGGCCGCCGCCGAAGCCCTCGCCGCCGTGCCGGATGGCTGGTTTCCGGTGCATTCGACGGAGGCCGGCTACCTGCAACAAATTGATGACCAGGGCCTGCTGGCCTGGACTGCCCGCCACCGCACGGTGGTGCGGCTCGATGTGCACATCGGCGATTTTGTGGGCAACGGGCAGCGTCTGTTCAGCGTGTGGGCCGGCATGGAGCGGGCCGCTACCCCCGCCGCCGACTGGCCCGCCGACCTGCTGGGCTACGTGAGCCTGGGCCGCCACCGCAATCCCGAGCAGGACGTAGCCTTCAGCCTGCAGCAATTGGTGGATATTATCCTCAAGGCCCTTTCGCCGGCCGTGAACGACACCACTACCGTCATTATGGCCATCGACTGCCTGGGCGAGCTGGTGGGGCGGGTGGCCCACCGTACCTTCCCCGACGCGCTGCGCTCTGATGGCCAGCACCTGCGCGTGCTGGTGCGCATCTACTTTTTTGTCGATTACCTACAGCTGGCCTTCGACCTGGTACGCGAAAATGCCAAGGGCAACCCCGCCGTGCTGCGCCGCCTGCTGCGCGCCCTGGCCGCTGGCCAGGCCGAAGCCCCCCACCGCCGCCAGGCCCTGCGCGAGCAGGTAGCGCTGGTGATGGCCTGCGCCGAGGCCAGCCTGCCTACCGACTACGAGCAGGCCGAGGTGCAGGCCCTCTACGACGAGCTGCGCCCGGCCTGGGCCTGAGCCAACCGGCAGCGATTACGGTTTGGCTATGCCCGCTTAGCAAGCGCTGCCAGCGCCTTACCTTAGCCGGAAGCGCGCCACTTTCCGCGCCTTCGTTTCATGGCTGCACCTGCTACGCTACCGGTTCCCGCCCCCGGCACCGTCGAAAAAGACAACAAGCGCATTACCAACGGCTGGACCTTCTACGACTGGGCCAACTCAGTGTACCCGCTCGTTATCACCAGCTCGATATTCCCTATTTACTGGGGCAGTATTACCAAAGCTATCAACCCTAAGGATGTAGTTGATTTCCTGGGATTTAAAGTACCAGGCTCGTCCCTTATAATTTATGCGGTATCGTTTTCGTTCCTGCTTATCGCGCTAATTAGCCCGTTCCTTACGTCGCTGGCCGACTACTCGGGTCGTAAAAAGCTGTTCCTGCAAATTTTCTGCTACCTGGGGGCCCTGAGCTGTGCCGGGCTGTACTTTTTCACCAAAGACAACCTCACGCTGAGCACGTTTATTTTCATTGCGGCCACGGTGGGCTTCAGCGGCAGCATCGTGTTCTACAACTCGTACCTGCCCGAAATCAGCTCCGAGGAGAAGTTCGACTCGCTCTCGGCGCGGGGCTTTTCGATGGGCTATATCGGCTCGGTGCTGCTGCTGGTTATCTGCCTGGCCATCATCCAGGGCCCCGAAATTATGGGCGGGCCGAAGGGCGTGGCGTTGTTTGGCATGAGCGTGGGCCAAGCCACGCGGCTCAGCTTTTTGCTCACCGGGCTGTGGTGGGTGGGCTTTGCCCAGATTCCGTTTTTCACGCTGCCGCCCGACCTGGGCCGCCCCGCCGACGCGCCGGTTTCCAAGGATGGCTGGCTGCTCAACGGCTTCCGCGAGCTGGGTAAGGTGTGGGACCAGCTCAAGCAGCAGCCCAACCTCAAGCGCTTCCTGCTGGCCTACTTCACCTATAATATGGGCGTGCAAACGGTGATGTACGTGGCTACCATCTTCGGCGATAAGGTACTGCAGCTCGACAGCACTTCGCTGATCGTCACCATTTTGCTGCTGCAAATTGTGGGTATCCTGGGGGCCTGGCTGTTTGCCAAGCTCTCGGAGCGCATCGGCAACACGCGGGCCCTGAGCTGGGCCGTATTCATCTGGATGCTGATTTGCGTGGCCGGCTATTTCGTGCAGAAGGGGTGGAGCTTCTTCGCCCTGGCCGCCGTCATCGGCCTCACCATGGGCGCGGTGCAAAGCCTCTCGCGCAGCACGTATTCCAAAATAATCCCCGAAAACACGCCCAACGCGGCCGCTTATTTCAGCTTTTTCGACGTGGTAGAAAAGCTGGGCATCGTCATCGGCACGCTCTCGTTCGGCCTCATCGGCCAAATCACGGGCTCGATGCGCAACAGTATTCTGTCGCTCATCGTGTTCTTTATCTTAGGCTTAGGCTTTCTGCTGACGCTGCGTGGCAAGAAGCTGCGCGATACGCCCGCCACCAGTCCGGCCACGTTTCCGGGCCCACCAGCCGCCTCTTCCATCGCCAGCACGCCCAGCACGTTGAAGTAACCGGCAGTCGGCGCCGTTCGGGTCCGGTAGGGCCCATGCCAGCGCCTTGCCTCGCCTCCATTTTTTCGTCCCAACTCCCCTCATGCACACCGCCTCCATCCAACAAAACATCCTCGCCGAGCTCGACCACGAGCTGGCCGTTATCCGCAAAGTGCTTGAGCGCGTGCCCGAAGACCAGCTCGACTACCAGCCCCACCCCAAGTCGATGAAGCTGGGGCAGCTGGCCGCGCATATTGTCAACCTGCTGG
The DNA here is from genome assembly GCF_003149515.1 of Hymenobacter nivis. Classification (NCBI taxonomy): domain Bacteria; kingdom Pseudomonadati; phylum Bacteroidota; class Cytophagia; order Cytophagales; family Hymenobacteraceae; genus Hymenobacter; species Hymenobacter nivis. The sequence goes on from NZ_CP029145.1 coordinate 612,527, forward strand.
CTTTCAAGCAGCTGTTTGTGGAAAAGGACGAGCGCGACTTCCTCGATGCCAACGCGCCCAAGCCGGGCCCCACGCCCACCACCAGCGCCGAGCTGCTGGCCCGCTTCGACCAGTACAGCGCCAGCCTCCGCCAAGCCCTGCACGATTCGAGCGACGAAAAGTTGGGCCAGAATTTCCAGCTGCGCCGCGGCGACCAGGTGCTCATGAATCGCCCCAAGGGCGCCGCCCTGCGCATCATGGGGCTCAACCACAGCATCCACCACCGCGGCCAGCTCACGGTGTACCTGCGCCTGCTCGATATTCCGGTGCCCGGCGTGTACGGCCCCAGCGCCGACGAGCCGGGCAGTTTTTAGCTGCCGTTGGTGCGCAAGCCCGCAAATGCCCCGGGGTGGGGAAGTGGCCGCCAGTATTCCTGGCGGCCACTTCCCCACCCCGGGGCATTTGCGGTGTTGTACGTTGTGCGTGCGGCTAGCCAGGGGCTTACTGCTTGGCCACGTGCAGGGTCTGGAGGCCCTGCAGCGTTTGCACGCGGATAAAGCACACCCCGGTCGGCTGCGCGTTCAAATCAACGGCAAGCATCTGGTAACCGGTGCCTACCGCTTGGTCGAAGCGGAGCACCTGGGTGCCCAGCGCGTTGGTAACCGTGCCCGTAATGGCCGTGGCGGCGGCGTTGAACGTGAGGGCTGCCGGGCCGGTGCTGGGGTTGACCCGCCGCCGTTTGTTTTCCCTGACGATAATCGGTCGGTCGGCTGAAAAAGCCGGCTGACCGGTAGCAACCAGGCTGTACACGGACCTGAAAACTGTTCTAAGCAAGAGCAGGTCGCGCCTTTCGCGGCAGTAGCTAGGGGGCCGCGCTGCGCTCCGGGCGGCGGCGCGGCCCTTTCTCGCTTTTTATTGCTCAGTTTTTAATGGCGAAAACCTGCTTGCCCCCAATCCAGGTTTGCTGCACCTTGGTGTCGTGCAGCTGCTCGTTGGGGGCCCTCAGGAGGTCGGTTTTCAGCACCACGAAATCGGCCAGCATCCCCGGCTTGATCTGGCCCTTGCGCTTTTCCTCGAAGCCGGCGTGGGCGGCCCAGGTGGTCATGCCGCGCAGGGCGTCGGGGCGGCTCAGGGCGTTTTCCATCTGAAAGCCGCCGGTGGGGAAATTCTTGGCATCCTGCCGCGCCACGGCGGCGTGGAAGCCATAGAGCGGGTTGATGTCCTCCACTGGGAAGTCAGAGCCCAGCGCCACCTGGCCGTACTGCTTCCGCAGCGCCTGGTAGGCGTAGGCGGTTTTCAGGCGCCGGGCCCCCAGCCGCTCGCCGGCCCAGTACATATCAGAGGTGGCGTGGGTGGGCTGCACCGACGGCACGATGTGGTACTGCCCAAACTTGGCCACATCGGTTGGGCTCACCACCTGCGCGTGCTCGATGCGCCAGCGCCGGTCGGGCTGGCCGTGTAGCGCCGCCCCGTAAATGTCCAGTAGTAGCCGGTTCGAGGAGTCGCCGATGGCGTGGGTGTTCATCTGAAACTTGGTGGCTGCCAGCTCCTTGGCCAGGTTCCGGTAGTAGTCGGGGTTTTGGAGCAGGAAGCCGGTTTCCTTCGGCCGGTCGGTGTAGGGCGCCAGCAGCGCCGCCCCGCGCGAGCCCAGGGCCCCGTCGGCGTACACCTTAAAGGAACTGATGGTCAGATCGTCGCTGAAATAGGGCCCCCGCGGTAAGTAGTACGCCTTGTTGGCGGGCGTGGGGTTGAGCATGGCGTAGAGGCGCAGGTGCAGCTGGCCGGCCCGTTGCAGCGCCGCCAGCTGGTCGATGTTGGCCTTGTCGAGGCCCGCGTCGGCGAGGCTGGTGAGGCCCACGGCCAGGCATTTTTGCTGGCCTTGCAGTAGCAAGCGCGCCGCCTCGGCCGGGCTGGGCTCGGGGATTTTGGCCGCCACTAATTGCACGGCATTGTCCACGAGCAGGCCGGTGAGGCGGCCCCGGGCGTCGCGCCCAATTACGCCGCCGCTGATGGGCGTGGCGGCCGTAATGCCGGCCAGGTCCAGCGCCTTTTGGTTGGCCACCGCGGCGTGCCCGTCCACGCGGGCGATGAGCACCGGCACGTTCGGAAACAGCTGGTCCAACGTGTCTTTGGTGGGGAAGCGCTGGCCGGGCCAGTCGTTCTGGTCCCAGCCGCGGCCCGTGAGCCAGGCCGCATTGGGCTGCTGCTGGCGGTGCCGCGCGAGGCGGCCCACCGTTTCGGCCCACGACGTGGCTCCCACCAAATCGGCCGCTTGCAGCCCCAGGGCGTAGCGGTAGAAGTGGCAGTGCGCGTCGTAGAAGCCGGGGTAGATGAATTGTCCGCCGGCGTCCACCGTTTGGGCAGCCTGGTAGCGGCCCTGCAAATCGGCCGCCGTGCCCACGGCCACAAACTTGCCGTCCTTCACGGCAAACGCCTGCGCCTTGCTGAACGTGGAATCGACGGTGTATACCGTGGCGTTGGTCACGAGCAAATCGACGGCCTCGCGGCGCGGCTGGCAGCCGTTTAGGGCCCCCAGGGCCACCAGGGCCCCGGCCAGCCCGGGGCCCCAAAACCTAGTAAAAGATACCATCTGTAGGCGGTTAAATGAGAACCTGGAATAGCTTCCAAGTTGGTGTACCTGGTGCGGTAGAACGGAGTGGTACTTAGTTTGGCGTTCGCATGTAGAACGGAGTGCCACTCCGTTCTACCGCACCAAGTACACGGACTTGAAAACTGCGCTAGTCAAGCAATAATAAGCACATCCTGCCCATCTGGCATCTGCGCAACGGAGCATCGCTCCCGCACCAGTAAATCCCTTGGATTGAATTACTGCCCCGGCTGCGATGCTTCGGTGAACCGGGTAAAACGTTCAGCTGCTTTGGGTTGGCGTTTTATTCCACCACTACCTGCGTGCCCAACTCAAAATGCATGTGCGGGTCGAAGCGAACCGGGAACGGCCGCGCCTCGTCGGCCCGGCCCTGCAACAGCACGCGGCTGCGGCCGTATTCCACGCCGTTGTTATCGAGCAGGCGCACGCGCACAGTGTCGCGGAAAGTGCGTTCAAAAATGACGTAGAGCGAGAGCTGCGGCCGGCCGGCGCGCACGCTGTCGTCGCCGGCCACAAACGACTTGCCCAGGCGCAGCCCGCGCGCTTGCAAGGCGGCGCTGAGGCCGGTTTGGGCCGCCTCGCGCTGGGCGCCGGTGGCCAGTCCATCCGCCGCCACCGTGGTCGACTGCCCCGCCGCCTCAGCGGTGTTGCGCAGGGTGTCCTGGGCCGAGTGTTTCCCCCGGTCGCAGCCAATAAGGCTGAGGATCAGTAAAAAGGCCCCGCCCCGAAATCGAAAGTCAGTAAAATGAAGCATAAGCGGCCGTCCATAAAATCTATGAAATTCAAAAAACCTGGGTGACCCAAAGGCCAGCGTAGCCAATCTGGAGCCCTTATTCGAACTTCATGTGCTTCACCGACTCGCCCGAGTTCTTCAACTCCAGCAGCGACTCGATGCCGATGGCCAGGTGCTGCTTCACGAAGTTAGTGGTCACTTTCGAGTCCGATTCCGAGGTTTTCACGCCCTCGGGCGTCATCGGGTTGTCGCTCACCAGCAGCAGGGCCCCGTGGGGAATGTCGTTCATGAAGCCACACACGAAAATAGTGGCCGTTTCCATGTCCACGGCCAGGGCCCGCACCCGGCGCAAGTAGTCCTTGAACTCCTGGTCGTGCTCCCACACCCGGCGGTTAGTGGTGTACACGGTGCCGGTGTAGTAGTCCAGCTCGTGCTTCTTAATCATCGACGAAACCGCGCGTTGCAGGCGGAAGGAGGGCAGGGCCGGAATCTCCTTGGGCAGGTAGTCGTCGGAAGTACCGTCGCCGCGAATGGCGGCAATGGGCAGCACCAAGTCGCCGAGTTTGGTCTTTTTCAGGCCCCCGCACTTGCCCAAAAATAGCGCCGCCTTGGGCTTGACGGCCGAGAGCAGGTCCATCACCGTGGCCGCCATCGGCGAGCCCATGCCGAAATTAATGATGGTGATGCCGTCCGCCGTGGCCGACTGCATCGGCTTATCGAGTCCGCGCACCTCCACGCCGAACTGCTCGGCAAACATATACACGTAGTTGCTGAAATTAGTGAGCAGGATGTACTGCCCGAATTCGCCGAGCGGTACGCCCGTGTAGCGTGGTAGCCAGTTGTTTACGATTTCTTCTTTGGTCTTCATGGGGGCAAATGAGCGAATTGGTGAGTTGGCGAATGAGTGAAGTGGGAAAAGAGTGAAGTGGTACGGGGCCGGATAGTGGATCGGTGGATAATTCACTCACTCGCCACCTCACTCGTTGAAAACAAAAAAACCGCCGCCCCTGAGGGGTACGGCGGCACGGCGGGCAGCTCCTGAAACGCGGCGGCCCCCCGTACCTTTGGAGGTGATGCAAGAGTTGGACCTGCCGCCTTTCGAAGCCAAACTTACGCAATCGGCCACAAACCAGCCGCTTATTTGGGATGGGCTCCGGCGCAAGCACGTGGTGCTCACGCCCGAGGAGTGGGTGCGCCAGCACGTGGTGCACTACCTGGCGGGCCATCTGGGCTACCCGCGCGGCCTGCTGGCCCTGGAGCGCGGCCTGCGCTACAACCAGCGCCAGAAGCGCACTGACCTGCTGGCCCTGGGCCCCACCGGCCAGCCCCTGCTGCTGGTCGAGTGCAAGGCCCCGCACGTGGCCATTGACGCGGCCGTGGCCCGGCAGGCCACTACCTACAACCAAACAGTGGGGGCTCCGCTGCTGCTGCTCACCAACGGCCTGGTGCACTACTGCTGGCAGGTCGATTTCGCGGCCCGCACCAACGAGCGGCTCAACGAAATTCCAGGCTTTGCGGCAGCCGTGGCGCTGGCTGGGCCGTAATGCCCTTAGTTGCTAGTGGTCAGTTGTTCGTTATTAGATATCCGAGATTTTTATCAGTAAAGCTGTTTAGGAAGTCGTCAGACCGTCATGCTCATCTGACGTTCAATTTCGAATTTCCAGACTTCCTAAACAGCTTTAGTGATTTCCGGCGAGCAGCTGCACCAAAAGCTACATGACAACTGACAACGAAAAATTGACAACTAAAACTTACCCCATGCAATTATTCCGCTTCGGCCCGCGGGGGCACGAGCAGCCCGGCGTGCGCACCGCCGCCGGCCAGCGCCTCGACGTGTCGGCGTTTGGCGAAGACTACCACGAGGCCTTTTTCGCCACCGATGGCCCGGTCCGCCTCGCCGCCTGGCTGGGGCCCCACGCCGCTCAGTGCCCCGAAGTGCCCGCCGAAGCCCGCCTGGGCAGCTGCGTGGCGCGGCCGTCCAAAATTGTGTGCATTGGCCTGAACTACCGCGACCACAGCGCCGAAACCGGCCTGGGCCTGCCCACCGAACCCGTATTTTTCCTCAAGGCCACCTCCGCCTTGTGCGGGCCCCACGACGATGTGGTGCTGCCCCGCGGCGCCGAAAAGCTCGACTGGGAAGCCGAGTTGGCCTTTGTCATCGGTAAGTTAGCATCCTACGTAGCAGAAGCCGATGCACTGGGCCACATCGCCGGCTACACCATCCTCAACGACTACAGCGAGCGGGCCCACCAGCTGGAGCGCGGCGGGCAGTGGACCAAGGGTAAAAGCGCCGACACCTTTGCGCCGTTGGGGCCCTACCTCACGCTAGCCGCCGACGTGCCCGACCCCGAAAACCTGCGCATCTGGCTCACCGTGAACGGCGCCACCAAGCAGGAAGCCACCACCGCCGACCTGGTGTTCGGGCTGGCCAAAATCATCAGCTACGTCAGTGAGTTCATGACTTTGCTGCCCGGCGACGTCATCTCCACCGGCAGCCCGGCCGGTACGGGCATGGGCCTGCACCCACCGCAGTACCTGCGCGCCGGCGACGTGGTGGCGCTAGGCATCGAAGGCCTGGGCGAGCAGCGCCAGCGCGTAGCGGCGTTTCCGGGGTAATTGCCGGGGTCCCACGGCGGCCTTTCGGCAATGATGCAACGATTAGCGGGCAGCCGGCGAAAAGCCAGCAGCTCGCGCCGGCGATTATCCGTAAGCACTGCGCATAAGCGGCGGCTAATTTCCACGGGTTGACGTGAGCAAGCGCGCCCCCGAATACCCCGGCTGAGTAGTGGCCTTCACCAGCGGCGACCGCAAGGCAGGGTAGGCAGGCCGTAAAAAGAAAAGGCCTCCCCGATATAGCATCGGGGAGGCCTTTTCTGTAGCGCGAACTTTGGAGTTCGCGCCGCTGCACGGTAACCGTTCAGCGTTCAATCGGCAGGACGAAGCGAGCGCCGCGAACTACAAAGTTCGTGCTACAGTGCGCTGTTAACTAAGCCGTTACGGGCTCCAGCACGTGGGCTACGTCCACCAGGGGCAGGCCCCAGGCTTCGGCCACGCCTTTGTAAACGACCTCGCCGTGCACCACGTTCAGGCCAAGGCGCAGGGCGGCGTCCTGGCGGCAAGCGGCCTGCCAGCCCAGGTTGGCCAGCTTCACGGCGTAAGGCAGCGTGGCGTTGGTGAGGGCCAGGGTGGAGGTGTAGGGTACCGCGCCGGGCATGTTGGCCACGCAGTAGTGCACCACGTCGTCGATGATGAAGGTCGGGTCTTCGTGAGTGGTGGGGCGGCAGGTTTCGATGCAGCCGCCCTGGTCCACAGCCACGTCCACGAGCACGGTGCCGGGGCGCATGGTTTTCAGCATATCGCGCGTGATGAGGTGCGGGGCCTTGGCGCCCGGAATCAGCACCGCGCCCACCACCAGGTCGGTGGTTTTAATGGCTTCGCGGATATTATACTCGTTAGAATACTGCGTCACCACGTTTTTCGGCATGAAGTCGTCGAGTTCGCGCAGGCGGTTCAGGTTGATGTCCATAATGGTGACCTGGGCCCCCAGGCCCGCGGCCACCTTGGCTGCCTGCGTGCCCACGATGCCCGCGCCGAGCACCAGCACGTGTGCCGGCTTCACGCCGGGTACGCCGCCGAGCAGAATGCCGCGGCCTTTCAGGGGTTTCTCTAGGTACTTGGCGCCTTCCTGGGGAGCCATGCGGCCGGCCACTTCGCTCATGGGGATGAGCAGGGGCAGGGCGCGGTTGGGCAGCTCCACGGTTTCATAGGCCAGGCAGATGGCCTTGCGCTCGATCATGGCGTGGGTCAGGGCCTCGCCGCTGGCAAAGTGGAAGTACGTGAACAGCAGCTGGTTCTCCTTGATGAGCGGGTATTCCTCAGCAATCGGCTCCTTCACCTTGATGATCATATCGGCCTGCCCGTACACGTCGGCAATGGTGGGTAGCAGTTGCGCCCCCGCCTGCTCGTAATCAGCGTCGTCGAAGCCGCTGCCGCCGCCGGCCCCGGCTTGCACCAGCAGCGTGTGGCCGTGCTTGCGCAGCTCGGCTACGCCAGCGGGCGTGAGGCCCACGCGGTTTTCATTGTTTTTAATTTCCTTGGGAACGCCGATAATCATAACGAAAATGGGTGGGATGAAGGGGAGGTGGAGGCGCCAAAACGGCACGTAAAGATAGGGCCCCAACGGCCCGTAGCGGCGAAAAGTGCCGCCCATCGGCTCGTCCTGGCCCAAATCTTTTTCTGGCTTCTTGGAAGTAATGCAAGCATGCTTTTGGTCAACTCATCCCACTTAGAGAGTGGCAAAATGGCTAGGAAAATACCCAAAAAATCCTCCTGGCCGTGCGGCAAGGGTTCTCCTTACACCTAAACAAATCTATGCGCCAGAGCAGTTTCCAGGTTGATGTGCATACCTATTTGCGGTGTAGGGGCGGGGCTTGCCCCCGCCCGAATCATTGAACGGTGACCGTGGCAACAATTTGGGCGGGGGCAAGCCCCACCTCTACCGGAACAGCGATGTATACCAACCTGGGAGCCGCTCCAAGGCTACCAAAAGCACCTGCCAAGCCATACTAGGCAGCTGCCGGTCCGTCGGCTTTTTCAGCCGGCCAACCAATTATTGTTAGGGAGAATAAGCGGATACCGGCCAACCGGCCAACCGGCCGCAATAACTGGCCGCCCGGACCGAATACTGGTCCGAAAGCCGCAAAAGCGCCCCGTCATTCGCCTATACCGCCGCAAGCGCGCGGCCGTGCCGAGGTGCAATAAGCCCTTGCATCCGTGCGGTGCGGCCACCAACTTATGGCCGCCCCTGCACAAATGGAAAACCTGGCCGGCCCAGCGCGCTCCGTAATAGTTGCAATGGCAACGGCTCAGCCCACACGTCGGGTAGGGTATTTTTACGGTAGGTCTCCGATAGGTTCCGGTACGGGTCGTAGGGTGGATAGGCCCAGACGCCGGTTAGGTCGCGGCGTGGCGCCGGTTCCTCAGTACACAAGGAGTGAGTCGCAGAAACTGGCAGCGGGGTAAAGGCCGCTGCCGCTCGTACCGTAGGGATAAGGGTTACTGCTGGCAAGGCAGGCACCGGGCCACCGGGTAGTAGCACCAAGCTAAGGCGTGGTTCGTTCGTCGGATGGCGGAGAAAGTAAGCTGGTCCGGGCTGGTTTTGGGCCACTGCTGCCAGGGAGAAGCTAAAACAAGCAGCTAGCAGCAGGGCGCGAATACGCATAGGATGGTAGGCAAAAGGCAAGCAAAAGTTGACGCTGGCAATTGCATAAATTTACATATAATAATTTAACCATTAATTATTGGCTTTCTTATTGATGATTAGTTTGTTGCACCCGAATTAATGCAGGCCAGTTACTTAGCCGGGTGTTTCACCCGCTGCCATCAGCGCGCCCAAATCGAGGGGATGAGTGTACATGGTGAGGCCGCCGGCTGCGTCGCGGGGCCAGGCGGCCGGTGCCGGTCCCAGCACAGCTCCAGGCCGTTGCCGTCGGGGGCGTTGAGGTACTCGGTTCCGACACGCCGTGGTCGGCCGCGCCGCTCAGCGGGTAGCCGGCCGCCACCAGCCGGCCCACCACGCGGCCCAGGTTGGCGCGGGTGGGGTAGAGCAGGGCGGCGTGGTAGAGGCCCGCCGCGCCCTGGGTGCGCGCCGGGGCCCCGCCCAGGCTGTTTCGGGTGTTCAGTCCGATATGGTGATGGTAGCCCCTGGCTCCCAAAAAAGCGGCCTGCTCGCCGTAACGCTGCTGCAATTCAAAGCCCAGCAGGCCCTGGTAAAATGCCAGCGCCCGGTCGGTGACTTGCAAATGCACGTGGCCCACTTGGGCCCCAGCTATTGGGCGTTTAAGCCGCGGCTGTGTCCGCTGGCTTCTGCAAAATCTGCTCGATGCGGGCCAGTTCGTCGGCGCTGAAATTCAGGTTCTGGAGGCAGTGCAGCGAGTCGGCGAGCTGGGCGGGGCGGCTGGCTCCTACCAGCACGGAGGTCACCCGGTCGTCCTTCAGCAGCCAGGCCAGGGCCATTTGGGCCAGGCTCTGGCCGCGGGCCTGAGCTACCGTATTCAGCTGCTGGAGCTGGGCCACCACGGTGGGCGTCACCTGCTCGCGCTGCAAAAAGCCCGTGCTGCTAGCCGCCCGCGAGTCGTCGGGGATACCCTGTAAGTACTTGTCCGACAGCAGGCCCTGGGCCAGGGGCGAGAATGGGATGCAGCCCACACCTTCCGCGCCCAGCACGTCGAGCAGGCCGGCCTCGGGGTCGCGCACCAGCATGGAGTACTTGGGCTGGTGGATGAGGCAGGGCGTGCCCATTTCGCGCAGCAGGCCAATGGCCTTTTGGGCCTCCTCGGGCCCGTAGTTCGATAGGCCTACGTACAGGGCCTTGCCCTGGCGCACAGCATGGGCCAGGGCCCCCATGCTTTCTTCCAGCGGCGTGTCGGGGTCGGGCCGGTGGTGGTAGAAGATATCGACATACTCCAGGCCCATGCGCTTGAGGCTTTGGTCGAGGCTGGCCAGCAGGTACTTGCGCGAACCCCACTCGCCGTAGGGGCCCTCCCACATGCCGTAGCCGGCCTTGGTGGAAATGATGAGCTCGTCGCGGTACGCGGCAAAATCCTGGGCCAGCACCTTGCCAAAGTTCAGCTCGGCCGAGCCGGGGGGCGGGCCGTAATTGTTGGCCAGGTCGAAGTGGGTGATGCCGTTATCGAAGGCCAGGTGCAGGGTTTGGCGGCCGGTGGCCAGCGCGTCCACGTCGCCGAAGTTGTGCCAGAGGCCCAGCGAAATGGCGGGCAGCTTGAGGCCGCTTTTGCCGCAGCGGCGGTAGGGTAGGGCTTGGTAGCGATCCGCAGCGGGGAGGTATTGGGGAGGCATGAAAAGGGGAAAAGGTTGAGGGCCAGCCTGGAATATAGAAACGCATCTTTGCGTCTCAGGATTAAACGACAGATCGGAACAGTGTCTAGTCAAGTCGTGCAATACCTGAGACGCAAAGATGCGTCTCTACATTCCAGTATTGCTTGCAGTAGCTTGGTTAAACGCAGCACCCACGCCGCTGGCTATTTAAAAGGAACGGTGGTGCCGCTTTCCTTGACGAGGCTTTCGGGGGCCAGGGTGCGCACCACGGTGGCGCGCAGCGTGAGCTTGGCGTCGGCGGGTGTGGCCACGTCGTTCGATTGCAGCGTTACCACGTCGGCCAGGGCCCCCAGCTGGCGCGGGGCGTACACCAGCTCCACGGGGGCGCTTTGGCCGGGGGCGATGGGGGCGGGTGGTATCTTGTAGCCCACGCAGTAGCAGGCGCTGCTGAGGGCCCCCAGCACGAGCGGGCGCTTGCCGGCGTTGCGCACCACAAAGCGCGCGCTGAGTTGCTGCCCGCTTTCGAGCCGGCCGAAATCGTGGCCCGGGGCACCCTCCACCACCAGGCGCGGCGAGCGGGCAATTTCGGCGGGCGTCAGGGTTTTCTTCTGCTCGGCCTGGGTCAGCACTGTGCCCTTGATGGTGAGCACATGGCTGGGCTCGGCGGCGTTGCTGGTCACGGTCACGGTTTTGCTGAACACGCCGGGCCGGCCGGCGCTGCTGTACACGGCGCGCACCACGCCCGACTTGCCGGGCAGCACCGGCGTTTTGGTCCAGTCGGGGGTGGTGCAGCCGCAGCTGGCCTGCACGTTGGCGATGACCACGGGCTGGTTGCCGGTGTTCGTGAACCGGAACGCGTGGGTGGCCTGCGTGCCCTCCGGTACGGCGCCGAAATCGTGCAGGTCGCGCTCGAACGTGAGTGCGCCCTGGGCCCGGGCCCCCAGGGTGCCGGCCAACAAAGCGAGGGCAAAAATGTATTTCATACGCAGAGCGTTAGAGAAATGGAGCCGGGGCCCCGGGGGTAAACCGCGGCGGCCGGCGGGCCAGGCAAATATACACCGGGCCCCCGCCCACGCCCGGCGCCCTATTTTTGTACCGGCTCCGGCCGTTTTGCCCTTCTCCACATCCCACCCGCTCTACTTAAGTTTTCTAGCCCATGCCCACTGCCGAACTCACCGCTCCGGCCCCCACGGCCGCCCTGGCCCTGGCCGATATTCTGCACGACTACCGCTTGGGGTGGGAGAGCCGGCACGCCTCGCTCGCTGGCCGCAAAGAAGTGTTTATGGGCAAGGCCAAATTTGGTATTTTTGGCGATGGCAAAGAGCTGCCCCAGCTGGCCATGGCCCGCGCCTTTAAGAACGGTGACTTCCGCGCCGGCTACTACCGCGACCAAACCTTTATGGTGGCCATCGGGGAGCTTACCTGGCAGCAGTACTTCGCCCAGCTCTACGCCAACCCCGACGTGGAGGCCGAGCCCGCCACCGCCGGCCGCGCCATGAACGGCCACTTCGGCACCCGCCTGCTCGACGACAACGGCCTGTTCAAACCCCAGACTTCGACCAAAAACTCATCGGCCGACATCTCGCCCACCGCTGCCCAAATGCCGCGCCTCGTGGGCCTGGCCTACGCCAGCAAGCTCTACCGCCTTAACCCCGAGCTGCATCAATTCAGCGACTTTTCGGTGAATGGCAACGAGGTGGCCTTTGGCACCATCGGCAACGCCAGCACTTCGGAAGGCATGTTTTTTGAGGCCCTGAACGCGGCCGGCGTGCTCCAGATTCCGCTTCTGGTGAGCGTGTGGGACGACCACTACGGCATCTCGGTGCCCGCCGAGTACCAGACCACCAAGCAGAGCATTTCGGCCATTATGGCCGGCTTGCAGCGCGACGGCGAGGGGGAGCCCGGCTTTGAGATTTTTGTGGTGAAGGGCTGGGATTATCCCGCTCTGGTGGACGCCTACCAGCGCGCGGCCGCCGTGTGCCGCGCTCAGCACGTGCCCGTGCTCTTCCACGTCACCGAGCTCACGCAGCCCCAGGGCCACAGCACCAGCGGCTCGCACGAGCGCTACAAGCCCAAAACGCGCCTGCGCTGGGAAGAAGAGCACGACTGCCTGCTGAAAATGCGCGAGTGGCTGCTGGCCGAGGGCCACGCCACCGCCGCCGAGCTCGACGCCCTCGAAAAGGACGCCGCTGCCACCGTTAAGCAGGCCCGCACCGCTGCCTGGTCGGCCTTTGTGGATCCCATCAAGAATGAGCGCGACGCCACCGTGGCCCTGCTCGACCGCCTGGTGAAAGCCACCGGCACCGAGCACGCCCTGGCCGAAACCGTGAACCAGCTGCGCACCAACCCCGCGCCTATCCGCGCCGACAGCGTGCGCACCCTGCGCCAGGCCCTGCGCCAGGTGCGCGGCCTGCGCCACCCCGGCCGCCGCGCCGTGCAGCAGTACTTGGAGCAGCTGCAAGGCGAAAACGCCGACCGCTACAACGCCAATCTCTTCAGCCAGAGCGAGGAAGCCGTGGGCAACATCGACGAAGTGCCCGTGGCCTACGCCGAAACCCCGCCCGTGGTGGACGGCCGCGAGGTGCTGCAAGCCTGCTTTACGGCCAACTTCGAGCGCGACCCGCGCATTTTCGCTATCGGCGAGGACGTGGGCCAGATCGGCGACGTGAACCAGGCCTTTGCCGGCTTGCAGGAAAAATTTGGCGAGCTGCGCGTGACCGACACCGGCATCCGTGAGTGCACCATCATCGGGCAGGGTATCGGTGCGGCCCTGCGCGGGCTGCGGCCCATTACTGAGATTCAGTACCTCGACTACCTGCTGTACGCGGTGCAGATTCTGAGCGACGACCTCGCCTGCCTCCAGTACCGCACCAAGGGCGGCCAGAAGGCCCCGCTTATTGTGCGCACCCGTGGCCATCGCCTGGAGGGTATCTGGCACTCGGGCTCGCCCATGGGCCTGCTGCTGAGCACGCTGCGCGGCATCCACGTGTGCGTGCCCCGCGACATGACCCGCGCCGCCGGCTTCTACAACACGCTGCTGCGGAGCGACGAGCCGGCCGTAGTGGTGGAGTGCCTGAATGGCTACCGCCTCAAAGAAAAGCTGCCCGCCAACGTGGGCGAGTTCACGCTGCCGCTGGGCCGTCCCGAGGTGCTGCGCGCCGGCACCGACATCACCATCGTCACCTACGGCTCAATGTGCCGGGTGGTGATGGAGGCCGCCGCCCAGCTGGCCGCCGAAGGTATTTCGGCCGAAGTCATCGACGTGCAAACCCTGCTGCCCTTCGATACCGAGCACCTCATCGCCGACAGCCTGCGCAAAACCGGCCGCGTGCTGTTTGCCGATGAGGACGTGCCCGGCGGGGCCTCGGCCTTCATGCTCCAGCACGTCATCGACGAGCAAAACGGCTACCAGCTGCTCGACGCGGCTCCGCGCTGCCTCTCGGCCCAGGCCCACCGCCCGGCCTACAGCTCCGACGGCGACTACTTCAGCAAGCCCAACGTGGAGGATGTATTCGACGCTGCCTACGCCCTGCTTAGCGAAGCCGACCCGGAGCAGTTTCCGGAAATCTATTAAGTTACTGGTCTGTACATCGGACTACAAAGGCTAAGCTACATCACCAAAAAAACGGCCGCCTTCCCAACGGGAGGCGGCCGTTTTTACCGTCAGGTGCGGGGCCCTACGGGATGATGATGCTGTTGGTGGTTACCACGTTGCTTTCGTGCAACGCCCGGTCCTGAATGCTGACGACGAATCGTACTTCCTGGTGAGGGCGGAAAGGATACCCGGGGATGTAATCCTTGCCAAAAACGAGCGTCCCCTTTACCGGGGCAGCTTTAGTTCCGTCGGCGGTAATGCGCGGGAAACGGCCGTTGTAGTTAAGCTTGGGATTGGGATTAATGTAGGGCTGAAAATTACCTTGCCCATCCTTTATGTAGGGTTGAAGAAAATAATTGTTGTTGTTGCGGTTGTTGCCTCCCCGGTAAGCATAAACCCCGGCAGTATCGCCATCAGCCAATCCCAGGTCGCCGTTACCATCCTGGTAAGAAACAGTGATGGCTATGGAATCGGAAGTGCCCGACTTGCTTGCCAGGCGTTTGTAGAATATCTGCGGGTTGCTAATGCTGGGCGTATCGGAGTAGTCGGGCGGGTTGAGGCAGCTACTGACGGCCCCGGCCGCAACGGCCAGTAGCCCAGCCAGGCGCAATGAGTAGAATAAAGTGCGCATAGAAGAGTGAAAAGACGAAAGTGAACCCACCCCGGGGCCCCTAAAAGCGGCCCGAATGTACGTTTCTCGCAACGAAGCCGGCGCGGTTTTGTTGTGCCCTGCTAACCCCTCCGCCTGCCAATGAGTTTCCGCGCCGAATTCCTGCGCCAGCTGCCCGCTGTATCGGCCGCCACCTTCGAGGCGGCGGCTCTGGCCCTGTTCCGCCACCAGGCCGCCCACTGCCCGCCCTACGCCGCCTACCTGCACCAGCTGGGCCGGGCTCCCGCCGCCGTGGGGGCCCTGGCCGACATCCCGTTTTTACCCATCGAGTTCTTCAAAACCCACGACGTGCGCACCGAGCCCGCCGCCTGGGGCCCCCAGGAAGAATTCCTGAGCAGCGGCACCACCCGCCAGCAGCGCAGCCGCCACCTGCTGCGCGACCCGCAGCTGTACCGCGACAACGCCGCCCGCATTTTCGAGCAGTTCTACGGCCCCCTCCCGGGCTGGACGTTCCTGGCCCTGCTGCCCTCGTACCTGGAGCAGGGGCAGTCGTCGCTGGTGGCGATGGTGGACGACTTTGCCCGGCGCTCGGGGCAGGCGCAGCCCGCGTTTTTCCTGCACGACCACCGGGCCCTGCGCCAGGCCCTGGCCGAAGCCCAGCAGGCCGCCGGCCGCCGCGTGCTGCTCATCGGCGTGAGCTACGCCCTGCTGGATTTGGCCGCCGAAGCGGGCCCCGCGCCCGAGCTGCAAGGCCTGACGGTGCTCGAAACCGGGGGCATGAAGGGGCGCCGCCGCGAGCTGATTCGGGAGGAGCTGCACCAGGAGCTGCAACGCGCCTTCGGGCCCGCCGGCATCCACTCCGAGTACGGCATGACGGAGCTGCTCAGCCAGGCCTATTCGCTGGGCGATGGGCGCTTCCACTGCCCGCCACCGCTGCGCGTGCTGCTGCGCGACCCCGCCGACCCGTTCGACGTGGCCGAGCGCCGGCCCGACGGCGCCATCAACGTCATCGACCTGGCCAACATTGATTCGTGTGCCTTCATCGAAACCAAAGATTTAGCCGTGCAGCACCCCGACGGCTCCTTCGAAGTGCTGGGCCGCATGGATAATTCGGACGTGCGCGGCTGCAACCAGCTAGTGATGTGAGGCAATATTTGGGGCCCCGGAAACGGCCCGGGCTGCCGGCTTTTCGCCGGCTGCCTGGTAATCGTTGAATCATTGCCCGGGTTCCCCAGGGCCTCCAAACCGCCGTTGTACCCGGCGCAATGATTAGCGGGCAGCCGGCAAAAACCCGGCAGCCCGCCCCCGCGATGCGGGCTATAAAGTGCGCGCTGCTGGCTAATTGGCACTGCTTTCGCCGTACCTTCGTTCTCCTGAAAAAACCGCCCTCCGTTGAAGAATATCCGTAATTTCTGCATCATCGCCCACATCGACCACGGCAAAAGCACGCTGGCCGACCGGCTCCTGGAGTTCACGAGCACTGTGGCCAAGCGCGACATGCAGGCCCAACTGCTCGACAACATGGACCTGGAGCGCGAGCGGGGCATCACCATCAAGAGCC